>NZ_CP092827.1:4620357-4925000 GCF_022533585.1 Pseudomonas sp. LS.1a
ACGCCCTGGACATGACCTTCGCACCGATGGTCGATATCGCCCGCGACCCGCGCTGGGGCCGCACCAGTGAAGGCTTCGGTGAAGATACCTACCTGACCTCGAAGATCGGCCAGGTGATGGTCCGCTCGTTCCAGGGCAGCAGCCCGGCCAACCCCGACAGCATCATGGCCATCGTCAAGCACTTCGCCCTGTATGGCGCGGTGGAAGGCGGGCGCGACTACAACACGGTCGATATGAGCCTGCCGAAAATGTACAACGACTACCTGCCGCCCTACCGCGCCGCACTCGACGCGGGTGCCGGCGGGGTGATGGTGGCGTTGAACTCGATCAACGGCGTGCCGGCCACCTCCAACACCTGGCTGATGAACGACCTGCTGCGCAAGGAGTGGGGCTTCAAGGGCGTGACCATCAGCGACCACGGCGCCATCCAGGAACTGATCCGCCATGGCGTCGCCCGCGACGGCCGCGAAGCCGCCAAGCTGGCGATCAAGGCCGGCATCGACATGAGCATGAACGACACCTTGTACGGCGAAGAGCTGCCAGGCCTGCTGAAGTCCGGTGAAGTTACCCAGGGCGAGCTGGACCAGGCGGTGCGCGAAGTACTCGGTGCCAAGTACGACATGGGCCTGTTCAAGGACCCGTACGTACGCATCGGCAAGGCCGAAACCGACCTGAAGGACTACTACGGCAACGACCGCCTGCACCGCGACGCCGCGCGTGACGTGGCGCGCCGCAGCCTGGTGCTGCTGGAAAACCGCAACCAGACCCTGCCGCTGAAAAAGGCCGGCACCATCGCCCTGGTCGGCCCACTGGCCGACGCCCCGATCGACATGATGGGCAGCTGGGCTGCCGACGGCAAACCGATGCACTCGGTGACTGTGCGCGAAGGCCTGCGCCGTGCCGTGGAGGGCAAGGCCAAGCTGGTCTACGCCAAAGGTTCCAACGTCACCGGCGACAAGGCGATGTTCGATTACCTGAACTTCCTCAACTTCGATGCCCCGGAAATCGTCGACGACCCGCGTCCGCCTGCAGTGCTGATCGACGAAGCGGTGAAGGCGGCGAAGCAGTCCGACGTGGTAGTGGCAGTGGTCGGCGAATCCCGCGGCATGTCTCACGAGTCGTCGAGCCGCACCACCCTGGAAATCCCGGCCAGCCAGCGTGAGCTGATCAAGGCCCTGAAGGCCACCGGCAAGCCGCTGGTGCTGGTGTTGATGAACGGCCGCCCACTGTCGATTGCCTGGGAACGCGAGCAAGCCGACGCCATCCTCGAAACCTGGTTCGCCGGTACCGAAGGCGGCAACGCGATCGCCGACGTGCTGTTCGGCGATTACAACCCGTCCGGCAAGCTGGCCATCACCTTCCCCCGTTCGGTCGGGCAAATCCCGATGTACTACAACCACACCCGTATTGGCCGCCCCTTCACGCCGGGCAAGCCGGGCAACTACACCTCGCAGTACTTCGAGGAGCCCAATGGCCCGCTGTACCCGTTCGGCTATGGCCTGAGCTACAGCAGCTTCGAGCTGTCGGACCTGACCTTGTCCACCAACAACCTCAAGCGTGGCGACACACTGTTGGCCAAGGTAACAGTGACGAACACCGGCAAGCGTGACGGTGAAACCGTGGTGCAGCTGTACTTGCAGGATGTGTCGGCGTCCATGAGCCGCCCGGTCAAGGAACTGAAGAACTTCCAGAAACTGATGCTCAAGCCTGGCGAGTCGCGCACATTGAGCTTCCGCATCAGCGAGGAAGACCTGAAGTTCTACAATGGCCAGCTGCAGCGGGTTGCCGAGCCAGGGGAGTTCAATGTCCAGGTAGGGCTGGATTCCCAGGCGGTGCAGCAGCAGAGCTTTGAACTGCTGTAACTGACAGGTTTTGCCTGTACCGGCCCCTTCGCGGGCAAACCCGCTCCCACAGGTACTCCGCAAGCAGATGGCCTGCGCGATACCTGTGGGAGCGGGTTCACCCGCGAACAGGCCGGCCCTGATGTCCCATTCATCCGGATCCGCCCCATGCCCTTTTCCGTTCGCGCCCTGCGTCTGGGGCTGATCACCCTGCTGATCGTGCTGGGCACCGCCTTCAGCGCCGGCTGGGCCATGCACCAGGCCAAGCGCCAGGCCATGGAAGACGACGCCCGGCGTGCCAGCCAGCAGTTGGGCCTGTACGCCAATGCCCTGCACACCCTGATCGACCGCTACCGCGCCCTGCCCGCCGTGCTGGCGCTGGACCCGGAACTGATCGCCGCTCTGCGCGGCCCGGTCAGCGAACCGGTGCAGGACGCCCTGAACCGCAAGCTTGAGCGCATCAACGGAGCGGCCAATTCCTCTACCCTCGAACTGCTCGACCGCACCGGCCTGGCCATCGCCGCCAGCAACTGGCGACTGCCCAGCAGCTACGTGGGCTCCAACTACGGTTTCCGCCCCTATTTCAAGCAAGCCCGCAGCCAGGGCAGTGGCCGCTTCTACGCCGTGGGCGTGACCAGTGGCGTGCCGGGCTACTTCCTCGCCAGCGCGGTGAACGACGAGCATGGCCGCTTCCTCGGTGCCATGGTGGTGAAGCTGGAGTTTCCCGAACTGGAGCGCGAGTGGCGCCAGGGCAGCGATATCCTGCTGGTCAGCGATGCCCGTGGCATCACCTTCATCGCCAACCAGGACGGCTGGCGCTACCGCGAGCTGCAGCCACTCAGTGGCGCCGACCGTGCCGAGCTGGCCGAAACCCGTCAGTACGACAAGCAACCGCTGGTGCCGCTGCAGCACCAGGTGCTGACGCGCTTTGCCGCCAATAGCACCCTTAGCCGCGTGCAAGGCCCGGAGGGCAATGCCGAGTACCTGTGGGAAAGCCTGCCGCTGGAGGGCGAGAACTGGACGCTGCACCTGCTGCGCAAGCCGCAGGTCGCCGCCGACGGCCGCAATGCCGCGCTCGGCGCCGCCGCCGTATGGCTGAGCCTGGTGTTCGCTGCGCTGTTCGTCAGCCAGCGCCTGCGCCTGGCCCGCCTGCGCCAGCGCAGCCGGGAGGAGCTCAAGCGCCAGGTCGAGGAGCGCACCCGGGAGCTGCGCACCGCCCAGGAAGGCCTGGTGCAATCGGCCAAGCTGGCCGCGCTGGGGCAGATGTCGGCAGCCATGGCCCATGAAATCAACCAGCCGCTGACCACCCAGCGCATGCAGCTGGAAACCCTGCGCCTGCTGCTCGACCATGGCCGCCATGACGAAGCACGCCGGGCGCTGGAACCGCTGGAGCAGATGCTCACGCGCATGGCCGCGCTCACCAGCCACCTGAAAACCTTCGCCCGCAACAGCCCGGTCGGCCTGCGCGAGCGCCTCGACCTGGCCACCGTGGTCGACCAGGCCTTGCACCTGCTGGAAGCGCGCATCCGCAGTGAAGAAGTGGAGGTAGCCCTGTACCTGGCGCGCCCGGCCTGGGTGCGCGGCGATGCCATTCGCCTGGAGCAGGTGCTGATCAACCTGCTGCGCAATGCCCTCGACGCCATGGCCGACAAGCGCTACAAACGCCTGGAAATCCGCATCGAGCCCGACGGCGAACTGTGGCGCCTGAGCGTGCTGGATTCGGGTGGCGGCATCGCCGAGGCCGACCTGGCCAAGGTCTTCGACCCGTTCTTCACCACCAAGCCGGTGGGCGAAGGCCTGGGGCTGGGCCTGGCCATTTCCTACGGTATCGTCCATGAGGCCGGTGGCCAACTGCAGGCCGAAAACCTGCCCGGCGGTGCGCGCCTGAGCCTTACCCTGCCCCGTGACCTGGAGCCTGTATGTTGAATTCAGTGATCGTCGTCGACGATGAAGCCAGTATCCGCACTGCGGTCGAACAATGGCTGAGCCTGTCCGGCTTCAGCGTGCAACTGTTCGCCCGCGCCGAGGAATGCCTGGCGCACCTGCCGCGGCACTTTCCCGGGGTGATCATCAGCGATGTGCGCATGCCGGGCATGGATGGCCTGCAATTGCTCGAACGCCTGCAGGCAGACGACCCCGACTTGCCGGTGATCCTGCTGACCGGCCACGGCGATGTGCCCATGGCGGTGGAAGCCATGCGCAGCGGAGCCTATGACTTCCTGGAAAAACCCTTCACCCCGCAGCACCTGCTGGGCAGCCTGCGCCGGGCCCTGGAAAAGCGCCAGCTGGTGCTGGAAAACCGCCGGCTGCACGAGCAGGCCGACCTCAAGTCACGCCTGGAAGGCACGCTACTGGGCATGTCCCAGGGCCTGCAACAGCTGCGTCGGCAAGTGCTGGACCTGGCCAGCCTGCCGGTCAATGTGCTGATCCGTGGCGAAACCGGCAGTGGCAAGGAGCGCGTGGCCCGCTGCCTGCACGATTTTGGCCCGCGCGCCGGCAAGCCGTTCGTCGCCCTCAACTGTGCAGCCATCCCCGAGTCGCTGTTCGAGGCCGAGCTGTTCGGCCATGAAAGCGGCGCCTTTACCGGCGCTCAGGGCAAGCGCATCGGCAAGCTGGAGTACGCCAACGGTGGCACAGTGTTCCTCGACGAAATCGAAAGCATGCCACTGGCCCAACAGGCCAAGCTGCTGCGGGTGATCCAGGAACAGAAGCTGGAGCGCCTGGGGGCCAACCAGAGCATCAGCGTCGACCTGCGCATCATTGCCGCGACCAAGCCCGACCTGCTCGAAGAAGCCCGCGCCGGGCGCTTCCGCGAAGACCTTGCCTATCGCCTGAACGTGGCCGAGTTGCGCCTGGCGCCATTGCGTGAGCGGCGTGAGGACATTCCACTGCTGTTCGAGCACTTTGCCCGTGCCGCTGCCGAAAAGCTTGGCCGTGCGGCCCAGCCGCTGTCGGGTGCACAACTGGCGCAGCTGCTGTCGCATGACTGGCCAGGCAACGTGCGTGAACTGGCCAATGCGGCGGAACGCCATGCGTTGGGGCTGGGTTCGCCGAACATCGAGGTGGCGCCTGCCGGGCAGTCGCTGGGCGAGCAGATGGAAGCGTTCGAGGCGCAATGCCTGCGCGCGGCGCTGCGCCAGCATGGGGGCGAAATCAAGGCGGTGATGGAGGCCTTGCAGCTGCCGCGGCGCACGCTTAACGAAAAGATGCTGCGGCATGGTTTGGTACGCGAGGATTTTATTGGGCGGGAATGAGCGAAAATCCGCCTATAGCGCTCAACCAGTAAGCAAAAAGCCGCTCATTTTCAAGATTTTTTGGGGCTGCGTTGCAGCCCTTCGCGGGCACGCCCGCTCCTACAAAGAACTGCGACACGTCAGGCGCCACGCGGTACCTGTGGGAGCCGGCGTGCCCGCGAAGGGGCGCACAGCGCCCCCATTTGAAGCCCCATGCACCCATTTGGCACACCTTCTGCAATCACCTGTGCAAGCTGCGCCACGGCGCGCTCCACAAAAACAACGAGAAGGTATCCCTGATGGATAATGCCACCTCCCTGCCCGCCGGGGCGGCCACCGCGCCTGCCGCAGAAAAAACCACCGCCAGCCGCCTGAAGTCGATCTTCAGCGGGTCCATCGGCAACATGGTCGAATGGTACGACTGGTACGTCTACGCCGCATTCTCGCTGTACTTCGCCAAGGCCTTCTTCCCGGCCGGCGACTCCACCGCACAATTGCTCAATACCGCCGCGATCTTCGCTGTGGGCTTCCTCATGCGCCCGATCGGTGGCTGGCTGATGGGCCTGTACGCCGACCGCAAAGGCCGCAAGGCCGCACTGATGGCTTCGGTGCTGCTGATGTGCGCCGGCTCGCTGGTCATCGCCCTGACCCCGGGTTACGAAACCATCGGCGTCGCCGCGCCAATCCTGCTGGTCATCGCACGCCTGATGCAGGGCCTGTCGGTGGGCGGTGAATACGGCACCTCGGCTACCTACCTGAGCGAAATGGCCAGCAAGGACCGCCGTGGCTTCTTCTCCAGCTTCCAGTACGTGACCCTGATCTCCGGCCAGCTCATCGCCCTGGCGGTACTGATCGTCCTGCAACAGACCCTGACCACCGAGCAGCTGTATGCCTGGGGCTGGCGCGTTCCGTTCGTGATCGGTGCGCTGTGCGCCGTGGTAGCCCTGTACCTGCGTCGCGGCATGGAAGAAACCGCCTCGTTCACCAAGAAGGAAAAGGCCAAGGAAAGCCTGATGCGCACCCTGCTGCGCCACCCCAAGGAGCTGATGACCGTGGTCGGCCTGACCATGGGCGGCACCCTGGCCTTCTACACCTACACCACCTACATGCAGAAGTACCTGGTCAACACCGTGGGCATGAGCATCAGCGACTCGACCACCATCTCGGCCGCTACGCTGTTCCTGTTCATGTGCCTGCAGCCGGTGATCGGCGGCCTGTCCGACAAGATCGGTCGACGCCCGATCCTGATCGCCTTCGGCGTGCTCGGCACCCTGTTCACCGTACCGATCCTCAGCACCCTGCACACCATCCAGACCTGGTGGGGCGCGTTCTTCCTGATCATGGCGGCGCTGATCATCGTCAGTGGCTACACCTCGATCAACGCCGTGGTCAAAGCCGAGCTGTTCCCCACTGAAATCCGCGCCCTGGGCGTGGGCCTGCCGTATGCCCTGACCGTGTCGATCTTCGGCGGCACCGCCGAGTACGTGGCCCTGTGGTTCAAGAGCGCGGGCATGGAGAGCGGCTTCTACTGGTACGTCACCGCCTGCATCGCCTGCTCGTTGCTGGTGTACGCGACCATGAAGGACACCAAGCAGCACTCGCGAATTACCACTGAGTGATGCTGGCCTGGCAATACTGAAAAGGGGCGCTCCAGTGCATGGGGCGCCCCTTTTTTATCGGGCGTTTGAGGATATGTCAGGGTTGCCAGGCGTTCGTCGTGAGCGGTTCAGCGCCTATCAGATCGAGCGCCGCGCGGGCGGCGCTCGATTTCAGCAACACCGCAAACATCAAGCCATACCTCCAAAACCCTCTGACGAGCCGATTAGAAATCCTATTCGGCTCATAAGTACCTGAAAGCAGGCTCAGGACATCTCCAACACCTGACGCGGTTCACGGCGCTGGTACCAGGTGGCCATCAGCACCAGCACCAGCAACACCCCGCCCAATACCGCCGAAGAGCCGACCGTGCCGAAGTCCAGGCCGCCCTTCTCGTGGGGCTTGGTGAGGAAGTCGCCCAAGGTGGCGCCGAACGGCCGGGTGAGCACGAACGCAACCCAGAACAACACCACGCCGGGGATGCGCGTCCAGTAGCGGGCCACCACCACCAAGGCGATGGCACTGCCGATCAGCAATGCACCACCGGCAAACCCGAGCCCCGAGTCATCGGCCAGGTAGTCGCCCAGAGCAGTGCCCAGCGTGTTGGAAAACAGGATCGCCACCCAGTAGAACAGCTCGCCCGTGCGGTTCTTGATGCGGGTGACATCCAGTGGGTTGCCGCTCAGGCGCCATACCAGGAAGGTCAACAGCAGGATGCCGATGAGGATGGCCGAACCTGCGGCATAGCCCAGGCCCAGGGTGCGGTCCATGAAGTCGGACATGGTGGTGCCGGCAGTACTGGTAGAGAGGATCACCAGCCAGTACAGCATCGGGTGGTAGCGGCGCGAGTACAGCTGGCCGAGCAGGGTCAGCAGGAACACGCTGATCAGCAGCAGCGAGCTAAGGGCATAGCCGATGTTCAGGGTCATCGACAGCAAGTCACCTGCCGTTTCGCCAAGAGTGGTAGCGCAGATCTTCATGACCCAGAAGGCCAAGGTGATTTGCGGGAGTTTGTTCATTGTTGTGCCGCTCCGGTTTGAGGTGCGGCGATGGTGCTGAGCAGCATTTGAAAAATCGGTTGGTGATGTATGAAAAATGCGTTGAGCAGCCTTCAATGAAAGATCTTTCATCCTTAACGCCCCATTAATTCCCCCCGCTCAAGCTGAAATGGCTGGCAGAACGTCGCCTTATGGGAAGGCACATCCTGAGCCAGAACCGCTGCCAGAGCCACAGGATCCACGCCAACATATATCGAATTACTCGATTTTTAAGCACTATTATTTGCGCTTTTTAATCAAATTAATCGGCGTAGGATTAAACCCATAGAAACAAACAACCCCAAAAACCCCTGGAGCAACGACCATGAAAAACAAACTGATCCTCACCCTGGCCCTCTCGGTTTTCGCTACTGGCGCCTTCGCCGAAGATGGCTTCAACCGCACCAACGCCCACACCTTCGCAGCGACCCAGAGCCAATCCGCTGCCTACGCTGAAGATGGTTTCGACCGCACTGGCGGCCAGCGCTTCGCCGAAGACGGCTTCGACCGCACCGGTGGCCAGCGCTTCGCCGAAGACGGTTTCGATCGCACCGGTGGCCAGCGCTTCGCCGAAGACGGCTTCGACCGCACCGGTGGCCAGCGCTTCGCCGAAGACGGCTTCGAGCGCACCGGTGGCCAGCGCTTCGCCGAAGACGGCTTCGAGCGCACCAACGCCCACCGCATCAGCTGATCCCTGATGCGCGCCCCCAGCCCGGCTTCGGCCGGGCTTGATCATTTGCAGGCGGGCACAGGCTTGGCACACTAGGCACCTTGTCCACCAGGAGGTAGGGCCAGCAAGCCCAGCACAGATGTATTACTACGAACCCGCCAAAGGCCACGGCCTGCCCCACGACCCGTTCAACGCCATCGTCGGCCCCCGCCCTATCGGCTGGATCTCCTCACAGGACCGCGAAGGCCGCCTGAACCTTGCGCCCTACAGCTTCTTCAACGCCTTCAACTACATCCCGCCGATCATCGGTTTCTGCAGCGTCGGGCGCAAAGACAGCCTGAACAACATCGAGCAGACCGGCGAATTCGTCTGGAACCTGGCCACCCGCCCGTTGGCCGAGCAGATGAACCAGAGCTGCGCACCGGTTGCCGCCGAGATAAACGAATTCGAATTGAGCGGCCTCACTGCCACAGCGTCGAGCATTGTCAACGTGCCGCGTGTCGGCGAAACCCCGGTGGCCTTCGAGTGCAAGGTCAGCCAGATCGTCCAGCTCAAGCGGGCCGATCAGGAACCGGTGCCCAGCTGGCTGATCCTGGGTGAAGTGGTGGCGGTGCACATTGCCGAGCACCTGTTGAAGAACGGCATCTACGATACCGCTGCTGCCGAACCGATCCTGCGTGGCGGTGGCCCGGCAGACTATTTCGAGCTGGGCAACCTGTTCAAGATGGCCCGCCCGCCGGCCTGATCACCAGATCAGCTCACCTTCTTCGCTGACGCCCTGCAGGCGTTGCAACTCGGCCGTGGCCGCTTCGTCGGCGGCCACGGCGCCCTTGAACACCTGGCCGTCGAGAATCTTGTGAAAGCGCGGCGCACCGCCCATGCCCAAGGCCTTGGTCGCGATGGCCGCGTTGTAACCGCCGCCTTCCACCGGGACCATCGCCGAAACCGCTTCGAAATGCGGGAACTCCCTACGTGCCATGTTGCTGTCCGCTTCGTTGATCGAGGGCCGGCATTTTACCCTATTTGCCTGTACCGGCCCTATCGCCGGTACAGGCGACAGATCAATCAAAGGTATGCAGATCCAGGCTGCTGACCACCCGTGCCTGCACCAGCTCGCCAAACACCTCCAGCGTTGGCGAAGCAAAGTACCCACTCATCGCCTGCTGGTCACGCCAGCTTCCACTGAGCAACCATAGGTCGGCATCTGCCTGGGAACGCTGCACCGTGAAACTCAGGCAACCCGGTGCCCGCAGTGAGGGCTCGAGCAGGTCACGCAGGCGCGCGCCCAGCTCCGCCGAGCGCCCGCTGCTGGCACGGATGAAAGCAAGGTGGGTGACCGGTTGTGTCGGGGTCATTGCACAATCTCCTTGAAGCAGGCGGACGGAAAAGCCAGGTTGCCAAGGTTAGGGGCTCACCCGCGCGGCGCGTTAGGCCATTACTGCTCGGCGATTGCCTGATCCTGCGGCGCGGCAGGATCAGGCAATCGACGTGCAGCTTTTGACTAGCGCCCGCCATTGCCCAAACCTATGCTGCGTCGGTCAGCAGAGGAAAGCCATCATGACCACCGCCACGTCCATCGACCCGAGCCTGGAACTGCAACGCCAGGAGCTGGCCGAGCTGATCCGCCGCCACGCCGGCGAGCCTCACGGCCCGGCATCGGCCATCGATGACCTGTACCTGGTGCGCTACACCGAGAACGTGCGCTCGGTGCCGACCCTGGCGCAACCCGCGCTGTGCATCCTCGCCCAGGGCAGCAAGAGCCTGTTCCTCGGGGACGAACAGTACGCCTACGACCCGCTGCACTACATGGTGGTTTCGGTAACCTTGCCGTTGAGCGGCGTGAGGCTCGACGCCAGCCCCGAGCACCCCAGCCTTGGCCTGCGCATGGACCTGGACCCGGCCGAGATCAGCCAGCTGATCGCCGAAAGCGGGCCGATGCTGGTGCCCAACCGGCCTTCCGGCCGTGGCCTGTATGTGGAGAGAACCGATGCCGCGTTGCTCGACGCCCTGCTGCGGCTGATCCGCCTGCTGGATACCCCGCGCGACATCGCGATGCTGGCGCCACTGTTCCGCCGGGAGATTCTCTACCGCCTGCTGCGTGGGCCGCAGGGTTATCGGCTGTACGAAATCGCCTTGGCCAACAGCCAGACCCACCGGGTTTGCCAGGCCATTACCTGGCTCAACCAGAACTACCAGCTGCCTTTGCGCATCGAGGACCTGGCACGGGAGGTCAACCTCAGCACCTCGACCTTGCACCACCGGTTCAAGGCCGTGACGTCGATGAGCCCGTTGCAGTACCAGAAGCAACTGCGCCTGCAGGAGGCGCGGCGGTTGATGCTCAATGACGGGCTGGAGGCAGCGGTGGCGGCCTATCGGGTGGGGTATGAAAGCCCGTCACAGTTCAGCCGTGAATACAGCCGGCTGTATGGCGCGCCGCCGATTCGTGATGTGGCCAGGTTGCGGGCGACTGCTGGCTGAAGTTCAGCTTTCGCCTGCCCCGGCCCTTTCGCGGGTAAACCCGCTCCCACAGGTAATGCACAGGTCTTGAAATCTGTGCAGTACCTGTGGGAGCGGGCGTGCCCGCGAAGAGGCCAGCACAGGCAATAGCAATTCCTCAACCCAACACAGCCCCCTGCCACTGATTCTGGTCAACCTGGATCAGGGTCGGCCCCTTGCGCTCCACCGCGTGCCCCAACGCCGCCTGCAACTGCGCCACATCCGCCACCTGCTCCGCCGCAGCGCCCAAGGCCCGCGCCACACCAATGAAGTCCGGGGTATGGATATCCACCCCGACCGGCTCGATCGCCCGGTTGACCATGTATTTCTTGATCTCCTCATACCCCTGGTTGTTCCACAGCAGCACGATCAGCGGCACTTGCGCCTCCACCGCGCTGGCCAGCTCCGGCAAGGTGAACTGCAAACCGCCATCACCAATCAGGCACACCGCAGGCGCACGCTCGCCGACCTGTTCCGCGCTGCCCAGCCAGGCGCCCATAGCCGCCGGCAACGCATAACCCAGGGTGCCGTAGCCGGTCGAGGCATTGAACCAACGCCGTGGCTGCTCCATGTCCAGGGTCAGGTTGCCGGTGTACACCGGCTGGGTCGAATCGCCCACCAGAATGGCATTGGGCAGGCGCTCGAGAATCGCCGTCAGCAAGCGCGTCTGGCTCAGGGTCGGCTGATCCCACCCCGTCGCCAGTGCCTGGCGCAGATTGGCCACGCGCGCCACACCCCAGGTGCTTTCGCGCATCGGCTGCGGCAGGGCTTGCAAGGCACCGAGCAGCGCTTCGGCGGCCAGTGCGGCATCAGCCACCAGCGAAAGCTCCGGCAGGTAATTGCGCACGGTCTGGTCCGGGTCGATATCGATGCGCAACAGGCTGCCCGGGATCTCGAAACCACCCTTGAAGGTCACGTCATAGTCGGTTTCGGCCAATTCGGTACCGATTGCCAGTACCACGTCGGCCTCGGCCACCAGCGCCCGTGTGGCCGGCAACGACTGCGTCGAGCCGATCTGCAGCGGGTGGCTGGACGGCAGCAAGCCCTTGGCATTGATGGTCAGCGCCACCGGGGCCTGAAGGTGTTCGGCCAGGCGCGCCAGCGCAGCGCCGGCAGCCAACGCGCCGCCCCCGGCCAGGATCAAGGGCCGCCGTGCATTGGCCAGGCGCTCGGCCATCTGCGCCACGCCCTGTGGCGCTGCCCCCGCCCGGCTGCCATGCACCGGACGCCCCGGCAGCAGGTGATCGGCCGGTTCGACCAGCACATCGAGCGGGATCTCGATATGCACCGGCCGCGGGCGGGCGCCTTCGAACACGGCGAACGCCCGGGCCAGCACCTGTGGCAGGTCATCGGCACTCATCAAGGTGTGGGAAAACGCAGCAACACCCGACACCAGTGCCGCCTGGTTGGGCAGCTCATGCAGCTTGCCGCGGCCACCGCCCAGCTGGTCGCGGGACTGCACGCTGGAAATCACCAGCATCGGGATCGAGTCGGCATAGGCCTGGCCCATGGCGGTGGTGATGTTGGTCATGCCCGGGCCGGTGATGATGAAGCACACCCCGGGCTTGCCGCGGGTCCGCGCATAGCCGTCGGCCATGAACCCGGCACCCTGCTCGTGGCGCGGGGTGACATGACGGATGGACGAGCCGGCCAGGCCGCGGTAGAGCTCCACGGTATGTACACCAGGAATGCCGAAGACATGGTCCACGCCATAGCCTTCAAGGAGTTTTACCAGTACTTCGCCGCAGGTTGCCATCGGGTTTCACCATGAATCTTGGTTGGGTTATGCCCTTATTGGACCCAGCCACGGCTATCGCCACAATGCAAAAAAACACATACTAGCCATGTCCTGTAATCATGGCTTAGCGCAATGAAACGCCTCCCGCCCCTACCCGCCCTGCATACCTTTCTGGTCACCGCCCAGCACTGCAACTTCACCCGTGCCGGGCAGCAGTTGCATATCACCCAGGGCGCCGTCAGCCGGCAGATAGCAGCGCTCGAGGAGCACCTGGGTTATGCCTTGTTCCAGCGCCAGGCCCGCGGGCTGAGCCTGACCCGTGAAGGCCAGGACTGGCTGCCACGAGTGCAGCAGGTGTTCGCGCTGATCGAACAAGGGGTGCGTGAGGTAGGTGGGCGCAGCACTACCTTGCAGCTCAAGGCTCCGACCTGCGTGATGCGCTGGCTGCTGCCGCGCCTGATGGAATGGCAGGCGTTACGCCCGGATGTACCGGTGGAGCTGACCACCACGGTGCAGCATGGGGTGGATTTCCGCCGCGAGGGTTTCGATGCGGCGGTGGTCTACGGCGAGGCGCCGAACCACGGGCTGCGCGTGCGCAAGCTGTTCGATGAGCAGCTGACGCCGGTGTGCGCGCCGTCATTGCGCCAGGGGCCGGTACCGTTGCAGCAGGTCGAGGACCTGGCGCGACACATGCTGCTGCACCCGTCGCGGGATGAGCATGACTGGCGGTTGTGGCTGCAGGCAGCGGGGGTGACGCTGGGCACTCAAGGGCCGAAGCAGCATTTCGAGACGCTGGACATGGCGATGGCCATGGCCTCGCAGGGGACCGGCGTGGCCATCGGCGACTGGTCGCTGATCGGCGATGACTTGCGCGGGGGGCGGTTGTGCATGCCGTTTGCGCTGAAGGTGATGACCGGCAAGGGGTATTACCTGGTGAGCCAGGCCAGGAGCTTGCCGGCGGGGTTGGGGGAGTTGCTGGATTGGCTGGAACACCAGGCCAGCCAGTGAGGGCCTCTTCGCGGGCACGCCCGCTCCCACAGGTACTGCACAGATTCCAAGACCTGTGCTTTACCTGTGGGAGCGGGCGTGCCCGCGAAGCAGGCGACTCAGTACCCGACCGTGAATCGCTGCCGCGAATGTTGCGGCTTTTCCAGCTCGTCGAGCATGGCAATCGCGTAATCGGCAAAGGTGATCCAGCTCTTGCCATCCGCGCCGATCAGCAGATGATCCTTGCCCAGCGTGTAGTGCCCGCTGCGCTCACCTTCAACGAACTCCGCCGACGGCGACAGGAAGGTCCAGTCCAGGTTCGGTTCCCGTTGCAACACCTCCAGAAAACGCACCCCGGCAGTGGCCTCGGCCTTGTATGCCTCGGGGAAGTCCGGGCTGTCGATCACTCGATGCCCCGATGGCAGCAACAGGCTGCCGGCACCACCGACCACCAGCAGGCGCCTGACCCCGGCCCGCTTGACCGGCTCAATGATGGCGTGCGGTTCGATGGTCGAGAAATGCGCCGCACTCAGCACCGCATCCATACCCGCGACCGCCGCTTGCAGGGCCCCGCTGTCCCTGGCATCCAGCGCCTTGACGGTCACCCCGTCCCGCCCCTGCAGCCGCGACGGGTCGCGGGCGATGGCCAGCACACTGTGGCCACGGCGCAGGGCCTCTTCCAGCAACTGGCTGCCAGCGCGGCCAGTGGCACCGATGATTGCGATCTTGCTCATGGGATACTCTCCATCAGTTGAACGGAATTACCACTTCATCTCGCCCTTGGCGACCTTGGCCCCCAGCTCCAGCGAGCTTTCATCGGCCAGGCCCGGGTAACGTCGCTTCATCGCCGCGATCAACGCACCGGCGTCCTTCGCCTTGGCGGTCTCGGCATCGAAATCACGAATATAGTTCGCCGTGAAATGCACGGACTCCAGCGATCGGCTGCTGTCCCCCAGGTAGTGCCCGGGGATGACCGTGCGCGGCGCCAGCGCTTCGATGTGCGCCAGGGTGCCGAGCCAGTCGGCGTGGGATTTGGCCGTTTGAGTGTCGGCCATCCACACATGAATGTTCTCCGACACCACCACGCCACCGACCACCGCCTTGATCGACGGGATCCACACAAAACTGCGGTCAGGTTGCGGGCCGTCCAGGCCGACCACCTCGAGGGCCTGCCCTTCCAGCGTCAGGCGGTTGCCTTCGAGCACCTGTGGCAGCACCAGCCGCGCTGGCTTGTCCGTGCCCATCTGCGGGCCCCAGTAAGCCAGCTTGGCATCCATGGTCTGGCGGATATGGGCAACCGTGGCGGCCGAAGCCAGCACCTTGGCGTCGGGGAAGGCCTGGGTCAGGGTATCCAGGCCGAAGTAGTAGTCCGGGTCGCCATGGCTGATGTAGATGCTGGTCAGCTGCTTGCCACCTGCCCGCAGGCGCTGCACCAGCTGCTCGGCCTGGGCCTTGCCGAACTGGGCATCGACGAGGATGGCGTCGTGCTCGCCACTGACGATCACCGAACTGACCGGGAAAATCGCCTCGTGCCCGGGGTTGTACACCTCCAGCCGCAAGGGTTCGGCAGCCAGCACCGGGCCGGCCAGAGTCACGCAGGCCAGCAGCAGACCACGCAAGGGAGTGAAAAGAGACATCGCAAACACCCGTCAGATGAACAATGCCCACCAGCTTAGTTGCCCAATCCATGACAAAAAATGCGATGCTCGAACATAGTTTGTTTCTGAAATCGGGCAAATCATGGACCGTCTCAACGCCATGCGCGTTTTCGTCACCGTCGTCGACCTGGGCAGCCAGTCGGCGGCGGCGGATCATCTGCAACTGTCCCGACCGGTGGTGTCGCGCTACCTGGCAGAGCTGGAAGACTGGGTTGGCGCAAGGCTGATGCAGCGCACCACGCGCAAGCTCAGCCTCACCGCAGCCGGCCAGGAAACCCTGCCCCGCTGCCGGCAACTGCTGGAACTGGCCGGCGACCTGCAGGCCGCGGTGCAGCAGCCGGATGACGCGCCCAAGGGCGCGCTGCGCATCAGTGTCAGCACCTCGTTCGGCCAGGCACAGCTGGTGGATGCAGTGGCCGCCTACGTCCGGCGCTACCCCGGGGTGAAGGTGGAACTGCAGATGCTCGATCGCACAGTCAACCTGGTGGACGAGCGCATCGACCTGGCCATCCGCACCAGCAATGACCTGGACCCCAACCTGATCGCCCGGCGTCTGAGCGTGTGCCGCTCGGTGGTATGTGCGGCACCGGCCTACCTGCGCGAGCACGGCACGCCGCAACGGGTCGAGGAACTGAGCCGGCACAACTGCCTGACCCATGCCTACTTCGGCCACAGCCTGTGGCATTTCGAGGTGGCCGGCCAGCAGGTCGCTGTGCCGGTGGCGGGGAACATCAGTGCCAACGAGGCGATGACACTGCAGAAGGCGGCGCTGGCCGGCGCTGGTATCGCCATGCTGCCGACCTACCAGGCTGCGCAGGCCCTGCGCCGGGGCGAGCTGGTGCGCCTGCTGCCCGAGGCCAGGCCGCGCGAGCTGAACCTGAATGCGGTGTACACCTCACGCAAGCACATGCCGGCGACCTTGCGCAGCATGCTGGATTTTCTCGTGCAGCGGTTCCAGGACGAACCCGAGTGGGATCGGGACCTGTGACGCTCCTACAGGGAGCGCGCTGTCACTCCTCGACGCTCATGTATTCCTTGGCCCAGCGGATGTAGTCCTCGGGCTGGGTGTAGGTGTGCGAGAGCTCGGTGGCGCTGAGGTTTTCCGACTTGTTCTGCTGGCCACGCTGCAGCCGCAGGCAGTCGTAGGTGGCCTTGATCGCGGCAAAGTAGGCTGCGTGACCATCGACCACGATGCGCACGCCCAGGCGCGCCAGGCGCTCGTCGTCGCGCAGGTTCGGGTTGCCGTAGGTCACCAGCATCAGCGGCACCGTCAGGTGCTCGGCAATCTGCTCAAGCTGCTCGAAGTCCTTCACCCCCACCATGCAGATACCGTCGGCTCCGGCCTTCTGGTAACTCTGGGTACGCACGATGATTTCTTCGGTGGTGAGCACGCCAGCGTTGGTCCTGGCAATGATCGACAGTGACGAATCGACCCGCGCCTCCAGCGCCGCACGGATCTTGCCGACGCCCTCTTCAACCGGGATCAGGTCGGTGGACTTGCGCCCGAACTGGGCCGGCAGCAGGGTGTCCTCGATGGTCAGCGCAGCCACGCCGGCGCGCTCCAGTTCGATGACCGTGCGCATGACGTTCAGCGCGTTGCCATAGCCGTGGTCGGCATCAGCCAGCACCGGCAGTTGCGCCACGCGACCAATACGGGTGGCCTGCTCGACGAACTCGCTGAGGGTAATCAGGGCGAAATCCGGTGCGGCCAGTACCTGCAACGAAGCGACGGAACCACCGAGGATGCCGACCTCGAAGCCCAGGTCTGCGGCAATGCGTGCCGACATCGGGTCGAACACCGATGCGGTGTGATAACAGGAACCTGAAGCGAGCAGCTCGCGGAAGGCAAAACGCAGATCTTGATGGGAAGCCTTGGGCATGATCACTCCGCAAAATAAGTTGAAATTCGAACGGTAACTACCGACCCCTGTAATCGGGTCTACCTGGGCTGTTCCAACCGTCGCCATCTGGGCGGTCATGCTCGACATGCAGGCAGAGGAATAAAAGGTGTGGGAGACAGCGGCGCGAAAACCCTGCGGCATAATGCTGCACCAAGCTGGTGCAGGCCGCGGTTTTCAGCCTCTGTGGCATACCAACGATATCACGCAGCCATGCCGCACTGGATGAATGCGCCAATGCCGATCTTGCATAGGGGATGCAGATAGTACATAGGAAGCTACCTAACTCAGGTTACAATCCAAGGGCCCTTTCGCGGGTAAACCCGCTCCCACAGGTACGGCGTTGCCCTCAGGAACAGCGACATACCTGTGGGAGCGGGTTCACCCGCGAAGAGGCTGCCAAAGACAAACAAGGTATCCCCGTGACCGCCGCCCTGCCCCCCACCACTCTGCGCAACGTGCTCACCGCCCTGATGCTGGCCATCTTCCTCGGCGCCCTGGACCAGACCATCGTCGCCGTCTCGCTGCCGGCGATCTCGGCGCAGTTCAACGATGTCGGCCTGCTGGCCTGGGTCATCTCCGGCTACATGGTGGCGATGACCGTGGCCGTGCCGATCTACGGCAAGTTGGGTGATCTGTATGGGCGGCGCCGGATGATCCTCACCGGCATCAGCCTGTTCACCCTGGCCTCGATCGCCTGCGCCCTGGCCCAGGACATGCAGCAACTGGTGCTGGCCCGGGTACTGCAGGGCATTGGCGCAGGCGGCATGGTCTCGGTGAGCCAGGCGATCATCGGCGACTTCGTGCCCCCGCGAGAACGCGGCCGCTACCAGGGCTACTTCAGCAGCATGTACGCGGTGGCCAGCGTCGCCGGGCCGGTGCTGGGCGGCTGGCTGACCGAATACCTGTCCTGGCGCGGGGTGTTCTGGATCAACCTGCCGCTGGGGCTGGTTGCACTGTGGGCGATCCGCCGCGCCCTCGGCGGCATGCCGGCACAGCGCCGCAAGGCGCAGGTGGACTACCTCGGCGCCATGCTGCTGATCCTTGGCCTGGGTAGCCTGTTGCTGGGCATTACCCTGGTTGGCCAGGGCCACGCCTGGGCCGACCCACCCGTGCTGGCCCTGTTCGCCTGCGCCGCGCTGGGCCTGGTGCTGTTCATCGCCCATGAACGCCGCTGCCCGGAGCCACTGCTGCCGCTCGGCCTGTTCGGCAACCGAGTGGCGGTGCTGTGCTGGGGCGTGATCTTCTTCGCCAGCTTCCAGTCGATCTCTCTGACCATGCTCATGCCGTTGCGCTACCAGGGCATCACCGGCGCCGGTGCCGACAGCGCGGCCCTGCACCTTCTGCCGCTAGTGATGGGGCTGCCCATGGGTGCCTTCACCGGCGGGCGCATGACCAGCCTGACCGGGCGCTACAAGCCGCAGATCCTGGCCGGCGCGCTGCTGATGCCGCTGGCCATTTTCGCCATGGCACTGACCCCGCCACAGTCGGCCTTGCCCAGTGCGCTGTTCATGTTGCTGACCGGCATCGCCTGCGGGCTGCAGTTCCCGACCTCGCTGGTAGGTACGCAAAGCGCGGTGGACAGCAAGGACATCGGCGTGGCCACCAGCACCACCAACCTGTTCCGCTCGCTGGGCGGGGCCATGGGGGTGGCGTGCATGTCCAGCCTGCTGCTGGCGCTGCTGCACCAGGGCGGGTTCGAGTCGCTGGGTAATCCGTTGCTGGGGAGCCTGAAGGCCGGCGAAGTGGACCTGGTGACACAGGGGCGGTTGCTGGAGACTTTCCGGCAATTGTTGATGGGGAGTGCCGGGGTAGCTGTGCTGGGACTGTTTGCAGCGTTTGCATTGCCCGACCGGCAACTGCG
Source organism: Pseudomonas sp. LS.1a (assembly GCF_022533585.1). Lineage (NCBI taxonomy): Bacteria > Pseudomonadati > Pseudomonadota > Gammaproteobacteria > Pseudomonadales > Pseudomonadaceae > Pseudomonas > Pseudomonas sp. LS.1a. The sequence continues at coordinate 4,639,376 of NZ_CP092827.1, forward strand.
CGGACGCTGAAGGCGGCCGTACTCTTGTGGGGGCTGCTGCCTTGCTGCAAACCTGCATCTTGTGCGATCCCTGTGGGAGCGGGTTCACCCGCGAAGAAGGCTGCGCGGTGAATGGCACCGGCTTCGCCGGTGTTCGCGGGTAAACCCGCTCCCACAGAGATCTCGGCGCGTCGGCAGAACCTGCACGGCTGAGCAATCCGAAAAGCATTAATCGCCCCTTAACACAAAGGGGTAACACTCCCTCACAATCCTTCACAAAGAGTCATTTGCGCAGAGCCGGGCTCAAGCGCAGCATATCCAGCCCGGTGTCGACCCATTTTTCGACATCCTTCAACAGATCGACACTGTCAGGCAGCAACAGCCAGCGCCCGATCAGGCCATCGACATAGGCGAACATGGCCACCGCTGCGCGCTCGACATCCAGCTCGCCTGGCAACTGGCCCCGGCGCGCGGCATTGGCCAACGCCAGGGTGATGCCCTTGTGGCAATCCAGCACCGCCCCCTGGCGCTGCTGGCGAATTTCACACATGTCATCGGTGAACTCGCACTTGTGATGCAGGATTTCATTGATACGCCGGGTTCGGGCATCGAGCACCAACTCGTTGAACACTTGCAGCAACAACTTGCGCATGCAGCCAAGCGGGTCCACTTCGTCCTCGCTTTCGCTCGCCCGCGCCAGGTGGTCATGGGTTTCATGCAGGCTGTCGAGCAGCGCCTGCACCAACTCGGCCTTGTTGTTGAAGTGCCAGTAGATAGCCCCCCGCGTCACACCCGCCAGTTCGGCGATGTCGGCCAGGGTGGTTCGCGCAACCCCGCGCTTGTAGAAGGCCTTTTCCGCCGCCTCGATGATCTGGGCGCGGGTTTCCTGGGCTTCTTCTTTGGTTCGACGGACCATGGCAGTACAAACCTCATCTGCCCCGAACGCGCAGCGCGTGCGGGGAACACTCCGGGGGCACCTCTGCAGGGTGCCTCGCGGATGAGCTAATCAAGGACTGTGGCAGTACCCGAGTACAACCCAGCGGTATTTACAAACAACCATGAATGTAAGTATATTCCTTAGCAAGCTATTTATCCACCGGATAGCAATTTTTCCAGATCAAGACTCTTCCACTACTCTTGAGCGTCTCCCAGCTCCAGCGACCCGAGGATCCTCATGCAATTCAAGCCAGCCGTTACCGCTCTGGTTTCCGCCGTCGCCCTGGCCACCCTGCTCAGTGGCTGTAAGAAAGAAGAAGCAGCGCCAGCGGCGCAGGCTCCTCAGGTCGGCGTCGTGACCATTCAGCCCCAAGCCTTCACCCTGACCTCGGAATTGCCGGGGCGTACCAGTGCCTACCGCGTCGCCGAAGTGCGCCCGCAGGTCAACGGCATCATCCTCAAGCGCCTGTTCAAGGAAGGCAGTGAGGTCAAGGAAGGCCAGCAGCTGTACCAGATCGACCCTGCCGTGTACGAAGCCAACCTGGCCAATGCCCAGGCCAACCTGCAGGCCACCCGCTCGCTGGCCGAGCGCTACAAGCAGCTGATCGACGAACAGGCTGTCTCCAAGCAGGAATACGACGACGCCAATGCCAAACGATTGCAGGCCGAGGCTTCGCTCAAGAGCGCGCAGATCGACCTGCGCTACACCAAGGTCCTGGCACCGATCAGCGGCCGTATCGGCCGTTCTTCGTTCACCGAAGGTGCACTGGTGAGCAATGGCCAGGCCAACGCCATGGCCACCATCCAGCAACTCGACCCGATCTACGTCGACGTCACCCAGTCCACCGCCGAGCTGCTCAAGCTGCGCCGTGACCTGGAAAGCGGCCAGCTGCAGAAGGCCGGCGACAACGCCGCCTCGGTGCAGCTGGTGCTGGAAGACGGCAGCCTGTTCAAGCAGGAAGGCCGCCTGGAGTTCTCCGAAGTCGCGGTCGACGAGACCACGGGCTCGGTCACCCTGCGCGCCCTGTTCCCCAACCCCGATCACACCCTGCTGCCAGGCATGTTCGTGCATGCACGGCTCAAGGCCGGGGTCAACGCCAACGCCATCCTGGCCCCGCAACAGGGCGTGACCCGCGACCTGAAAGGCGCGCCGACCGCGCTGGTGGTCAACCAGGAGAACAAGGTCGAACTGCGCCAGCTCAAGGCCAACCGTACCCTGGGCAGCGACTGGCTGATCGAGGAAGGCCTGAACCCGGGCGACCGCCTGATCACCGAAGGGCTGCAGTACGTGCGCCCGGGCGTCGAGGTCAAGGTCAGCGAAGCCACCAACGTCAAGAAGCCGGCCAGCCCTGTTCAGGCCAATGCGGCGAAAGCAGACGCCAAAGCGGAGTAAACCATGTCGAAGTTCTTTATCGATCGCCCGATCTTCGCCTGGGTGATCGCCCTGGTGATCATGCTGGTCGGCGCCTTGTCGATCCTGAAGCTGCCGATCAACCAGTACCCGAGCATCGCGCCGCCGGCCATCGCCATCGCCGTGACCTACCCGGGCGCCTCGGCGCAAACCGTGCAGGACACCGTGGTACAGGTAATCGAGCAGCAGCTCAACGGTATCGACAACCTGCGTTATGTGTCGTCGGAAAGTAACTCCGACGGCAGCATGACCATTACCGCCACCTTCGAGCAGGGCACCAACCCCGACACCGCGCAGGTGCAGGTGCAGAACAAGCTGAACCTGGCCACCCCGCTGCTGCCGCAGGAAGTGCAGCAACAAGGTATCCGCGTCACCAAGGCAGTGAAGAACTTCCTGCTGGTGATCGGCCTGGTGTCCGAAGACGGCAGCATGACCAAGGACGACCTGGCCAACTACATCGTCTCCAACATGCAGGACCCGATCTCGCGGACTGCCGGTGTGGGTGACTTCCAGGTGTTCGGTGCACAGTACGCCATGCGTATCTGGCTCGATCCGGCCAAGCTGAACAAGTTCCAGCTGACCCCGGTCGACGTCAAGACCGCCGTGGCCGCGCAGAACGTGCAGGTGTCCTCTGGCCAGCTCGGCGGCCTGCCGGCCATGCCGGGTACCCAGCTGAACGCCACCATCATCGGCAAGACCCGCCTGCAGACTGCCGAGCAGTTCGAGAAGATCCTGCTCAAGGTCAACAGCGACGGTTCGCAGGTGCGTCTGGGTGATGTCGCCCAGGTTGGCCTGGGTGGTGAAAACTACGCCGTCAGCGCACAGTTCAACGGCAAGCCGGCTTCCGGCCTGGCTGTAAAACTGGCCACCGGCGCCAACGCCCTGGACACCGCCAAGGCCCTGCGCCAGACCATCGCCGACCTGGAACCGTTCTTCCCGCCAGGGGTGAAAGCGGTATTCCCGTATGACACCACTCCGGTGGTCACCGAATCGATCAGCGGCGTGATCCACACCCTGATCGAAGCCGTGGTCCTGGTGTTCCTGGTGATGTACCTGTTCCTGCAGAACTTCCGCGCCACCATCATCACCACCATGACCGTACCGGTGGTGTTGCTGGGTACCTTCGGCATCCTTGCCGCTGCCGGCTTCAGCATCAACACCCTGACCATGTTCGCCATGGTCCTGGCCATCGGCTTGCTGGTGGACGACGCCATCGTCGTGGTGGAGAACGTCGAGCGGGTGATGTCCGAGGAAGGCTTGCCGCCCAAGGAAGCGACCAAGCGCTCGATGGAGCAGATCCAGGGTGCCCTGGTGGGTATCGCCCTGGTGCTGTCGGCGGTACTGCTGCCCATGGCGTTCTTCGGCGGCTCCACAGGTGTGATCTACCGGCAGTTCTCCATCACCATCGTCTCGGCCATGGGCCTGTCGGTACTGGTGGCGCTGATCTTCACCCCGGCCCTGTGCGCCACCATGCTCAAGCCGCTGAAGAAGGGCGAGCACCATGTGGCCAAGCGCGGCTTCTTTGGCTGGTTCAACCGCAACTTCGACCGCAGCGTTACCGGCTACGAGCGCAGCGTGGGCACCATCCTGCGCAACAAGGCTCCGTTCCTGCTGGCCTACGCGCTGATCGTGGTCGGCATGATCTGGCTGTTCGCCCGCATCCCGACCGCGTTCCTGCCGGAAGAGGACCAGGGCGTACTGTTCGCCCAGGTACAGACCCCGGCCGGCTCCAGTGCCGAGCGCACCCAGGTGGTGGTCGACCAGATGCGTGAGTACCTGCTCAGCGAAGAGGCCGACACCGTGGCTTCGGTGTTCACCGTCAACGGCTTCAACTTTGCCGGCCGCGGCCAGAGCTCGGGTATGGCATTCATCATGCTCAAGCCGTGGGATGAACGCTCCAAGGAAAACAGCGTGTTCGCCCTTGCCCAGCGCGCCCAGCAGCACTTCTTCACCTTCCGCGATGCAATGGTGTTCGCCTTTGCCCCGCCTGCGGTGCTGGAACTGGGTAACGCCACCGGCTTCGACGTGTTCCTGCAGGACCGCGGTGGTGTCGGCCATACCAAGCTGATGGAGGCACGCAACCAGTTCCTGGCCAAGGCCGCGCAGAGCAAGATCCTGAGCGCCGTGCGCCCGAACGGTCTGAACGATGAGCCGCAGTACCAGCTGACCATCGATGACGAACGTGCCAGCGCCCTGGGCGTGACCATCGCCGACATCAACAACACCCTGTCGATTGCCCTGGGTGCCAGCTACGTCAACGACTTCATCGACCGTGGCCGGGTCAAGAAGGTGTACATCCAGGGCGAACCGAACGCGCGGATGAGTCCGGAAGACCTGCAGAAGTGGTACGTGCGCAATGGCGCCGGCGAAATGGTGCCGTTCTCCTCCTTCGCCAAGGGCGAATGGACCTACGGCTCGCCGAAGCTGTCGCGTTACAACGGCGTCGAGGCAATGGAAATCCTCGGTGCACCGGCCCCGGGCTACAGTACCGGTGAAGCCATGGCCGAAGTCGAGCGCATTGCTGGCGAACTGCCAAGCGGCATCGGCTTCTCCTGGACCGGCATGTCCTACGAGGAAAAACTCTCCGGCTCGCAGATGCCGGCGCTGTTCGCCCTCTCGGTACTGTTCGTGTTCCTGTGCCTGGCAGCCCTGTACGAAAGCTGGTCGATCCCGATCGCCGTGGTGCTGGTAGTACCGCTGGGTATCATCGGTGCCCTGATCGCCACCAGCCTGCGCGGGTTGTCCAACGACGTGTACTTCCTGGTCGGCCTGTTGACCACCATCGGCCTGGCGGCGAAAAACGCCATTCTGATCGTCGAGTTCGCCAAGGAACTGCACGAGCAGGGCCGCAGCCTGTACGACGCGGCGATCGAGGCGTGCCGCATGCGTCTGCGCCCGATCATCATGACCTCGCTGGCGTTCATCCTCGGCGTGGTACCGTTGACCATCGCCAGTGGCGCCGGCGCCGGCAGCCAGCACGCCATCGGCACTGGCGTGATCGGCGGCATGATCAGTGCGACCGTGCTGGCTATCTTCTGGGTACCGCTGTTCTTCGTCGCAGTGTCGTCGCTGTTCGGCAGCAAAGAGCCGGAAAAAGACGCCACCCCTGAAACTCCACGTTATGAGGCTGGGCAATGACCAAGTCTTTGTTGTCCCTGGCGGTAACCGCTTTCATTCTTGGCGGCTGCTCGCTGATCCCCGACTACCAGACCCCGGAATCGCCGGTGGCTGAGCAGTGGCCGCAAGGCCCTGCGTACTCGCCGACGCAATCGGCGGAGGTTGCCGCCGCCGAACAGGGCTGGCGCCAGTTCTTCCATGACCCGGCACTGCAGCAGCTGATCCAGACCGCGCTGGTCAACAACCGCGACCTGCGCGTCGCCGCGTTGAACATCGACGCCTACCGTGCGCAGTACCGTATCCAGCGTGCCGACCTGTTCCCGGCGGTTTCGGCCACCGGCAGTGGCAGCCGCCAACGCGTACCGGCAAACATGTCGCAGACGGGCGAAGCAGGTATCACCAGCCAGTACTCGGCCACTCTGGGCGTCAGCGCCTATGAGCTGGACCTGTTCGGCCGTGTACGCAGCCTGACCGAGCAGGCCCTGGAAACCTACCTGTCCAGCGAGCAGGCGCGTCGCTCCACGCAGATCAGCCTGGTAGCCAGCGTGGCTAACGCCTACTACACCTGGCAGGCCGACCAGGCGCTGTTCAAGCTGACCGAAGAAACGCTGAAGACCTACGAGGAAAGCTACAACCTCACCCGTCGCAGCAACGAAGTCGGCGTAGCCTCGGCACTCGACGTCAGCCAGGCGCGTACCGCCGTGGAAGGCGCCCGGGTCAAGTACTCGCAGTACCAGCGCCTGGTCGCCCAGGACGTCAACAGCCTGACCGTGCTGCTGGGCACCGGCATTCCCGCCGACCTGGCCAAGCCACTGGAGCTCAATGCCGACCAGCTGGCCGAAGTACCGGCCGGCCTGCCGTCGGACATCCTCCAGCGTCGTCCGGACATCCAGGAAGCCGAGCACCTGCTCAAGGCCGCCAATGCCAACATTGGCGCGGCCCGCGCAGCGTTCTTCCCGAGCATCAGCCTGACCGCCAATGCCGGCAGCCTGAGCCCCGACATGGGCCACCTGTTCTCGGGCGGCCAGGGTACCTGGCTGTTCCAGCCGCAGATCAATCTGCCGATCTTCAACGCCGGCAGCCTGAAGGCCAGCCTGGACTACTCGAAGATCCAGAAGGACATCAACGTCGCCAAGTACGAAAAGACCATCCAGACCGCCTTCCAGGAAGTCTCCGATGGCCTGGCGGCGCGCAAGACCTTCGAAGAGCAGCTGCAGGCACAACGCGACCTGGTGCAGGCGAACCAGGATTACTACCGCCTGGCCGAACGCCGCTATCGCATCGGTATCGACAGCAACCTGACCTTCCTCGACGCCCAACGCAACCTGTTCAGCGCCCAGCAGGCGCTGATCGGCGACCGCCTGTCGCAGCTGACCAGCGAGGTCAACCTGTACAAGGCGCTTGGCGGTGGCTGGTACGAGCAGACCGGGCAGGGCAACAACCAGCAGGCAGCGGTGGAAGCACCGAAGAGCTGATCAGCCCTGTTACAGCAAAGAGCCCACCTTTAACGGTGGGCTTTTTGTTTGTCGGTTGCCTGTACAGGCCTCTTCGCGGGTAAACCAGCTCCCACAGGGTTTTGCACGAATTCTGAAGGCAGTGCAGTACCTGTGGGAGCGGGTTTACCCGCGAAGAGGCCAGTACAGGAAAACAATTAACCAACCGGAACATTCCGTTCGATTATCGCCCGTTTCCGTTTGCGGCGAATTGCCTCACCCCTGCCCTACCCCGCACCATCCTCCCCACGCAACGTTGCCCCGGTTCATCCAAAAAGACCCGCACCTGCAGGCCGCATCCTGCAGCGCACCGGCTCGCCCATAAAAACAAGAGATCCACGACAGATGAGCACTTTGCAACCCGCACGCCAGCTGCTGCCCGGCCTGTTGGCCATGTCCTGCGCACTCCCCGTGTTCGCCGCCGAAAACGGTGGCTTCCTGGAAGACGCCAAGGCCACCCTCAACCTGCGCAACTTCTACATCAACCGCAACTTCGTCGACCCGGCCCACCCGCAGGCCAAGGCCGAGGAATGGACGCAGAGCTTCATCCTCGACGCCCGCTCCGGCTTCACCCAGGGCACCGTCGGTTTTGGCGTGGACGTACTGGGCCTGTACTCGGTCAAGCTCGACGGCGGCAAAGGCACCACCAACACCCATCTGTTGCCGGTGCACGACGATGGCCGCCCCGCCGATGACTTCGGCCGCCTGGGCGTGGCACTGAAGGCCAAGCTGTCCGAAACCGAGCTGAAAGTGGGTGAATGGATGCCGGTACTGCCGATCCTGCGCTCGGACGATGGCCGCTCGCTGCCGCAGACCTTCCGCGGCGGCCAGCTGACCTCGAAGGAAATCGCCGGTCTGACCCTGTACGCCGGCCAGTTCCGCGGCAACAGCCCACGCAACGACGCCAGCATGGAGGACATGTCGCTGAACGGTAAGGCCGCGTTCACCTCCGACCGTTTCAATTTTGGCGGCGGCGAGTACACCTTCAACGACAAGCGCACCATGATCGGCCTGTGGGATGCCCAGCTCAAGGACATCTACCGCCAGCAGTACTTCAACCTGGTGCACAGCCAACCCTTGGGCGACTGGACCCTGGGCGCCAACCTGGGCTACTTCATTGGCAAGGAAGACGGCGCCGAACGCGCTGGCGAACTGGACAACCGCACCGCCTCGGCCATGCTCTCGGCGCGGTACCAGGGCCACACCTTCTACGTCGGCCTGCAGAAGGTCAGCGGCGACAACGCCTGGATGCGGGTCAACGGCACCAGCGGCGGCACCCTGGCCAACGACAGCTACAACTCCAGCTTCGACAATGCCAAGGAACGCTCCTGGCAGGTGCGTCATGACTTCAACTTCGCCACCGTCGGCGTGCCAGGCCTGACCCTGATGAACCGCTACATCAAAGGTGACAACGTCACCGCAGGCGGCGTGGACGATGGCAAGGAATGGGCGCGGGAAACCGAGCTGGCCTACGTGGTGCAGTCGGGCAGCTTCAAGGACCTGTCGGTGAAGTGGCGCAACTCCACCATGCGCCGGGACTTCAGCACCAACTCGTTCGACGAGAACCGGTTGATCGTGAGTTACCCGCTGAATCTGCTTTGAATTCTTCGCGGGTAAACCCGCTCCCACAGGTTCACCACAGTTTCAGAATCTGTGGTGAACCTGTGGGAGCGGGTTTACCCGCGAAGAGGCCAGATGCCACCACAAATAACTTCAAGCTATAAACAAATCAATAAACCTTCTTTGACGACATATGCAGCAACCGCTTGAATAGGTCCCTGATCCCCGCCCCAGAGCCGTGAAATGGACCTCCGTCAGCTGCGTTACTTCATCGCCCTCACCGAATACCGCAGCTTCGTCCGCGCCGCCGAGGCCATGGGTATCACCCAACCCGCCTTCAGCCGCGCCATCCAGAGCCTGGAGCACAGCTTCGGCTGCCCACTGGTCGATCGCGCCAGCAAAGCCCTGCCGCCCACCCCCGAAGGCCTGGTGGTGCTGCAACATGCCCGGCGCCTGGTACAAGGTGCCACACAACTGAGCAACGAAGTGCTGCAGATGACCAAGCTCGACGCCGGCGAGCTGCATTTCGGTAGCGGCCCGGCGCTGGCCGTGCGCCTGGTGCCCGATGCCCTGCGCCACTTCCTCGAACGCTACCCTGGCATCCGCACCTCGCTGCTGGTGGACAACGCCGAACGCCTCGGCCAGGCCCTGCGCCGGGAACAGATCGAGTTTTTCGTCGACGATATACGCCCGTTCGAAGCCGACCCCAACTTCCACACCGAGCCCCTTTCACCGCGCCCCGGCCTGTTCTTCTGCCGCCCGGGGCACCCGTTGCTGGCCAAGGACAGCCTGTCGACCAACGACCTGTTCAGCTACCCGCTGGCCAGCGCCCTGCTCGCCCCTGGTGTGCGCAAGCGCCTGGCCAACCTGAGCGGGCGCAGTGACTTCACCCCGCACCTGCAGACCGAGCACCTCGCAGTGCTGCGCAGTGTGGTGCTGGCCAGCGACGCCATCGGCAGCGCCAGCGAGGAGGCCGTTGCCGAAGACCTGGCCAGCGGCCGCCTGGTGCGCCTGCACTGGCGCAACCTGCCGCCGGCGCTGGAGGTGCTGAGCGTGCGCTGTGGCGTCGTCAGCCGCAGCGGTTACCGACTGTCGCCGGCGGCGCGGGCGATGATCGAGACGCTGGTGGGGCTGGATACGCCAGTGCGGGCTGCTGCCATTCGCTGAGCTGATGATGGTGGCAGGGGCGGTCTATCCTGAGCTATACCGGTCGCCTGTAGCGGCCCTTTCGCGGGTGAACCCGCTCCCACAGGGTCACCACAGTTCCTGAGGGCTGCGCTGTACCTGTGGGAGCGGGTTCACCCGCGAAGAGGCCAGAACAGGCAATACACCTCGATCAGGCAACCAGGGAGGCACAACCATGAAAACCCTCGTCGACCACCTGAGCCAATACGCCAGCTATCACCGCGACCCACGCAATATCGCCACCCACTTCGTCGGTATCCCGATGATCGTACTGGCGGTCACCATCCTGCTGTCGCGCCCGGGTTGGGACGTGGCCGGCATGTGGCTGTCCCCTGCCCTGCTGGCAGCAGCAGCCTCGGTCTGGTTCTACCTGCGTCTGGACCTGCGCTTCGGGCTGGTGATGGGGTTGTTGCTGGGGCTATGCCTGTGGGTCGGCCAGGTACTGGCAATGCAGACGACAGCGCTGTGGCTCGGAGCCGGGCTGGGGGCGTTCGTGGTGGGCTGGATCATCCAGTTCGTCGGCCATTACTACGAAGGCCGCAAGCCGGCGTTTGTCGATGATGTCAGCGGGCTGATCATCGGGCCGTTGTTCGTGGTGGCAGAAGCTGCGTTCATGCTCGGCCTGTGCCCGGCCCTGAAACGCGCCGTCGAGGCCAACGCCGGGCCCGTGACCATGCGGCAGAAGAATGCGACCCTGTAAACATTCATGGCCCTATCGCCGGCAAGCCAGCTCCCACAGGAACTGCACATGACTTGCGGTCGATACGGTCGCTGTGGGAGCTGGCTTGCCGGCGATAGGGCCGGTACAGGCATTACTGCTGTCGCGACTCCACGCCCAGCTCATCCCACACCGACTCCGCCATGTGGAAGGTGGCATTGGCCGCCGGAATGCCGCAATAGATCGCGCTCTGCATCAGCACTTCCTTGATCTCGTCGCGGGTCACGCCGTTGTTGGCCGCCGCGCGCAGGTGCAGCTTCAGCTCGTCGTTGCGGTTCATGCCGATCAGCATGGCGATGGTAATCAGGCTACGGGTATGCCGCGGTAGGCCCGGGCGGGTCCAGATGTCACCCCAGGCGTGGCGGGTGATCATCTCCTGAAACTCGCCGTTGAAGTCGTTGAGCTTCTCCAGGCTGCGGTCCACGTGGGCATCGCCAAGCACAGCACGGCGTACTTGCATGCCGGCGTCGTAACGTTGTTTCTCATCCATGGCGGTGTCCTCAGTGAGCCAGCAGGAAATCGAGCACGCGGCGGCTGAAGCGCTCGCCGATCTCGACATTGGACAGGTGCGCCGCCGGGAAGTCGACGTACTCGGCACCCGCGATACCGGCCTGCATGAAGCGGCCGTGCTCCGGGGTGGTCACCACGTCTTCGGTACCGGCAACGATCAGCGTAGGCACCTGGATGCGGCCCAACTGCTCGCGGTAGTCGGCATCCCGCACCGCGGCGCAGTTGCCGGCATAGCCTTGCGGGCTGGTTTGCGCCAGCATCTGACAGATACGCTGGGCTTGCGCTGGCTGGGCCTGGGCGAAACCCGGGGTAAACCAGCGGGCGATGGAGGCATCGCGCAGGTCGACCATGGCCTGCTGGCCACCCTTGAGCACGGTGTCGATACGGGTGTTCCACACCTCGTCGTTGGCGATCTTGGCTGCGGTGTTGCACAAGGTCAGGCTGTGCAGGCGCTGGCCTGCATTGATGCCCAGCCACTGGCCGATCAGGCCACCCATCGACAGGCCGACGAAATGCGCCTTGGCGATGTCCAGGCCATCGAGCAGGGCCAGCACGTCACGCCCCAGCTGTTCGATGCGGTAAGGGCCTTCAGTGACCAGCGACCCACCGTGGCCACGGGTGTCGTAGCGCAGCACGCGAAAGTGCTGGCTCCACAGTGGAATCTGCGTGTCCCACATGCCCAGGTCAGTGCCCAGCGAGTTGGACAGGACCAGCACCGGGGCGTTTTCCGGGCCATCGATCTGGTAGTTCAAAACGCCATCGGCCAGTTGCAAGTGCGCCACAGCGGTCTCCTTCAGGCAGTGAAACGTTGATGTTCGGACACGGCGCGCGCCACCCAGACGCGGGCCTGCCCCAGGTAATGGGCAGGGTCGAGCAAGCGATCGAGTTCTTCGGCGGACAGTTCGGCGCTGACCTGCGGCTCGTCACCCAGCACGGTGCGCAGGTGGCGCTGTTCGGCCACGGCGCGCTGGCAGCACTGCTCCAGCAGGTGGTGGGCGCGGTCGCGGCCCAGGCGCTGGGCGAGGACGATGCTCACCGCTTCGGCCAGCACCAGGCCCTGGGTCAGGTCGAGGTTACGGCGCATACGCGCGGCATCCACTTCCATGCCCTCGGCAATCACCTGGGCCTGGCGCAGCGCACCAGAGACCAGGCAGCAGATGTCCGGCAGGGTTTCCCATTCGGCATGCCACAAGCCAAGGCTGCGTTCGTGCTCCTGAGGCATGGCCGCGAACAGCGTCGATACCAGGCCCGGCACCCGGGTCGCGGCACCGATCAGCACTGCGGCGCCCACCGGGTTGCGCTTGTGCGGCATGGTCGAGGAACCGCCTTTGCCCGGCGCGGAAGGCTCGAACAGCTCCCCCGCCTCCGTCTGCATCAGCAGGCTGACATCACGGCCGAACTTGCCCAGGCTACCGGCAACCAGGCCCAGCACCGAGGCAAACTCCACCAGGCGGTCGCGCTGGGTGTGCCAGGGCTGCTCGGGCAGGGTCAGCTGGAGCTGCTCGGCCAGGGCTTCGGCCACCGGCATCGCCTTGCTGCCCAGGGCGGCCAGGCTGCCGGAGGCGCCGCCGAACTGCAGCACCAGCAAACGTGGGCGCAGCTCCTGCAGGCGCTGGCGGTGACGGGTCAAGGCGCCCAGCACACCGGCCAGTTTCATGCCCAGGGTCACCGGGGTGGCGTGCTGCAGCCAGGTGCGCCCCACCAGCGGCGTGTCGGCGTGCTGCAAGGCCTGACGCGACAGGGTATCGGCCAGCTTGCCAAGGTCGGCCTCGATCAGGTCGAGGGCAGCGCGCAGCTGCAGGACCAGGCCGGTGTCCATCGCGTCCTGGCTGGTGGCGCCCAGGTGCACGTAGCGTTCGGCCTCGGGCACGCCACTGGCGATCACCTTGCCCAACGCCTTCACCAGCGGGATCGCCGAGTTGCCAGCAGTGGCGATGGCATTGGCCAAGGCGCCAACGTCATAGCGCTCGGCGTGGCAAGCCGCCTCGATGGCCGCTACCGCGCTGTGCGGGACCAGCCCGGCAGCCGCCTCGGCCCGAGCCAGCGCCGCTTCGAAATCGAGCATGCCCTGCAGGCGGCCACGGTCGGAGAAGATCTCGCGCATGGCCGGCGCGGTGAAGTAGGCGTCGAACAGTTGGTTGGTCATGCCACGTCCTTAATTATCGTGGTGCAGGTACGCCGCCTGCTTCGGCAAGCGCAGGCTGAACAGGAAGGCAATCGCCATCATCGCCGTCACGTACCAGTAGAAAGTGTTTTCCATGCCCAGAGTCTTCAGGCCCAGGGCCACGTACTCGGCCGAACCGCCGAACGCCGCGTTGGCCACTGCATAGGCCAGGCCTACACCCAGCGCGCGCACCTGCGGCGGGAACATCTCAGCCTTCACCAGACCGCTGATCGATGTGTAGAAACTGACGATACACAACGCCAGGGTAATCAGCACGAAGGCCATGAACGGGCTGCTCACGGTTTTCAGCGCCATCAGCAGCGGCACGGTGAACAGCGTACCCAGGGCGCCGAACAGCATCATCGAATTACGCCGGCCGATGCGGTCGGAGAGCATGCCGAAGAACGGCTGCAGCACCATGAACAGGAACAGCGCACCGGTCATCACGTAGCTGGCGTTTTTCGCGGTCATGCCGGCGGTGTTGACCAGGTACTTCTGCATGTACGTGGTGAAGGTATAGAAGATCAGCGAACCGCCTGCGGTGTAACCGAGCACGGTGATGAAGGCCGCCGCGTGGTCGCGGAACAGGCCCTTGATGGTGCCGGCATCCTTGTCCTTGCGGGTTTCAGCGCTGCTGGTCTCATGCAGCGAGCGGCGCAGCATCAGCGAGATCAGCGCGGCGATGGCACCGACCACGAACGGAATGCGCCAGCCCCAGGCGCGCAGCTCTTCTTCAGTAAGCAACTGCTGCAGGATCACCACCACCAGCACCGCCAGCAACTGGCCACCGATCAGGGTCACGTACTGGAACGAGGCGAAGAAGCCGCGCTGGCCGCGCAGGGCCACTTCACTCATGTAAGTGGCAGTGGTGCCATATTCGCCGCCTACCGACAGGCCCTGGATCAGCCGGGCCAGCAACAGCAGCGCCGGGGCCCAGGTGCCGATGCTGGCGTAGGTAGGCAGGCAGGCGATCATCAGGGAGCCGAAACACATCATCAGCACCGAGATCATCAGGGAATTCTTGCGACCATGGCGGTCAGCGAGGCGGCCGAAGATCCAGCCACCGATGGGGCGCATCAAAAAGCCCGCGGCGAATACGCCCGCCGTGTTCAACAGCTGCACGGTGGGGTCGTCGGAGGGGAAGAAAGCCGGGGCAAAGTAGATTGCGCAGAAGGCGTAGACGTAGAAGTCGAACCATTCCACCAGGTTGCCTGAAGAGGCACCAACGATAGCGAAGATGCGTTTGCTGCGTTCTTCGCCGGTGTAATAGGCTGAGGTCATGACGGTTTTACTCCTGGAGGGTCGCAGGTAATTCTAGACACACCTGGTAACACACTCGTTCCGCAATCTGGCTGGCAATTGGCCTTGTGTCTGGCAGGGCCGGCCTCTTCGCGGGTAAACCCGCTCCCACAGCGGGAGGCGTGGTCCCCCTGTGGGAGCGGGCGTGCCCGCGAAGAGGCCGGTACAGGTCAAACCCGCTCGATGGCCAGCGCCAAACCTTGGCCGACACCCACACACATGGTCGCCAGGCCCTTGCGCCCACCACTCTTCTCCAGCTGGTGAAGCGCGGTCAGCACCAGACGCGCACCGCTCATGCCCAGCGGATGGCCCAAGGCGATGGCACCGCCGTTAGGGTTCACCTGCGGCGCATCGTCGGCCACACCCAGCTCGCGCAGCACCGCCAAACCTTGGCTGGCAAAGGCTTCGTTGAGCTCGATCACATCGAAATCATTCACCGCCATACCCAGGCGCTCGGTCAGCTTGCGCACCGCCGGCACCGGGCCAATACCCATCACCCGCGGTGCAACACCGGCACTGGCCATGCCCAGTACTCGGGCACGTGGGGTCAGGCCGTGCTTCTTCACCGCCTCGGCCGAAGCCAGGATTAGCGCCGCAGCACCGTCGTTAACGCCCGAGGCATTGCCAGCGGTGACGGTCTTGTCCGGGCCGTTGACCGGCTTGAGCCTGGTCAGGGCTTCCAGTGTGGTTTCCGGGCGCAGGTGCTCGTCATGCTCGACGATGGTCTCGCCTTTCTTGTGCGCGATACGCACCGGCACGATCTCTTCGGCGAAGAAGCCGGCGGCCTGGGCGGCAGCTGCCTTCTGCTGGCTGCGCAGGGCGAAAGCGTCCTGGTCAGCGCGCGAAACCTGGTAATCGTCGGCCACGTTGTCGGCAGTTTCCGGCATGGAGTGCACACCATACTGGCTCTTCATCAGCGGGTTGATGAAACGCCAGCCGATGGTGGTGTCTTCAAGCTTCATGTTGCGCGAATAGCCGCTTTCGGCCTTGCCCATGACGAACGGGGCACGCGACATCGACTCGACGCCGCCGGCAATCGCCAGTTCCATTTCGCCGCTGGCAATGGCGCGGAAGGCAGTGCCAACGGCATCCATGCCCGACGCGCACAAGCGGTTCAGGGTAACGCCCGGGATGCTCTCCGGCAGGCCGGCCAGCAGCAGCGCCATGCGCGCCACGTTGCGGTTGTCTTCACCGGCCTGGTTGGCGCAGCCGAAGAACACTTCGTCAACCTGATCCCACTGCACGCCGGGGTTGCGCTCGATCAGCGCCTTCAGCGGCACGGCGGCCAGGTCGTCGGCCCGCACGCCGGCCAGGGCGCCGCCGAAGCGGCCGATCGGGGTGCGGATGGCGTCACAGATGAATACGTCGCGCATCAGGCTTCTCCTGCCACCTGGCCATGGGCCACGGCGGTGCGGGCTTCGAGGTCACGCAGGGCGGACAGCTCGACTTCGGTAGGTTCGGCAGTGGTCTGCACATCATCGGCAAAGCGGATCGCCCAGCCAGTGGCAGCGATGATCTGCTCACGGGTCACGCCCGGGTGGATGGCGGTGACGACGAATTCATGGGTGCCGGCTTCCGGCTCCATGATGCACAGGTCGGTGATGATGCCGACCGGGCCATCGCCTGGCAGGCCAAGGCGTTTGCGCGAGTCGCCACCTTCACCGTGGCCAACCGAGGTGATGAAGTCCAGCTTGTCGACGAAGGCACGCGGCGACTGCTTGAGGATGATCAGCACCTGCTTGGCGGAACCGGCGATTTCCGGTGCGCCACCGGCACCCGGCAGGCGGGTTTTCGGGGCGTGGTAGTCACCGACCACGGTAGTGTTGATGTTGCCGAAGCGGTCGACCTGGGCGGCGCCAAGGAAGCCGACGTCGATGCGACCACCTTGCAGCCAATAGCGGAAGATCTCGCCGGTCGGCACCACGGTGTCAGCGGTTTCGGCCAGCTCGCCGTCACCGATCGACAGCGGCAGCACGCTTGGCTTGGCGCCGATCGGGCCGGATTCGTAGATCAGCACCACGTCAGGCGACGAGGTCAGGCGCGCCAGGTTGGCAGCCTTGGACGGCAGGCCGATGCCGACGAAGCACACAGCACCGTTGCGCAGGCGACGGGCTGCGGCGACGGTCATCATTTCGGAAGTGGAGTAGCTCATTGTGCGGCCTCCGCAGTGCTGGCCAGCTTGGCCTTGAATTCGTTGAAATCGGCAGTGCCACGGATGTAGGTGTCGATCCAGGCGGTGAACGATTCACGGCTACGCGCGATCGGGTCCCAGGCCTGGTAGAAGCGGTTGTCACGCTCGTAGTAGCCGTGGGCATAGGACGGGTGCGCACCACCCGGTACCAGGCATACCGCGCTCAGCGCCCAGGTCGGCAGCACGCAGGCGTTCATCGGGGCCTGCAGGTCGTCGACGATTTCCTCGACGGTGACGATGCAGCGCTTGGCGGCCAGGGCGGCCTCCTTCTGCACACCGAGGATGCCCCACAGCAGCACGTTGCCTTTGCGGTCGGCCTTTTGCGCGTGGATCACGGTCACGTCCGGGCGTACCGAGGGCACGGCTGCCAGCACTTCACCAGTGAACGGGCAGGTGACGCTCTTGATCAGCGGGTTGACCTTCGGCAGGTCGGAGCCGGCGTAGGCACGCAGCACGGCGAACGGCAGGCCCGAAGCACCGGCGACATAGGCGTTGGCCAGGTCGGCGTGGCTGTGCTCTTCGATTTCGATGGCGTGTGGCCACTGCTTCTCGACGGCATCACGCAGGCGGTGCAGCGAACCGACACCCGGGTTACCACCCCAGGAGAAGATCAGCTTGCTGGCGCAACCGGCGCCGATCAGCTGGTCGTAGATCAGGTCCGGAGTCATGCGCACCAGGGTCAGGTCGCGCTTGCCCTGACGGATGATCTCGTGGCCGGCGGCTGTCGGGATCAGGTGAGTGAAACCTTCGAGGGCGACGGTATCGCCATCCTGGATGAACTGCTTCACGGCTTCGTGAAGCGGGAGAATTGCAGCCATTTGGAGACTCCTGGTCAGGGTGCTTCGGTAAGCTCAGATTAAGGAGACTCATGGGCGGCTTACAATCCGATAATCGACTATTCGTGCGATTATCGAACCAATTATTGCATCCCTACCTATCTCCCCTGGCTGCTGTACTGCCTTATCGCCGGCAAGCCAGCGCCCACAGGCACGGCACCGGCCCTGGGCCTGATGCATTCCTGTGTGAGCTGGCTTGCCGGCGATGAGGCCATTGCGTCAGGTCGCGTCAGCGTGGCTCACCAGCCCTTTCACGATCACACCTACGGTCGCCAGCCCCGCCGGCACCAGCAATGCCGTGAGCACCTGTTCGAAGGTCCAGCCCAGCCCCAGCAGCGTCGCACCACTCCAGGCGCCGAGAATCGCCCCAAAGCGGCCAATACCCAGCATCCACGATACGCCCGTGGCGCGGCTCTGGGTCGGATAGAAGCGCGCCGCCAGCGACGGCATCGCCGACTGGGCGCCGTTCACGCACATGCCGGCAACCAGCACCAGCGTGGCCAATACGGTGATATTGCCCAGGCTCTGCCCCACGGCGTAGGCGAAGACCCCGGCCAGCAGGTAGAAAATGCCGATCACCTTGTGCGGATTGAAGCGGTCCATGGCCCAGCCCACGCCGACGGCACTCAGCACGCCACCGAACTGGAACAGTGCGCCGATGAAGGCAGCCTGCTCCATGCTCGCACCGCTGTCGCGCATCAAGGTTGGCAGCCAGCTGGTCAGCAGATAGACGATCACCAGGCCCATGAAGTAGGTCAACCACAGCAGCATGGTGCCCATGCCGTAGGTGCCGGAGAAAATCAGCGCAAACACGTTGCGCGCGGCCACCGCCTTCTGTTCCGGCACGCTGAAGCTGCCCGCCTCGGCCACCACCTGTGGCGCGATGGGCGACAAGGTCTTGCGCACCTTGTCGGTGCCCCGGTTGCGCACCACCAGGAACCGCGCCGACTCCGGCAACCACACCATCAGCACCAGCGCCAGCAGCAACGGCAGCACGCCACCGATCACCAGCAGGCTGTGCCAACCGTAGGCAGGGATCATCTTGGCGGAAATGAAACCACCACCGGCCATACCCAGGTTGAAGCCACAGAACATGCTGGTCACCAGCAGCGACTTGAGGCGCTCGGGGGTGTATTCAGACAACAGCGTGGTGGCGTTGGGCATGCCTGCGCCAAGGCCCAGGCCGGTCAGGAAGCGCAATACCAGCAACTGGTCGACGTTGGTGGCGAAGGCCGAGGCCAGGCTGAAGCCGCCGAACACCAGTACTGCGCCCACCAGCACGCCCTTGCGGCCAAAGCGGTCGGCCAACGGGCCGGAGCCGAGGGCACCGAACACCATGCCGATCAATGCAGCACTCATGACCGGGCCGAGGCTGGCGCGGTCAATCCCCCACTCCTGCGACAGGGCCGGGGCGATGAAGCCCATGGCGGCGGTGTCCAGGCCATCGAGGAAGACGATCAGGAAGCACAACAGCACCACCCGCCACTGGTAGCGGGACAGCGGCTGCTGATTGATGAACGACTGGACGTCGAGGCTTTTGCCGACGTTGGTTTGCGCTTGGTTCATTATTGTTATCCAGAATGAGGGGCACAGCCAGGCCACTGCACACGATCAAACGGTACAGAGGACAATGGTTTTGGGGGAATGGAGCCGGCGTCAGCCTGGATACAACGGTACTGCGCACGGGTGCGGCCGCGGCAGCGAGGGGACAGTATTCATGGTAAGTGCCTCTTATGTTTTTCTTGTTCGGTCGGCATAGCCGACTGCGGAGACATTAATCAGCGGGCGGTGGAGGCGCAATTGACTGCGAACGACACTGTGCGTTTATCGCACAGGAAACGGTTTTGCCTGTTCCAGATTTGAAAGGGGGCGCTTTGCGGCCCCCTGCAGGCTCAGCCAAACAGCTGATGACAAAGGTCCCGGCTAGCCGCCAGCAAAATCGGCAGGAACCGCTGCTCCAGCTCACTGCGCGTCACCCGCCCGACATGGGTACTCACATTCAACGCAGCCAACACCTGCCCCGAGGCGTCATACACCGGCACGGCAATCGAGCGCAGCCCCTGCTCCAGCTCCTGGTCCACCACGCACCAGCCCTGGGCACGCACCTGCTGGATACAGGCGAACAGCGACTCGGGGTCATGCAAGGTACGGCTGGTTCGCGCCTTCAGGTCGGCACGTTCCAGGTATTCACGCAGGCTGGTGTCATCCATGGCCGCCAACAGAATGCGCCCCATCGATGTGCAATAGGCCGGCAGGCGCCCGCCCACCGACAGGTCGACCGAGATCAGCCGCTCCACCGTGGCCGAACGGGCTATATAAAGAATGTCGTCACCTTCGAGCGTGGCCATGTTGGCCGCCTCGTGCAGCTGATCGCTGATGCGGTCCAGGTAAGGCTGGGCAGAAATCGCCAGCGGCGTCGACGACAGGTACGCATGCCCCAGCGTCAGCACTTTGGGCAACAGCGAATAGGTGCGCCCGTCGGTGGTGGCGTAACCCAGCTTGATCAGCGTGTGCAGGCAACGGCGCACCGCCGCCCGGGGGATTTCGGTGCGGTGGCTGATCTGGGCGATGGTCAGGTGGCGCTTGCGTTCCTGGAAGGCCTGGATCACAGCCAGGCCACGCGCCAGGGAGGTCATGAAGTCCGGGTCGCCGGTAAAGGCCTGGATGCGTTTGGCCGGGGAAGCCACGATCGGCGGTGCCAGGGCTGCCGAGGCAGATCGTGCCTGCTCTGGATTGGCCGACTCTGGATTGACGGAATCGTTGACCAGGGTTTCGTCACTCATCGCACACCTCAAAAAAACGCCCACTCGTGCGATTATCGAACAAACGGCCGATAATCGCAATTGACCGCTGACACTTTTACTTATACCTTTCTCCTGCCACTTGTGGCTTCTTTGGAGAGACTGGTCAGGTACCCACCGTAGAAGTCCCCAGGCAACGGCCTCGCCTTTTGGCGAGGCCGTTTTTCATTACCCTCCCGGTCAACGGACCCGCTACTGCATTGCAGCGAACTTTTGTCCGTCTTGCCTTTCAAACTTGCACGAAAGGCCCAAACTGTTGTCGGACGCATCCCGTTACTTGCGTCAGGTGATGTAAGGGTTGGGTAAACAACGATGTTCGGCGCAATATCGGTTGCTATAATCGATTGCGCAGGCCTCGACGATGCCGTGGTAACGGAACCTTCCGCTGTATCAAGCCGTTGCGGCCAGCAAGGCATGTGCACGCGGTACAACGCACAACAATACTCATCGAACTTGATTCAGGTACTACTGTGACGAAAGATGAACTGCGCGCGGAACTCGAGCGCCAGGCGGAGCGTTACAAGGATGTTTACGGTGGTGAAGTCACCACTTACGCCGCACAACCGGACCCGGAACGCAAACCTTGGCGCAAGCGTGCCAGCGTGCGCGACCAGGCCTTCAGCCAGGAACTGGAACGTATGGAAAAGGAACTGCGCAGCGACAATCCCTGACTCACGGGACCACGCCAGCGCGTCGCCGCCCGGCCAGCCGGGCGCGGTCGATCTTTACTGTCAGGCCGAAGATGAAATGGAATCACACAAATTTCATACGACCGTTTGAATAGTAGGGAAGCGGCTTTTTCTCCATCATTTTGCCGGTTTTAGCCAGATTTCGCGATTTTTCGCAGACATTTCCCTGCCTGCACGCCCTGACATGCACATCGCGCTCACGTCAGGAAGATTGCCGTCGGTCTGTCGCAGATGCATCGATTGCCAACGTTTTCTGGCATAATCCCGCCCCCCTAAGACCGCCAGACAACCTTCATGATCGAATTATTCAGCGGACTGGATGCCTGGGTGTTGGTGAGCCTGCTGCTCGCCTTGACCTTCGTACTCGCCTTCGAGTTCATCAATGGCTTTCATGACACCGCCAATGCGGTAGCTACCGTCATCTATACCAAAGCCATGCCGCCGCACCTCGCCGTGTTCTTCTCCGGCGTGTTCAACTTCCTTGGCGTTCTGCTCGGCGGTGTCGGGGTGGCCTATGCCATCGTGCACCTGCTGCCGGTAGAGCTGCTGATCAATGTGAACACCGGACACGGCCTGGCCATGGTCTTCTCGCTGCTGGCTGCGGCCATCACCTGGAACCTGGGCACCTGGTACTTCGGTATCCCCGCCTCCAGCTCGCACACGCTGATCGGCTCCATCCTCGGTGTCGGCCTGGCCAATGCCCTGATCAACGACATCCCGCTGGGCGACGGTGTCAACTGGCAGAAGGCGATCGACATCGCCATGTCGCTGGTGGTCTCGCCCATGGCCGGCTTCGCCGTTGCAGCACTGGTGCTGATCGGCCTGAAGTGGTGGCGCCCGCTGTCGAAGATGCACAAGACCCCCGAGCAGCGCCGCAAGCTCGACGACAAGAAGCACCCGCCGTTCTGGAACCGCCTGGTACTGGTGGTTTCGGCCATGGGCGTGAGCTTCGTGCACGGCTCCAACGACGGCCAGAAAGGCATCGGCCTGATCATGCTGGTGCTGATCGGTATCGTCCCGGCCAAGTTCGTCCTCGACCTGAACAGCACCACCTACCAGATCGAGCGTACCCGCGACGCCACCCTGCACATGAGCCAGTTCTACCAGCGCAACGCCGCCACCCTGGGCGAGTTCCTGGCACTGGGCAAGGCCAAGTCCAGCGACCTGCCGGAGCAGTTCAGCTGCAACCCGCAGCAGACCGAGCCGACCATTGCCGCGCTGCAGTCCTCGCTGCAAGGCGTTACCGACTACCACAGCCTGAGTGCCGACAAGCGTGTCGAAGTGCGTCGCTACCTGCTGTGCCTGGACGACACGGCGAAGAAGGTCGGCAAGCTGCCGGGCCTGGAAGCCCGTGAAAAGGCCGACCTGGAAAAACTGCGCAAAGACCTGACCGCAACCACCGAGTACGCCCCGTTCTGGGTAATCGTGGCCGTCGCCCTGGCCCTGGGCCTGGGTACCATGGTCGGCTGGAAGCGCGTGGTACTGACCGTTGGCGAGAAGATCGGCAAGCAGGGCATGACCTATGCCCAGGGCATGTCGGCGCAGATCACCGCGGCTTGCGCCATCGGCATGGCCAACATCTTCGCCCTGCCGGTATCGACCACCCACGTGCTGTCGTCCGGCGTGGCCGGTACCATGGTTGCCAACAAGAGCGGCCTGCAAGGCGGCACCGTGAAGACCATCCTGCTGGCCTGGGTACTGACCCTGCCTGCGTCGATGGGCCTGGCGGCCGGCCTGTTCTGGCTGGCGTCCAAAGCCATTGGCTGAGTGATACGGTTCTGAAAGAGGCGGCCTTCGGGTCGCCTTTTTTCTGTAGCGGCCCCTTCGCGGGCAAACCCGCTCCCACAGCTCATGCACAGCTCTTGATATCTGTGGAGAACCTGTGGGAGCGGGTTTACCCGCGAAGAGGCCGCTACAGGCAACCTACCTTTTCTTGCCCCCCAGCAACGACCCCATCAAGCCCCGCACCAACTGGCGCCCCAACTGGTTGGCCGCCTGGCGCACCGCCGACTTGATCGCCTGCCCCGCCGCACTCTGCAAGAACTCACCGGCCTTGTCGGCAAAGCTCTCCTCATCCGCCTTGGGTTGCGGCGCCGGCTCCACCGGTTCGCCCTTGCGCTGGGTCAGCATCTCATAGGCCGACTCACGATCCACCGGCTTGTCATAACGCCCCGCCAGCGGCGAAGCGGCAATCAGCGCACTGCGCTCAGTCCCGCTCAACGGCCCGATACGCGACTGCGGTGGTGCAATCAGTACCCGTTGCACCATCGCAGGCGTGCCCTTCTCTTCCAGCGTCCCCACCAGCGCCTCGCCAATCCCCAGCTCGGTCAGCACCGCCAGGGTGTCGAACGCCGGGTTGGGGCGGAAGCCATCGGCCACCGCCCGCAGCGACTTCTGCTCTTTGGCGGTAAATGCCCGCAAGCCATGCTGAATGCGCAAGCCCAACTGGGCCAGCACCGCATCCGGCAAGTCCCCCGGCGACTGGGTGACGAAGTACACCCCCACGCCCTTGGAGCGGATCAGCCGCACCACCTGTTCCAGGCGATCCTGCAATGCCTTGGGCGTATCGTTGAACAGCAAGTGCGCTTCATCGAAGAACAACGCCAGTACCGGCTTGTCGGCATCGCCGCGCTCGGGCAACTGCTCGAACAACTCGGCCAGCAGCCACAACAGGAAGGTCGCGTACACCTTGGGCGCCTCGTGCACCAACCGGCTCGCGTCCAGCAGGTGGATACGCCCACGGCCGTCCGGGTCTGGCCGCAAGAGGTCCTCGAGCTGCAAGCCAGGTTCACCGAACAGCGCCTCGGCGCCCTGCTGCTCCAGGGTAGCCAGCCGGCGCAACAGGGCCTGGGTGGAGGCCGTGGTCATCAGCGCACTGTCTTCGCCCAGCAGTTGCGGGTTGTCCTTCAGGTGCGCGAGCAGCGCCTTGAGGTCCTTGAGGTCGAGCAGCAGCAGGCCTTCGCGGTCGGCCACCTTGAACGCCGCATACAGCGCCGCCTGTTGACTGTCGGTCAGCTCCAGCAAGTTGCCCAGCAGCAGCGGCCCCATTTCACTGAGGGTGGTGCGCAGCGGGTGGCCGGACTGGCCCGCAATGTCCCACAGGCTCACCGGGTAAGCCTGCGGCCTGTGCCCTAGCCAGGGCATGCCGGCGATACGCTCGGCCACCTTGCCCTGCGGCGCAGCAGCAGCGCCCAGGCCGCACAGGTCGCCTTTGACATCGGCGGCGAACACGGCCACCCCCGCATCACTGAACGCTTCCGCCAGATGCTGCAGGGTGACGGTCTTGCCAGTACCCGTCGCACCCGCCACCAGGCCATGGCGGTTGGCCAGCCTCATCGCTTGCCCAACTGGCTGGCCATCCGGGCCAGCGCCTACAACGATGGTCGAAAATTCCGACATCTCTTTAATCCTCTGCTCAAGCTTTGCCTTAATTCGGCCGATACCTGTGGGTGATATTCGCCTTAATAGAGAGGGACAACCGAAAAGGGACTTTTCGGGATGTTGCACTGCATTGTGACTCCACGGGTGCAAACGCCTGATATAAAACCTTAGCGGAACCGATTACGCCATGAACAAAAGCCTTCGTTTCAGCCACAAGATTCTTTTGGCCGCATCACTGATCGTGATACTCGCCTTCAGCCTGTTCACGCTCTACAACGATTACCTCCAGCGTAATGCGATCCGCGAGGACCTGGAAAACTATCTGGCTGAAATGGGCGCCTCCACTTCAACCAACATCCGCAACCTGTTCGAAGGCCGTATCAAGCTGGTGGAAAACCTGGCACAGAACATTGCCCAGGACCCGACAAACGCCGAAACCCTGTTGGGCCAGAATGCACTGATCTCAAGCTTTCTCACGGTATACGTGGGCAAGGTCGACGGCGGCTTCAGCGTGCGCCCGGACACGAAGATGCCCGACGGCTACGACCCACGCACCCGCCCCTGGTACAAGGACGGCATGAACGCCGCCGGTGCGATCCTGACCGAGCCGTACATCGACATGGCCACCAACAAGATGGTCATCGGCATCATCGACAAAGTGTCCAGTGGTGTCGGTGTGGTCGGTGGCGACCTGGCCCTGGACGGCCTGGTGCAGATCATCAACTCGCTGAACTTCGGCGGCATGGGCTACGCCTTCCTGGTCAACGACCAGGGCAAGATCCTGGTGCACCCGGACAAAGACCTGGTGATGAAGTCGCTGTCGGACCTGTTCCCGCAGCACACGCCGAAACTGACCGGTGAACTGACCGAAGTGCAGAGCGAAGGCCAGGCCCGCCTGCTGACCTTCACTCCGATCAGCGGCCTGCCGTCGGCCAACTGGTACATCGGCCTGTCGGTGGACAAGGACAAGGCCTTCTCGATGCTCAGCACCTTCCGCACCTCGGCGGTGATCGCCACGCTGGTAGCGGTGGTGATCATCATCGGCCTGCTCGGCCTGCTGATCCGCGTGCTGATGCAGCCGCTGCACACCATGACCCGCGCCATGGAAGACATCGCCGAAGGTGAAGGCGACCTGACCAAGCGCCTGCGCATCCACAACCACGACGAATTCGGCATCCTGGGCAGCGCCTTCAACCGTTTCGTCGAGCGTATCCACAACTCGATCCGCGAAGTGTCCTCGGCCACCGAACAGGTCAACGAAGTGGCCCTGCGGGTCATCAGTGCCTCGAACTCGTCGATGACCAACTCCGACGAGCAGTCCAACCGCACCAACAGCGTAGCTGCCGCCATCAACGAACTGGGCGCCGCCGCCCAGGAAATTGCCGGCAACGCCGCCCAGGCTTCGCAGCACGCCAGCTCGGCGCGGTTGCTGGCCGAGGAAGGGCAACAGGTGGTGGAGCGCAACATTGCGGCGATGAACCGCCTGTCCGACCTGATCGTCACCTCCAGTGCGCACATCGAGACGCTGAACAGCAAGACCGTCAACATCGGCCAGATCCTCGAAGTGATCACCAGCATTTCCCAGCAGACCAACCTGCTGGCGCTGAACGCGGCCATCGAAGCGGCCCGTGCCGGTGAAGCCGGGCGTGGTTTTGCCGTGGTCGCCGATGAAGTACGCAACCTGGCGCACCGCACCCAGGAGTCAGCGCAGCAGGTGCAGACCATGATCGAAGAACTGCAGGTTGGCGCCCGCGAGTCGGTCGAAACCATGGACCAGAGCCAGCGCCACAGCCAGGACAGCATGCAGATCGCCAACCAGGCCGGTGAGCGGCTGGACAGCGTTACCGTACGTATCGGCGAGATCGACGGCATGAACCAGTCGGTGGCCACCGCCACCGAAGAGCAGACCGCCGTGGTCGAGGCGATCAACATGGATATCAACGAGATCAACATGCTCAACCAGGAAGGCGTGGAAAACCTGCAGGCCACCCTGCGCGCCTGCTCCGACCTGGAGCAGCAGGCCGGCCGCCTGAAGCATCTGGTGGGCAGCTTCCGCATCTGATCACACACCGCGTCGCCCGCTTCCACAGCAACTGCACAGCCCCTGAGGCCTGTGTAATTCCTGTGGGAGCGGGCAAGCCCGCGAAGAAGCCCACACCGCTCCCCCGCCTTACCCTGCCCCACCCAACCCCGATCGAACAAACTATCCTTCTGATAGGTCAACCTTTAGGCGCGTCATCGCCGGCCCGCTAGCGCCGGATGACGGACCCGAAGACGATCCCGGAGGGATGCTGATCGTGCACATCGCCGACATCACCATGTTCTACGCCCCCGCCAGCGGCGGCGTACGTACCTATCTTGATGCCAAACACCACCGCCTCGACGCCATCCAGGGCGTGCGCCACAGCTTGCTGATACCCGGTGCCAGCGCGCAACACGCCGATGGTATCTACCAGGTACCCGCACCACCGCTGCCGTTCGGCAATGGCTACCGCTTCCCGGTGCGCCTGGCCCCCTGGTGCAATGTACTGCGCAGGCTCAAACCCGACCTGATCGAAGTCGGCGACCCCTACCTGACCGCCTGGGCTGCGCTGGAGGCCCGACGCAAGCTCGATGTGCCGGTGATCGGCTTCTACCATTCCGATCTGCCGCTGCTGGTCAGCAACCGCATGGGCAACTGGTTCACCCCTAACGTTGAAGCCTATGTCAGCAAACTGTACGGCAATTTCGACCGGGTCCTGGCCCCAAGCCAGGTCATGGCCGACAAGCTGCGCCGCCTCGGGGTGCGCGATGTGCATGTGCAGCGCCTGGGCGTGGACCTGGCCACCTTCCACCCCAGCCGGCGCGACCCGCAGCTGCGTGCCGAACTGGGCATTGCCGACACCAGTCGCCTGCTGATCTACGCCGGCCGTGGCTCACGGGAAAAGAACCTGCCGGTGCTGCTCGACTGCATGCAGCACCTGGGCCACCCCTACCACCTGTTGCTGGTGGGCTCGAACATGCCGGCCAACGTGCCCCAGAACGTCAGTGTGATCGACCACTTCTGCCCGGCGCCGGAAGTCGCCCGGCTGATGGCCAGCGCCGACCTGCTGGTACACGCCGGCGACCAGGAAACCTTCGGCCTGGTCATTCTCGAAGCAATGGCCAGCGCCACACCGGTGGTGGCCGTGCGCGCCGGGGCCTTCGGCGAAATCGTCAACGAACAGTGCGGGCGCCTGTGCCGCCCCAACGATAGCCAGGCCATGGCGACGGCCGTACAAGAGGCGTTCGAGGCCGGCGTGCGCAAACTCGGGGCACAGGCCCGTCGCCATGCCGAGCAGCACTATTCCTGGGACAACGTGGTCGCCGGCCTGCTGCAGCACTACCAGGCCGTGCTCGGCCACCAGCCGCAGGTTCGTGCCCATGGCTGAGCCACTGCCAGCGTCGCGCAGCCTGATGCTGGTGCTGCACGATGTAGCACCCGAGACCTGGCCCGACTACCAACCCTTCGTCCAGGCCATCGACGCCATCGGCGGCATCCCCATGACCTGGCTGGTGGTGCCGGACTTTCATCACCGCAACGCGCTGCAGCGCTCGCCCACCTTCTGTCGCTTGCTCGAACGGCGCCTGGCCCGTGGCGACGAGCTCGCCCTGCACGGTTTCTACCATGCCGACAACGGCCCGCCACCGCGCACGCCCGGCGAATACTTCATGCGCCGCATCTATACCCATGAAGGTGAGTTCTACGCCCTCGACCGGCAGCAGGCCCTGCAACGCCTGGAGCAAGGCCTGGCCCTGTTCGGCCAGCAGGGCTGGCCAGTGGCCGGCTTCGTCGCGCCCGCCTGGCTGATGAGCGAAGGCACCCGCCAGGCCTTGCGCTGCCTGCCGCTGCGCTACACCAGCACCCCACAGCACCTGTACCGCTTGCCAGACTTTACCGCGATCAAGGCTCCTGGGCTGGTCTGGAGCGCCCGCAGCGCCTGGCGTCGCGGCCTGTCACGGGTGCTGTGCGACTGGCAATGCCGGCGCTGGCGCGACGCCGAGACCCTGCGCCTGGGCCTGCATCCGGTGGACATGCGCCATCGCGCATCGCGCGACTATTGGCTGAACACCGTGCGCACCCTGCTGGCACAGGGCCGCGAGCCCCTGACCAAGTCCACCTGGCTCGACCGCCAGGCCAGCGCATGAGCCGTCTGGCCTGGCTGGCCCTGGCACTGCTCGGCGCCGTGCTGGTGCCGGCCCTGCTCGGTGGCAGTGAGCTGCTGCCAAGGCTGCAGCGCTTCGCACCCAGCCTGATGCTGACCTTGCTGGGCATGATCCTGCTGTGCTGGGTCATCAACGCCATTCGCCTGCGCCTGCTGCTTGGCCAGCAAGGGGCAAGGCTTGGGCGCCTGCGTAGCCTGGGCGTGGTGATGGCCACCGAGTTCGCCATCTGTACCACCCCCGGTGGCAGCGGTGGCCCCTTGACCCTGATGGCCCTGCTGGCACGCGACCGTATCGGCCCGGCGCGCAGCGGCGCGGTGTTTGCCATGGACCAGTTGAACGACCTGGTGTTCTTTTTCTGCGCGATGCTGGCGATTGCCGGCTATGCGCTGTTCCACAGTCTGGGCCGCAGCCAGGAGAGCATGTTACTAGGTAGCGCGTTGCTGCTGTGCACGGCATTGGCCGGGGTGATCGGCCTGTTGCGCTACCGGCGCACGGTGATGCGCGTGAACGGCAGATTGCTGCGCCGGCTGGGCATGAGCCGACAGCGCAAGCGCCGCTGGGCGCGCAAACTGCTGCGCTTCATCGACGCACTGGCGCAGACCTGGCGCCTGCCCAAGCGCACGCTGACCCTGGTGTTCACCCTGACCTGCGCCCACTGGGGCCTGCGCTACAGCGTGTTGTACCTGGTATTGAGAGGGTTGGGGGTAGACCTGGCGTGGATCCCCAGCTTCCTGGTGCAGATGCTGTCGCTCAGTGCCGGCCAGTTCAGCCTGCTGCCTGGCGGTGCCGGTGCCGCCGAGCTGACTTCGGCCAGCCTGCTGACGCCACTGGTGGGCAGTTCGACCGCGGCTGCGGCGATCCTGATATGGCGGGCGGTCACTTACTACTTTTATCTGCTGGCGGGTGGGCCAGTGTTCGTGTGCCTGCTGGCGCGCCCGCTGCTGGAGCGCTGGCGGCGTCAGGCGGGTTGAGCTGCTGCCAAAGTTCGGCGGCGCCGGGGAAATCGGTGCCATCGGTGTCGGCCAGGGCTTCGGGGTCGTAGCGCGCCAGGCAGCCTTCACCGAGGGTGGGTGGGGGTGAGGCGGTGGGGTTGTTGCGGGTCTTGGCCATTGCGTATCCCTCAGGATTGCCGGGGACGCCTTGCGCCCCTTTCACGACACAAGGCCGCTCCCACATGGAATGGGGCGCACCTCACTTTGTGGGAGCGGCCTTGCGTCGCGAAAGGGCTGCGCAGCAGCCCCAGGATCTCACCGACAACCCGACTCTGTCAGTCAAACACCACAGTCTTGTTGCCATGCACCAGCACCCGGTCTTCCAGGTGGTAACGCAGGCCACGGGCCAGCACCATCTTCTCCACATCACGGCCAAAGCGGACCATGTCGTCGATGCTGTCGGCATGGCTGACACGCACCACGTCCTGCTCGATGATCGGGCCGGCGTCCAGCTCTTCGGTGACGTAGTGGCAAGTCGCGCCGATCAGCTTCACACCACGCAGGGCGGCCTGGTGATACGGCTTGGCGCCGACGAACGACGGCAGGAAGCTGTGGTGGATGTTGATCACCTTTTCAGCATAGTCCTGGCACAGTTGCGGCGGCAGGATCTGCATGTAGCGGGCCAGCACCACCACATCGGCAGCGTGCTCCTGCACCAGGCGCGACACTTCGGCAAAGGCCGGGGCCTTGTCCTTGGGGTCGACCGGTACATGGAAGAACGGAATACCGTGCCACTCGACCATGCTGCGCAGGTCGTTGTGGTTGGAAATCACGCAGGGGATCTCGCAGTCCAGCTCATCGGTGTGCCAGCGGTGCAGCAGGTCGGCCAGGCAGTGCGACTCGCGGCTGGCCATCAGCACCACGCGCTTTTTCTGCGCCGAGTCGGTAATGCGCCAGGTCATGGAGAACTCTTCGGCGATCGGCGCAAACGCTTCGCGGAAGGCTTCGATACCGAACGGCAGCGATTCGGCGCGGATTTCATGGCGCATGAAGAACCAACCGCTCTGCTCATCGGAGTGGTGGCTGGCTTCGTTGATCCAGCCATTGTACAAGGCCAGGAAATTACTGACTTTCGCCACGATGCCAACACGGTCGGGGCAGGCGATCACCAGACGATAGGTGCGCATGAATGAGACTCCAGAACTTCGCAAAGGCGCTCATTCTAGCGGCCCGCCAGGAAAAACGCAGTATTGATCGCAGCGGCCGTAGCCTGTGTAGCTGTCGAGATGCACCGCCGTCACTCTCTGACAGACATGACGAAATGCCGGGTTAATTGTAAATTTTTGTTCACGCAGAGATATGTTGTCACAGCTTAATTAACAGTTAATTGCCCAACAATATGTTTACTTGCGAGTATCGCCTGTCTATTATTGCCCCACACATTTCTGAAACGCATTAAGGAACACTCCATGTCCCTGATCAACGAGTACCGCGCTACCGAAGAAGCCATCAAGGAACTTCAGGCCCGCCTGGCCAACCTGTCGCAGGATGACAAGCTGAAGAAAGAACTGGAGTTCGAAGGCAAACTGCGCACCCTGATGGGCGAGTACTCCAAGTCGCTGCGCGACGTGATTGCCCTGCTCGACCCAGATTCGAAACTGAGCAAAGCCCCTCGTGGTGCGGTCAAGACTACCGCCACCAAGCGTGCGCGCAAGGTCAAGCAATACAAGAACCCGCACAACAATGAAGTGATCGAAACCAAAGGCGGCAACCACAAGACCCTGAAAGAGTGGAAAGCCAAGTGGGGTGGCGATGTGGTTGAAAGCTGGGCAACCCTGCTGGACTGATAGTCCGCATACGCCTTTTGCTTATCGCAACGAAAACGCCGGCACATTGCCGGCGTTTTTGTTTGTCCGCGTTTTTTTCAGCGCTCAGCCAACTGCAAACTGTGCCTGCAATTGCCGGGCATGCACCTGCCAGGCCTCCAGCACACGCCGCCCCGCCTCGTCGGCGCCTTCCCAGGCCTGCTGCCGCGCCCGTTCGAAGTCGCCCAGCGTATTCGGCGCCCCCCACTGCGGGTCACTCAGGCGTTGCTGGCAGAAGCTGAACCAGCGTTGCCGCTCTTCGCCGGTCAAGGTCTCCGGGAAGTTGCGCGCCCGATAGCGGAACAACAGTTCAGGCAGGCGCGGATCATCGAACATCCAGTGCCCGCGGCCCAACTGCGCCGGTTCCAGTGCACGAACTTGCTCGCATAAGCGGCGGTCACGGTCCCCCAGAAAACCGTCATACAACTGTTGTTC
Source organism: Pseudomonas sp. LS.1a (assembly GCF_022533585.1). Lineage (NCBI taxonomy): Bacteria > Pseudomonadati > Pseudomonadota > Gammaproteobacteria > Pseudomonadales > Pseudomonadaceae > Pseudomonas > Pseudomonas sp. LS.1a. Next base: position 4,671,063 of record NZ_CP092827.1, read on the forward strand.
CGGGTCTTCACTCGGGGTGAAGTCTTCCTTGCCGTAGATGTGTTCCAGCTTGTCTTGCCATTGCGCCTGTTGCTTGGCCAATGCTTCGCCGCGCAATTGTAACAACGTCAAGTCCAGGCCCAACCGTTGTTGATCGGCCGGGCGCAATACCGAGAGTGGCGCCAGTACCGGGCAGCGATTGATCTGCACCAGTTTGAGCGGCACGGGTAATTCACCCTCGGCCAGTTCTTCATGGCGGGTATACAAACGCTGGCGTAGAACTTCAGCACTTTCCCGTAGTAACGGTAGGGTTTCCTGATGCAGGTCGCACACAATCAGTGCATTGCGATTACGCGGGTGCCAGGCTAATGGCAATATGACACCAAGGTAATTACGTGCCGCCGAAAAGCGCCCGGATATATGCACCAGTGGCTGCAACAAACGGACCTGCTCCATCACTTTATGCTTACTGCGCAACTGGAACAGCCACTCATACAACTTGGGCTGTTTCTGCCGGATCAGGCGGGCCAGGGCGATGGTTGCCCGCACGTCGGAAAGCGCTTCGTGGGCATGCCCATGGTCGATGCCATTGGCCTTGCTCAGCAGTTCCAGACGCAGGCTGGTGCGCCCATCCTGTTGTGGCCACTCGATGCCGTCCGGGCGCAATGCATAGGCCGTGCGCACGATGTCGATCAGGTCCCAGCGGCTATTGCCGCCCTGCCATTCTCGGGCATAAGGGTCGAAAAAGTTGCGGTACAGGCTGTAGCGGGTCACTTCGTCGTCGAAGCGCAGGGTGTTGTAGCCGGCGCCGCAGGTACCTGGGAGCGCCAGTTGCGCGTGCACCCGGGTCATGAACTCGGCTTCGCACAAGCCCTGCTCGGCCAGCAGTTGCGGGGTGATGCCGGTCACCAGGCAGGCGGCCGGGTGCGGCAGGATATCGTCGGAGGGCCGGCAATAAAGGCTGATCGGCTCGTCGATTTCGTTGAGGTCGAAGTCGGTGCGCACGCCGGCCACCTGCAGCGGCCGGTCACAGCGCGGGTTGATGCCGGTGGTTTCGTAGTCGTGCCAGAAAATGCTGGAGGTCACGGGGTCGTCCTGTATCGAGGTCGACCCGATTCTAGCGCGATTCCGGCACGACTCCAGCGAGCCAGAGCGCGGGGCTCAGACGGAAGCGTTGGCAGGGCGGAAACTGAAATAGTCACGCAACGAGCGGACGAATTCGTCGTACTCGCGGGGCGCCTGCAGCAGCATGAAGCCCGAATCGTAGTGGCCGGGCGTCTGGTCTTCGCGGCACCACAGGCAGCTGGCGGTGAGGTTGACGAACTGATGCCCGCCGCCGACCAGCGGCAGGCGCAATTGCAGCTCATAGTCGGGCCCTACCAGTACAGGTAGCTGGCTGATCAGCATCAGCCCGTCTTCGGAGGCGTTGCCCAGCTGGCCGATCGACTGACCGGTAAAGCGGTTGAACACCTTGAGAACACAAGGCAGCTGATGGCGTTCGATGTGGCGCTTGTTGAACATGATCGCAAGTGCAGTCCGTATCCGATGCCAGGAATACGAGGAACTGGCGGTTGTTGTAACAGCTGAGTTACAGATTAGCGCAGCGCGCGCGGCAAATCCCGTGAAATAAATCACACCTTGGTGTTAACGCCAAGGTGCGGCACTCACCGGGTGGGCCACGGCGGCTTCGGCGCCGCGCAAATGGCCGAGTTTCTCCAGGGTCTGCAGGCGTGCCTGGGCGCGATAGGCATACTCATTGCCCGGGTACTGCTGGATCAGGTACTGGTAGGTTTGCGCGGCATCCACGTACAACGCCTGGCGCTCCAGGCACTGGCCGCGCAGCAGTGACACTTCGGGGTGGATGAACGGGCGCGCACGGCTGGTGCGGTCGACCTGCGACAGCTCGAGCATGACCCGTGCGCAATCGCCACGGTCGTAGGCGCGGTAGGCGTTGTTCAGGTGGTGGTCCATGGACCAGCGGGTGCAGCCGACGGCGCTGGCCGCCAAGACTAAAACGATCAGGGCTCGCATGGGGGTCTCCTTTGATGCCAGTGTATCGGCCTTTGCCGGCAAATCTTCACACCCTTTTGCAAGGATACCCTGCCCGTTCAAATGCCACCCTGCCTTGGTCGCAGGTAGTGCAACGGAACAATGACTACAGCGCAATTGAGGAGTAGCCTTTCGCTGCGCTTCACTATAGGAGTCTGTGCATGAGCATCCGCCGTACCAAAATCGTCGCCACCCTTGGCCCCGCCAGCAACTCGCCGGAAGTGATCGAACAGCTGATCCTCGCCGGCCTGGACGTGGCACGCCTGAACTTCTCCCACGGCACTCCGGACGAGCACAAGGCCCGCGCGCGCCTGATCCGAGACATCGCCGCCAAGAACGGCCGCCATGTTGCACTGCTGGGCGACCTGCAGGGTCCGAAGATCCGCATCGCCAAGTTCGCCAACAAGCGCATCGAACTGAAGATCGGTGACAAGTTCACCTTCTCCACCGCCCACCCGCTGACCGAAGGCAACCAGGACATCGTCGGTATCGACTACCCGGACCTGGTCAAGGACTGCGGCGTTGGTGACGAATTGCTGCTCGACGATGGCCGCGTGGTCATGCGCGTCGAGACCGCCACCGCAGACGCCCTGCACTGCGTGGTGATCATCGGTGGCCCGCTGTCGGACCACAAAGGCATCAACCGTAAAGGTGGCGGCCTGACCGCGCCGGCCCTGACCGAAAAAGACAAGGCCGACATCAAGCTGGCCGCGGAAATGGACCTGGACTACCTGGCCGTGTCCTTCCCGCGTGACGCCAGCGACATGGAATACGCGCGCAAGCTGCGTGACGAAGCCGGCGGCAGCGCCTGGCTGGTGGCCAAGATCGAGCGCGCCGAAGCCGTTGCCGACGACGAGACCCTCGACAAGCTGATTGCCGCCTCCGACGCCGTGATGGTTGCCCGTGGCGACCTGGGCGTGGAAATCGGCGACGCCGAGCTGATCGCCATCCAGAAGAAGATCATCCAGCACGCCCGCCGCAACAACAAGGCGGTGATCGTGGCGACCCAGATGATGGAGTCGATGATCCAGAACCCGATGCCGACCCGCGCCGAAGTGTCCGACGTGGCCAACGCCGTGCTGGACAACACCGACGCGGTAATGCTGTCGGCTGAAAGTGCCGCCGGTGCCTACCCGATCGAAGCCGTCCAGGCCATGGCCCGCATCTGCCTGGGTGCCGAAAAGCACCCGACCAGCCAGAAGTCCAGCCACCGCCTGCACACCACCTTCGAGCGCTGCGACGAGAGCATCGCCCTGGCGGCCATGTACACCGCCAACCACTTCCCGGGCGTGAAGGCGATCATCGCCCTGACCGAGAGTGGCTACACCCCGCTGATCATGTCGCGCCTGCGTTCGCACGTGCCGATCTTCGCCCTGTCGCCGCACCGTGCTACCCAGGCGCGTGCCTCGATGTTCCGCGGCGTGTACCCGATCGCCTTCGACCCGGCCTCGCTGCCGGCCGACAAGGTGAGCCAGGCAGCGGTCGACGAACTGCTCAAGCGTGGCCTGGTGGAGCAAGGTGACTGGGTGATCCTGACCAAAGGTGACAGCTACCACACCATCGGTGGCACCAATGGCATGAAGATCCTGCATGTCGGTGATCCGCTGGTCGGTTGATCCCGCCAAGGGGCCGCGCCATGGCCCCGTTCGCGGGCACGCCCTCCCACAGGGTTAGCAACAAGCCTGAGGCTAGCGCTGCACCTGTGGGAGCGGTCGTGCCCGCGAATGGGCCGGCACGATCAACACAAATGCCTCAGGCATGCTCCACAAACACGTCAGCAAACACCTGCCCCCGCGGCACCCCGGCAATGAACAGCCGTCGGGCAAACCGCTCGACACTCCCCGGTGCCCCGCACACCAGCGCCACCGTCTGCCGCGTTGAAGGCCGCAACCCGGCCAACGCTTCATCCAACTGCTCCACCAGTACCAACTCGACATTCACATTCGCCATTTCCCGCAACGGCTCTGCCAAGTAATGCCCGGTGCTGTCCCGCGCCACATGCAGTACCCGAATCTCGCCACGGTGCCCCTGCCGTACTGCCTCGCGCAAGATGCCCCACAGCGGAGCAAGCCCCGTTCCGGCAGCCAGCAGCCAGAGCGGCCGATCCTGCCAGTCCGGGTCGTAATGCAAAGCCCCGCCCCTGAATTCACCCAGGCGCAGCACATCACCCACCTGCAGGCCACGGACCTTGTCGCAAAAAGCACCTGGGCGCTGGCAATCGATGTGAAACTCCAGAAAGTCATCTTCCCCCGGCAGGCTGGCCAGGGAATACGGCCGCGCTACCGAACCCTTCCACAACACCACATGCTGCCCCGCCTGGTAACGCAGTGCCCGCTCGGGCCGCAGCCGCACGCGCAACACATCGCCGAACCAGTCCAGGGCACAGACCTGAGCCGGCACACCATCCTGTTGCGGGTCGAACAACGCTACATGCAGGTCCTCGACCACACGGCACTGGCAAGCCAGACGCCAGCCCAAGGCATGCTTGTCCAGCGCCATGGCCTCGGGCAGCGCATCCAGCGGTTGCCCGGCCAGGCAGTGCACCAGGCAGGCATGGCAGCTGCCGGCGCGGCAGCTGTAAGGCACGTTCAGCCCGGCCTCGTTCAAGGCATCGAGCAGGTTGCTGCCGGCCGGCACCGCCCAGCGGCGCTCGCCCACGCAAAGTTCGGGCATGTTCAGCTATCTCTTCCAGCTCTTGGGTTTCCGGGGCCGCGTTGCGGCCCCCTCCCAGCATCCTATCTCTACAGCAAGGCAGCAAGAACAATGCCTGCCCCCTGCCGACCATGGTCCAGACCACTCGCAGGTGTTTCAGACGGAGAGGCACGCTATACTGCCGCGCCCTTTTGCGTCGGCCATGCTGCCGGCGCGCCTTTGCAAGGCGTTTCGACACGCTGGTCGGCACCGTCGAGCGTCTATATGAATGTTCCCGTCTTTAAGAGGAGCGCGCTGCATGACCGTGATCAAGCAAGACGACCTGATTCAGAGCGTCGCCGATGCCCTGCAATTCATCTCGTACTACCACCCCGTCGATTTCATCCAGGCCATGCACGAGGCCTATCTGCGTGAAGAGTCGCCTGCTGCGCGCGATTCCATCGCCCAGATCCTGATCAACTCGCGCATGTGCGCCACCGGCCACCGCCCGATCTGCCAGGACACCGGTATTGTCACCGTGTTCGTGCGCGTGGGCATGGACGTGCGTTGGGACGGCGCCACCCTGAGCGTCGACGACATGATCAACGAAGGTGTGCGTCGCGCCTACAACCTGCCTGAAAACGTCCTGCGCGCTTCGATCCTGGCCGACCCGGCCGGTGCCCGCAAGAACACCAAGGACAACACCCCGGCAGTGATCCACTACTCCATCGTCCCCGGCGACAAGGTCGAGGTCGATGTCGCGGCCAAGGGCGGCGGCTCGGAGAACAAGTCGAAGATGGCCATGCTCAACCCGTCCGACTCGATCGTCGACTGGGTACTGAAGACCGTCCCGACCATGGGCGCTGGCTGGTGCCCGCCTGGCATGCTCGGCATCGGCATCGGCGGTACCGCCGAGAAGGCCGCAGTGATGGCCAAGGAAGTGTTGATGGAGTCCATCGACATCCACGAACTGAAAGCCCGTGGCCCGCAGAACCGCCTGGAAGAAATCCGCCTGGAGCTGTTCGAGAAGGTCAACCAGCTGGGCATCGGCGCCCAGGGCCTGGGTGGCCTGACCACCGTGCTCGACGTCAAGATCATGGACTACCCGACCCACGCCGCTTCGCTGCCGGTGTGCATGATCCCCAACTGCGCCGCCACCCGCCACGCCCACTTCGTGCTCGATGGCTCCGGCCCGGCCGAGCTGGAAGCGCCGTCGCTGGACGCCTACCCGGAAATCGTCTGGGAAGCCGGCCCGAGCGCCCGTCGCGTCAACCTCGACGCCATCACCCCGGAAGAAGTCGCCAGCTGGAAGCCGGGCGAAACCATCCTGCTCAACGGCAAGATGCTGACCGGCCGCGATGCCGCGCACAAGCGCATGGTCGAAATGCTCAACCGCGGCGAAGAGCTGCCGGTGGACCTGAAAGGCCGCTTCATCTACTACGTCGGCCCGGTCGACCCGGTCGGTGACGAAGTGGTAGGCCCAGCCGGCCCGACCACCGCTACCCGCATGGACAAGTTCACCCGCCAGATCCTCGAACAGACCGGCCTGCTGGGCATGATCGGCAAGTCCGAGCGCGGCCCTGCCGCCATCGAAGCGATCAAGGACAACAAGGCCGTGTACCTGATGGCCGTTGGCGGCGCTGCCTACCTGGTGGCCCAGGCCATCCGCAAGTCGAAGGTCCTGGCCTTCGCCGAACTGGGCATGGAAGCGATCTACGAGTTCGAGGTCAAGGACATGCCGGTGACCGTCGCCGTGGACAGCAACGGTGAGTCGGTACACATCACTGGCCCTGCCCTGTGGCAGAGCAAGATTGCCCAGAGCCTGGCAGTCGAAGTGAAGTAAGCCTGATGTAACCGTGTCGCCTTCTTCGCGGGTAAACCCGCTCCCACAGGGACAGCGCAAGCCTGGGGCTACGCGCTACCTGTGGGAGCGGGTTCACCCGCGAAGAGGCCGCCCCTGTTCTACACAATTCGTTCGAACTGCTCCGGCCAGTCCCTGCGGGTAAAAACCTGCCCTTCCCGCCTCACTCGCCGCACTTCCTCCAGATCCACCTCACACACCAGCCACTGGCTGCACACCGGGCTCAATGCCTCACTCAAGGCCACCACCCCATCCCCCGGCATCCCGTGATCCGGCGGTACGAACAACCCTGCCCGGCCGATATTCTCGTCCAGCGCCGGCGACCAGGGCGCCAGCCCGACCGTAGGGCTCTGCAACACCGCAAGCTGGTTCTCCAACGCCCGCGCCTGCGCGCCAATGCGCACCCGGTGGTAACCGGCCTCGGTGTCGGTACAGCTCGGCGCCAGGATCAGGTCGGCACCAGCCTCGGCCAGGCGCCGGGCCAGCATCGGGAATTCGTTGTCGTAGCAGATCAGGATCCCCAGGCGCCCCAGTTCGGTTTCAAACACCTGCAGCCCCTGGCCCGCGGCTATGTCCCACTGCTCCCGCTCGAAGCGGGTCATCATCAGCTTGTCCTGGTAGCCCATTACACCCTTGGGGCCGAACAGCCAGGCACGGTTGCGGTAGCGCCCATCACTGTCCAGCACCGGTACGCTGCCCGGTTGCAGGTAGATCCCCCAGCGCCTGGCAAGGCTCTCGCACAGCGCCTTCCATGGCTCGATCAGCGGCTGGATGCCGGCGATGGAAGCCTTCAGGTCACCCCGCTGCTCGGCACTCAGCTGCCCGCTCAGCACCAGCCCGGCGTACTCCGGCAACAGCAGCAGGCGGGCCCCCGCCTCCACCGCCTCGGCGCACAGGCCTTGCAGGTGGTCGGCGTAGGCGTCCCAGGTTTCATGCAGCTCGATGGCGTACTGGCAGGCAGCCAGACGGATCATATCGGCAGTTCCTTGAGCCAGAACGACATCAGCTTGTCGGAGCTTTCCTGCTCGTCCAGGTCACGCCAGGCGTAGCTGGTGCGCAGCGACGGGTCGTGCAGGAAGCCGCGGTTCCGCCAGAAGCCGTGCAACGGCTTGTAGTCCACTGGCCGCCGCGGATGCACCCCTGGCCGCTCGACCGCGCAGAACGCGCAGTAATCGAACTCGGCCAGCTTGTGCGCGTAGGACTCGCGCTCGATGAAAAAGCGCACCCCCAGGCCCTGGCCACGGTATTCGGGCAGTACTACCGATTCACCGAAGTAGTACACGCTGGCCGGGTCACGCCCCTGGGCCAGGAACGGCTGCTGGAACTCGGGGGCGACATCCACCAGCGGCAGGCCGGTGGAGGCGCCGACCACCTTGCCGTCGTCCAGCGCCAGCACCACCAGGCTGCGCCCGGAGCGCGCATAGGTGGCCAGGTACTCGGCCTCGTACTCCGGGGTGCCGTCATAAAGGTAGGGAAACTCGCGGAACACGGTAAGGCGCAGGCGAGCGAGGTCATCGATGTAAGGCGCGATAGCGGCGCCGTGCAACAGGCGTATTTCCATGCTTGGCGGTCGTTTTGTCGATGTGGATGACGCGCTCGGCTAAGCCGGGCTTGAGGGGAAACCCTATCATCCGGAGCAACGACCCGCCTTTTCCCTCCACGACAGGTATTGTTCCATGACCGCTACCGAACTGGTAAATGCTTACTACGCCGCCTTCAACGCTGGAGACATGCCCGCCTTTCTCGCCCTGCTCAGCGAGGATGTGATCCACGACATCAACCAGGGCGAGCGGCAGATGGGCAAGGCCCGGTTTGCAGCGTTCATGGACAAGATGAACCGCTGCTACCGCGAGCGCCTGGCCGATATCGTGGTGATGCAGAACGCCGACGGCAGCCGCGCGGCGGCGGAGTTCACCGTGCATGGGGAATATCTGGCCGATGACGAAGGGTTGCCGGCGGCCAACGGGCAGACCTATGTGCTGCCGGCGGGGGCGTTCTTCTATATCCACTGTGGGAAGATTGCCCGGGTGACCAACTACTACAACCTCAATGACTGGGTCGAGCAGGTGGCCTGATCAGGGGGGATTGCCTGTACTGGCCTCTTCGCGGGCACGCCCGCTCCCACAAGGATCCCACACGACTTCAGAGCAGTGAGGTACATGTGGGAGCGGGCATGCCCGCGAAGAGGCCCTGTCAGGCTATACGGGTACCAAGCACCTTGAGGAAGGCAGCCAGCCACGCCGGATGCGCCGGCCATGCCGGTGCCGTCACCAGGTTGCCGTCCACATGCGCCTGGTCCACCGCGATATCGATGAATGTCCCACCCGCCAGGCGCACTTCCGGCGCACACGCCGGGTACGCACTGCATTCACGCCCTTCCAGCACACCGGCCGCTGCCAGCAACTGGGCACCATGGCATACCGCCGCGATCGGCTTGCCGGCCTGGTCGAACGCACGCACCAGCTCCAGCACCTTTTCATCCAGACGCAGGTACTCTGGCGCACGGCCACCCGGGATCAACAACGCGTCGTAACTCTCGGCCCGCACCCGCACAAAGTCATAATTCAAGGCAAAGTTGTGCCCCGGCTTTTCGCTGTAGGTCTGTTCGCCCTCAAAATCATGAATCGCGGTACGCACCGTCTGCCCCGCGACCTTTTCCGGGCATACCGCATGCACCGTGTGCCCGACCATGCTCAGCGCCTGGAACGGCACCATGACCTCGTAGTCTTCGACGTAGTCACCAACCAGCATGAGAATTTTCTTCGCCGTCATCGCACCCACTCCTTCGATTGCCTTGAGAAGTCACTGCACGATAGCCGGTCTCAGTCGCGACGGTCGAGCAAGTTGACCACCAACCGGTCCAGCCAACCCCACAACCGCTGCTTCACCCGGCGCCATAGCGGCCGGGCATGCCACTGCCCGAGGTCGACCACCTCGCTCAAGGCAAAATCACGCTCGAAGCTGGCCTGCACGGCCGCCGTCAGCGGCGGGTCGAGGGCCTCGATATTGGCCTCGAGGTTGAAGCGCAGGTTCCAGTGATCGAAATTGCATGAGCCGATACTGACCCAGTCGTCGATCAAAACCATCTTCAGGTGCAGGAAACACGGTTGATACTCGTAGATGCGCACCCCGGCGCGCAGCAAACGGGGGTAATAGCGGTGCCCGGCGTAACGTACCGAGGGGTGATCAGTGCGCGGACCGGTCAGCAGCAGCCGCACATCGACCCCCTTGCCGGCAGCCCGTCGCAGCGAGCGGCGCACGCTCCAGGTCGGCAGGAAGTAAGGTGTGGCCAGCCACACTCGCTGCTTGCCGCTGTTGATCGCCCGCACCAGCGAATGCAGGATGTCCTGGTGCTGGCGGGCGTCGGCATAGGCTACCCGGCCCATGCCCTGCCCCTGCGCAGGCACCTTGGGCAGGCGCGGCAGGCCAAAGCCCTCGGCGGGGCGCCAGGCGGTGCGACGGTTGTTGGCGTGCCACTGGCGGTCGAACAGCAACTGCCAGTCGTTCACCACAGGCCCCTGCATCTGCACCATCACCTCGTGCCATTCACTGGTCGCCTCGCCCGGCGTCCAGAACTCGTCGGTAACGCCCGTGCCGCCCACCACGGCCCAGCGCTCATCCACCAGCAGCAGTTTGCGGTGATCGCGGTACAGGTTGCGCAGGCCGCGCTTCCAGCGCAGGCGGTTGTACCAGCGCAGGTACACACCCGCGTCCAGCAGGCGCTGACGCAGCTTGCTGTTGAAAGCCAGCGAGCCATAGTCGTCGAACAGGCAGCGCACCCGCACGCCGCGTCGGGCGGCCTGCTCCAACGCTTCGACCACCGCATCCGCGCAGTCACCGGCCTCGACCAGGTACAGCTCCAGGTCGACCTGGATTTCGGCGCGCATGATCGCCAGGAGCATGCGCGGAAAGAACTCGGGGCCGTCGATCAGCAGTTCGAACTGGTTGCCATCCCGCCAGGGGAAGACCGGCCCCGGCATGTCAGCGGGCGGTGAAGATCAGCACCGCGCTAACCGGCACCGACGGGTTGATGGACGTGAGCCCGGCGAACTTGCGCAGGCGTTGCAGCCCGGGCAGCAGGCCGAAATCCTCGGCGCGCAGCACCAGGGGCTCAAGGGTCACCACCTGGAAGCGTCGCTCGTCCAGGCGGGTGGCCAGCAGCAAAGCGTTGTAGCTGTGCGACTGGCCATGCAGAGTCACCGTCAGCGGCAGGCGCAGCTCGATCTGGGCACCGTTGGCCAGGTCGTTGATCGGCCGCAGGTCCAGTTGCGCCTGCACCTTGGCTTCGGCAAAACGCTCGACCTCGAACAGGTCCTCGCGCATGCGTTCGTCACGCAGCGGAACGCCACTGCTCACCGAGTCCATCTCGATACTCAGCCCGGCAACGCCCTTGCGGTCGACCGTGCCATGCAGCACCAGAAAGCGGTGCACTTCGGCGGTGTTACCGTTCTTGCCGGTAATGAACGAAAGGCGCGAAGACTCGCCATCGAGGTGCCAGTTGGCGTGGGCGGGCAGGCAAAAAGCCAGCAACAAGGCGGGCAGCAGGCGGGGCAGCTTGAACATGACAGATCTCGTGAAACCAGACCGCCAACCTTACCCGCCCGCCTTCATGGCAGCAAGCGGCAGCCCTCGCGCGGGCCTTGCCAGGCGGCCTGATTGCGTCGGCCCAGGCCTTCGGCGGTGACCTGCCGCTGTTGGCTGTTTTCCTCCAGCAGGCTCAGCGGCAGCCATTGCTTCACGTAGCCTTGGCAATACGCCGGTTCGAAACCCATGACGAAGCGGCACGAGCAGTATTCCTTGGCCGAGTAGGCCGAAAGGATACCGGGGAAGTCCGCCAGGGCCTGGCGCTCGTGCCAGGCCCAGTACACCAGCCCCAGCAATACCAGCAGTACTACCCGCTTCATGCCCCCTTCCCGGCCAGCGCCACCAGTATTCGCCTGAGCATCTCGTCGTGCTGGTAGCTGCCGTCGCGGTCATCGGCGTATCGCACGATCACCAGCTTTTGCGCGGGCAGCACGTACAGCGCCTGGCCCCAGTGGCCAAGGGCTGCGTAGGTGTCGGCAGGCGCACTCGGCCAAGGCCGTGCAGCGCCGGCCAGCGGCTGGTTGAGCCACCAGTGTCCGCCGGGGTTGGCCTCGCCGGGCACTGCTTCGGCCGCGGCGAACGGCGTGCGGTTGAAGGCCACCCAGGGCCTGGGCAGCAATTGCCGATCCTGCCAGCGCCCCTCACGCTGCATCAGCAGGCCGATGCGTGCCAGGTCGCGAGCGCTGAGGTACAGGTAGGACGAGCCCACGTAGGTCCCCGCCCTGTCACGCTCCCATACCGCGCTGTCGATCCCTAACGGGGTGAACAGCGCATGCCAGGGGTAGTCGGGGTACTGACTGGCATCGAGCATGCCGCGCAGCGCGGCGGCCAGCAGGTTGCTGTCGCCACTGGAGTAGAGAAACCGCTGGCCCGGGCTGGCCACCGTGTCCCGCGCTGCCGTATAGGCCGCCATGTCCTCGCGGCCACGGGTATACAGCATGGCAACCACTGATGACTTGAGCGGGGCGTACTCGTAGTCCTCCTGCCAGTCCAGGCCGCTGGCCCAATGCAGCAGGTCGGCCATGCGCACGCCAGGATGGGCCTGCATGGCCGGGTAGAAGCGGGTGACCGGGTCCTGCAGCTGGAAGCGGCCTTCGCCCTGGGCTACCCCCAGCAGCGTGGCAAGCACGCTCTTGCTGATCGACCAGGTGAGGTGGGCGGTGGCGGCGCTGGTCGGGGGGGCGTAGCGTTCGTGGAGGATGCGCCCGTCGCGGATGATCAGCAGCGCGTCGGTGCGGATGCCGCTGCGTTCGGCAGTGGTGCGTGCGGGGAAGGCGTAGGCGTCGACGGCTTGCCAGTCGAGGGGGGCAGGGTCGTTGTGCCAGTCAGGGTCAGGCCAGACCTCAGCCTTGGCAGGGGCCATGGCCATACAAAAAAACAGCAGCAGACCTTTCAGCATCCCAGTACAGGCTCGCGTTATTTGGGGCTGCCTTGCAGCCCTTCGCGGGCCCGCCCGCTCCCACAGGGATCGCACCATTCATGGAGTCAGCGACATACCTGTGGGAGCGGGCAAGCCCGCGAAGGGCCGCACAGCGGCCCCAGGAATCATCGGATCACACCAACCTACCAGGCATTCATGACAATCCCGCAGCAGCCCACGCCTTGTTCAGCCGCTTCTCCCGCGCCGCCGCCGCCAGCGCCATCACCCCTTGGTCACGCTGCCAGATCTGCGCCCAATGCGCCGCCCCCGCCGCCAACGCGGCATCGATTTCCCCCCGCAGCGCCTGGAACTGCGCAAACAACCCGCCCAGCAACAAATGGCAGCCAACGCTATCGGCACACTGCCGGCTACCCTCGGCACACCCGGCCAGCAGCCCAAGCAACTGCAGGCGCAGGGCCTGCGGCCAGGCGCACTCCTGCCCAACGCCATACAGCCAGGCCGTCAACGCCGTAAGCACATACAAGTCCTCCAGCGAACGGAACGGCTTCACATAGGCATCCCAACCATCACCGGCCAGCAACTCGCACGCAGCCTGCTCCAGCACCAGCCGCCCATGGCCCACCTCTGGCATCAGCGGCAGGGTGGGCAGCGCTTCCAGCGTCACCCCTGGCTCCCCGGGGTAGACCACCGCCAGGTTCAACTGCGGCGCCGCCCCCGTCGCCTCGCTGCGCGCCGCCACCAGCAGCCATTCCGCCTCCAGGCCCGCAGTGACGAAATCCTTGCTGCCGGTCAGCCGCAAGCCGTCCAGGCGCGTGCGCATGTCCGCCGGCCGCACGCTGCGCCGTTCGGTGGCACACAGGGCACCGAGGCTGGGTGGGGCACTGGGCCACAGCACGCGCAAGGCGGCCTGGTAGCCGACCAGGAAAGCCAGGCCCGGGGTGGCCATTGCGCGCCCACCGAGCACCGCCAGTTCGAACGGGGCAACCGGGCCAAGGCGCTCGAGCAGCACTGCGTAGGTTTCGCCCAGGGTGCCCGCCAACCCTTGGCGAAGCGGGTCGTTGAGTCGTTGCAACCAGGCCATCGGTCGGCTCCTTGCTGAGGGGCTTTCTGTTAAGACTCAGGGGGGTGTCACGCAAGCATCACCAAAGATTCACAGGGGTGACACCCCGTCTACCTAGGCTGACTTTGCACAACAAAGCCGACCGGCCGCAACCCTTCATGGCTGGCTTATGGAGACTCGTAATGACTCGGATCGCTCACGCTGGCGACAACAGCACCGAACGCCGTCTGCAAGCCGAACGCCTGGTTGGCGCCGCGGCCCTGCAAGAAGCCCAGGCCCTGCGCTACAAAGTGTTCAGCGCCGAATTCAAGGCCAGGCTCAAAGGTGCCGAGCAAGGCCTGGACATGGACGACTACGACGTGCACTGCCGCCACATTGGCGTACGCGACCTGAGTACCGGCGAGCTGGTCGCCACCACCCGCCTGCTCGACCATCAGGCCGCCAGCAGCCTGGGCCGCTTCTATAGCGAAGAAGAATTCAGCCTGCACGGCCTGTTGCAGCTGCAGGGCCCGATCCTGGAGCTGGGCCGCACCTGCGTAGCCCCCGACTACCGCAACGGAGGCACCATCGCCGTGCTCTGGGGCGAACTGGCCGAAGTGCTCAACGAAGGCCGCTACAGCTACCTGATGGGCTGCGCCAGCATCCCCATGCAAGATGGCGGAGTACAGGCCCACGCGGTGATGCAGCGCCTGCGTGACCGCTACCTGTGCACCGAGCACCTGCGTGCCGAGCCAAAGAACCCGTTGCCCAACCTGGCCCTGCCACACAACGTCATCGCCGAAATGCCACCGCTGCTCAAGGCGTACATGCGCCTGGGCGCGAAGATTTGCGGCGAGCCATGCTGGGACGAAGACTTCCAGGTGGCCGACGTGTTCATCCTGCTCAAGCGCGACGAGCTGTGCCCGCGCTACGCCCGCCACTTCAAGGCAGCGGTCTGATGCCGAAGCTGCGGGTACTGGCCCGCCTGACTCGACTGCTGCTGGTACTGCTGCAGGGCATGCTGATGGCCAGCGTGATCGCCCTGGGCGAACGCCTGGGGTTCAAGGCGCCCATCGAGCGCCGCCAGCGCTGGACCTGCCTGTTCATGAAGCGCCTGGTCGCGGCCCTGCCCTTCGATGTGCGGGTGGTTGGCGAGCTGCCGCAGCGGCCGATGCTGTGGGTCAGCAACCATGTGTCCTGGACCGATATCCCCCTGCTCGGCATGCTGCTGCCGCTGTCGTTCCTGTCCAAGGCCGAGGTGCGCCACTGGCCGGTGGCCGGCTGGCTGGCGGAGAAGGCCGGCACCCTGTTCATCCGCCGTGGCGGGGGCGACAGCCAGCGCCTGCGTGAACAGATCGCCGGGCAACTGGGCCTGGCCCGGCCGCTGCTGATCTTCCCGGAAGGCACCACCACCAACGGCCGTAACCTGCGCACCTTCCATGGCCGCCTGCTGGCAGGCGCCATCGACCGCGGCGTGGCGGTGCAGCCGGTCGCCATCCAGTACCTGCGCGCTGGCCAGATCGACCCGATTGCGCCGTTCATTGGTGATGATGACCTGGTGTCGCACCTGATGCGCCTGTTCGCCCAGCCGCGTGGGGAGGTTTGCATTCAGCTGCTGCAGCCGATCGGCAGCGTGGGCAAGGAGCGAGCGGTGCTGGCGTTGCAGGCGCAGCAGGCGATTCACCTGGCGTTGTTCGGGGTTGAAGACGTTGAGCTGGCGCCACGGCGGCAGGCGCGGGCAGCCTGAATTCTTGCACTGCCAGTACCGGCCTCTTCGCGGGTAAACCCGCTCCCACAGGGATAGTGTGATCCCGAAGATAGCGCTGTACCTGTGGGAGCGGGTTCACCCGCGAAGAAGCTGGCACAGGACTAACAGCCAGACAACCGGCCAGCCGCTGCAAACACCTGCAACTGCGGATAAAACGCCCTGAAGTCCGCCAGCAATGGCTCATACAGCCGCTCCAGCTCCCCCATCACCCCAACCATCCCCTCCGGCCGCGACAAGCGCCGGGCAATGCCGTTGAACACCTGCTCCAGCGTGGCAAAATCCCCATACGCCCCCAGCCAGTCATCCGCCGCCATGAACGGCGCAATCCGCGCCAGCCGCCCCGGCAACTCGGGCTCCGCCAGCAACACCCGATAAAAGTCCCCGGTGAACTGCTCCAACGGTTGCTCGGCATAATCCCGCCAATGCCGCGCCAGGCAATGGTCGAAAAACACATCCAGAACAATGCCGGCAAAACGCCGCCGTTCCCGTGGGAAGCGCGCCAGTGCCGCCTGCACCAACGGGTGCTGGTCGGTATAGCTGTCGATATGCCGATGCAGCCGGATGGCCGCCTCCAGCGCAGGTGGGAAGCGCCCTTCCAGCGAGCCCTTGACGAAGTCGCCATACAGGCTGCCAAGCAGTTGTTGCGGCGCCGGGCCGCCGAGGTGCAGGTGTGCGAGGTAGTTCATGAGCGCAGTCTAACACCGCCGGCCAGTATATCGTTATAACGCGATATAGCGATTCGCACTCAGCTCAGAACCTCTTGGTATTTGTATATCGGGAAACCACGATTTACATTTCGCCCTATCGCGATATACCGCTACAACGAGCCTCAACCCATGCCTCTCGATCTCGACGAAATCATAAAAGCGCTGGCCCACCCGGTCAGGCGAGAAATCCTCAGCTGGCTGAAGGACCCGGCAACGCAGTTTCCCGACCAGTACCACAGCACCGAGAACGGTGTGTGTGCCGGGCAGATCGACCAACGCTGCGGCCTGTCGCAGTCGACCGTTTCCGCCCACCTGGCCACCCTGCAGCGCGCCGGGCTGATCAGCAGCCAGAAGATCGGCCAATGGCACTTCTTCAAACGTAACGAAACCACCATCCAGGCGTTTCTCGAACAACTGCGCCAAGCACTCTGAACAGGCAGGTAACCGTCATGACCACGCTTTTCGATCCGATCACCCTGGGCGACCTGCAACTGCCCAACCGCATCATCATGGCCCCGCTCACCCGCTGCCGGGCCGACGAAGGCCGCGTGCCCAATGCGCTGATGGCCGAGTACTACGTGCAGCGCGCCAGTGCCGGGCTGATTCTCAGCGAGGCGACTTCGGTCAGCGCCATGGGCGTCGGCTACCCGGATACCCCCGGTATCTGGAACGACGAGCAGGTGCGTGGCTGGAACAACGTGACCAAGGCCGTGCATGCCGCTGGCGGGCGCATCTTCCTGCAGCTGTGGCACGTTGGCCGCATCTCCCACCCCAGCTACCTGAACGGTGAACTGCCGGTGGCCCCCAGCGCGATCCAGCCCAAGGGCCATGTAAGCCTGGTGCGCCCGCTCAGCGACTACCCCACCCCGCGCGCGCTGGAAACCGAAGAAATCATCGACATCGTCGAGGCCTACCGCAGCGGCGCCGAGAATGCCAAGGCTGCCGGTTTCGATGGCGTGGAGATCCACGGTGCCAACGGTTATTTGCTCGACCAGTTCCTGCAGAGCAGCACCAACCAGCGCACCGACCACTACGGCGGCTCGCTGGAAAACCGTGCGCGCCTGCTGCTGGAAGTGACCGATGCGGCCATCGAGGTGTGGGGCGCGAACCGCGTGGGCGTGCACCTGGCGCCGCGTGCCGATGCCCATGACATGGGCGATGCCGACCGTGCCGAAACCTTTACCTACGTGGCCCGTGAGCTGGGCAAGCGGGGCATCGCCTTCATCTGCTCGCGGGAACGGGAAGCCGATGACAGCATCGGCCCGCTGATCAAAGAGGCGTTCGGTGGCCCGTACATCGTCAATGAGCGGTTTGACAAGGCCAGCGCCAATGCGGCCCTGGCCAGTGGCAAGGCCGATGCAGTGGCGTTTGGCGTGCCGTTCATCGCCAACCCTGACCTGCCGGCGCGGCTGGCGGCGGATGCGCCGCTGAACGAGGCGCGGCCGGAGACCTTCTATGGCAAGGGGGCGGTGGGGTATATCGACTATCCGCGGTTGTGATTGAGGGCCATTCGCGGGCACGCCCGCTCCCACAGGTACAGCACAAGCTTGAAGATTGTGCTGCCCCTGTGGGAGCGGGCGTGCCCGCGAAGAAGGCTCAGGTAATCTCAGGGCCGGGCGTTGATCTGCTGCTGCAGGTTCTGGATCTGGCTCTGCAAGGTATTCAGGTTGCGGGTCGTCTGCGCCCGGAACGCATCGAACTCCTGCACCGAAGCACCACCCGCCGACGACGCAGCCGGGCGGTTGTCGATCTGGCTCTTGAGCACCAGGATGTCCTGCTCCAGGTCCTGGATGGCCGCGCTCGGGTTACCCTGCTTCTTCAGCGCCGCCACTTCGCTGCCCAGGCTCTTGAGCTGCCCGTCCAGCTTGGCGCCATCCACCTGCGCGGCCTTCAGCGCAGCAACCTGTTCGTTCAGGCCCTTGAACTGGGTATCCAGCTTGCCACCATCGACCTGACCCGAGCGCAACGCGGCCAGTTCGCCATTCACCAGCTTCAACTGCGCCTGCAACTGGCTTTGCAGCTCGGTCACGGCCTTCTGCTGTTCACGGGTATCGGCCAGCACTTGCTCCAGGCGCTTGCCCAGGTCGCCGGTCTGCCCGGCCACCCCCTTCTGCAACTGGCGCAGCTGCAGCTTCAGCGCCTCGCTGCTGGTAGTGGCGCCGGACTCGCTGGCCGCCACCTTGCCGCTGATCGCCTGCAGGCGCCCGGCCGCCTCTTCGCTGATGCGGGCAAAGCTTTCCTGGGTCGCCACCAGCTGCTGCTCCATCAGCGAGATCTGCTGGAAGCTCCACCAGCCGAGGCCCGCCAAGGCGATGAACGAGGCCCCGAGCAATGCCCACAGCGGTGCCGTGCTGGCACCGCGAGCGGCTTTCTGGCGGCTGCGCACCACGTGCGCCGGCATCAGTTCGTCATCGTCATGGGTGCCGGCCCGCAGGGTAGGCACGTCATCGTAGTCATCGTGAGCATGGTTACGCATGGATACATTCAACCGCGGTAGTCGCAAAGAGGCACGAGTATAAACCGCCAGCGCGGCGTGTTGATGTCCATTGTCGGCCCGGCGGCTTCACTGCCCCGGCGGCTGGTGCTTCCACCAGGCACAGAACTCATCCAGCGCCGTCCACAGGCTGACCTTGGGCTGGTAGTCCAGGTACTGCCGGGCGCGACTGATATCCAGGGTGAAATCGCGGCTCATCACCTGCATCCCCAGGCGCGACAGGGTCGGTTGCGGGCGCCCCGGCCACAACATGCAGGCCGCCTCGTTCAGCGCGGCCAGGCTGTAGGCCAGGCCGTAGGAGCGGTAGCGGGTAACTTGCGGCAGCTGCATCTGGCGCATCACGTAGTTGACCACGTCCCATAGCGGCAACGGCTGGCCGTTGCTGATGTTGTAGGCCTGGCCCAGCGCCCGGTCGTCGGCGAGCAGGGCGCTGAGCAGCGCTTCGTTGAGGTTGTGCACGCTGGTGAAATCGACTTTGTTCAGGCCGTTGCCGATGATCGCCACACGCCCCTTGCGCTGCATCTGCATCAGCCGCGGGAAGATACTGGCATCGCCGGCGCCGGTGACGAAACGCGGACGCAGCGCCAGCACCTCAAGGCCGAACTCCTGGGCACCGAACACTTTCTGCTCGGCCATGTACTTGGTCTGCCCATAGTGGTCGTGGAAGCGGCGCGGCACCTGGTCTTCACGGATATCCAGGCGCGAGCGGCCATTGAAGTAGATCGATGGCGATGACAGGTGCACCAGGCGTCGTACGTGCTCCTTCAAACAGCCCTCGACCACGTTTTCGGTGACCACCACATTGCCTTGGTAGAAGTCCTGGTAGCGCCCCCAGTTGCCCACCGCGCCAGCGCAGTGCACCACGGCCTCGACGCCCTGGCACAGGCGACGGGCCAGCTCGGCATCACCCAGGTCGCCGGGGATGAACTGGGCGCCGCGCTTGACCAGGTGCTCGACCCCTTCGGCCCGACGGCCGCTGACCCGCACGTCCAGGCCCTGCTCCAGGGCAAAGCGCGCAAAGCGCCCGCCAATGAAGCCACTCGCGCCGGTGACCAGAATTCGCATGTAAGACTCCGTCTTGCCAGATTTCAGATGCAACTGACGCCAGCCGTGGCTACAAGGGCACCAGCCATTGCCGTGCGGTGTGCCGCAGGTGGTCGGTCAGTTGCGCGAGCAGTTGCCCGCCATTGCGCCAATGATGCCAGTACAGCGGCACATCGATGGGGGTATCGCTGCAGATTTCCACCAACTGGCCGCTGGCCAGTTGCTCGCGGGCCTGCAATTCGGGCACCAGGCCCCAGCCCAGGCCGGCTTCGGTCATGCGCAGGAAGCCTTCGGACGACGGGCACAAGTGGTGCAGGAAGCCATCCGCGATGCCCAGCGATGCCAGGTAGCGGTGTTGCAGGAAGTCGTCCGGGCCGTACACGATCGCCGGGGTACGGGCCAGGCGGCTGGCAGCGAAGCCCTGCGGAAAATGCCGCGCCATGAACCCGGGGCTGGCCAGCGCCCGGTAGCGCATGGCGCCCAGTGGCAGGCTGCGCGCCCCGGCCACCGGCCGCTCGCTGCCACACAGGCAGGCCGCCACTTCGCCCGCACGCATGCGTTTCAGGCCCACTTCCTGGTCCTCCACCACCAGGTCGGTCAGCACGTTCTGCTGTGCGCAGAAATTGCCCACTGCGCCGGCCCACCAGGTGGCCAGGCTGTCGGCGTTGAGGGCGATGCGCAGGCGCTCCGGCATGCCCTCCTCGTCCAGCGCCGGCACCTGGCGCTGCAGGTCGCGTTCAAGCAGGCGCACCTGCTGCACATGGTTGAGCAACTGGCGGCCGACTTCGGTCGGGCTTGGCGGTGTGGCTCGCACCAGCACCGGCTGGCCGACCCGCGCCTCAAGCAGCTTGATGCGCTGGGAGATGGCCGACTGCGACAACCCAAGCACCTGCGCCGCGCGTTCGAAACCACCCTGTTCGATCACCGCGGCGAGGGCGGCCAGCAGCTTGTAGTCGAACATCGATTTCCCTAATGACTGATCAGCTCTATTTGTTTTTCTTATACAGCGCAGTTCATCACAATGGCCAGCATCTTTTACGGCAATTCATTTCTGGAGAGCACGCCATGTGGCAAAGCTATCTCAACGGCATGCTCGTGGCCTTCGGCCTGATCATGGCCATCGGTGCACAGAACGCCTTCGTCCTCGCCCAGAGCTTGCGCCGCGAGCATCACCTGCCGGTGGCGGCCCTGTGCATCATTTGTGACGCCATTCTGGTGGCCGCCGGGGTGTTCGGCCTGGCGACGGTGCTGGCGCACAACCCGACCTTGCTGGCGATCGCCCGCTGGGGCGGCGCGGTGTTCCTGATCTGGTACGGCGCCAAGGCTTTGCGCAGCGCCTGCTCCAGGCAGAGCCTGCAGCATCAGCAAGGCCAGGGAGCACGCTCACGCCGCGCGGTATTGCTCAGTGCCCTGGCGGTGACCCTGCTGAACCCGCACGTGTACCTCGACACGGTGTTGCTGATCGGCTCGCTGGGTGCCCAGCAGACCGCACCTGGTGCCTACGTGGCCGGTGCCGCCAGTGCCTCGCTGCTGTGGTTCTCGACCCTGGCAATCGGCGCGGCCTGGCTGGCACCGTGGCTGGCCCGGCCAGCGACCTGGCGCATGCTCGACCTCATGGTGGCGGTGATGATGTTCGCGGTGGCGGCGCAGTTGATCTTCAACTGACTCTGGGCTTGTCACAACATTTTTAGCGCCTGTGAGATCGAGCGCCGCGCGGGCGGCGCTCGATCTCACAGGCGCCACAAGGGGTAAGCCGAGCACCACCGGTCGGCACGCCCCACCCGCTCTGGAACCTCTATTCCCTATCTTTGTTGCGTGGTTATGCGCCGGGCCCGGTGCTATGATCCAGCCCTTGCGTCGCAAAGAGTACAAACTCGCCGACGCTCATCGGGCCGCCCGTGATCGGCCTTGCGCAAACCGCAAACAGACCTGAATCAGGAGATCCACCATGGCTTTTGAATTGCCGCCGCTGCCGTACGCCCACGATGCCCTGCAGCCGCACATCTCCAAGGAAACCCTGGAGTATCACCACGACAAGCACCACAACACCTATGTCGTGAACCTGAACAACCTGGTCCCAGGCACCGAATTCGAAGGCAAGACCCTGGAAGAGATCGTCAAGACCTCTTCGGGCGGCATCTTCAACAACGCCGCTCAAGTCTGGAACCACACCTTCTACTGGAACTGCCTGGCACCAAACGCCGGTGGCCAGCCGACCGGTGCCCTGGCTGACGCCATCAACGCCGCTTTCGGTTCCTTCGACAAGTTCAAGGAAGAGTTCACCAAGACCTCGGTTGGCACCTTCGGTTCCGGCTGGGGCTGGCTGGTGAAGAAGGCTGACGGTTCCCTGGCCCTGGCCAGCACCATCGGCGCCGGCTGCCCGCTGACCAGCGGCGACACCCCGCTGCTGACCTGCGACGTCTGGGAACACGCCTACTACATCGACTACCGCAACCTGCGTCCCAAGTACGTCGAGGCATTCTGGAACCTGGTCAACTGGGCCTTCGTTGCCGAACAGTTCGAAGGCAAGACCTTCAAGGCCTGAGTCATCCAGCCTTGAGACAGAACCCCGGCGCCACGCCGGGGCTCTTCGAAAATCCGATGCCAGTCCTCTGGTATCGGATTTTTTTTCGGGGCATGCGAGGGGCCAGAACGCCGTATTTTCAGGAAACGTACCGATCAAGCCAGCCAAGGCTATCTACAGTGGCACCCGTAGGCCGATACTCACATCCAACCCACCCTGCATACCCGCGCTGCTCCAGCGCCGCCAGCAACCCTGCAACATCCATCTGCCCCGTCCCCGGCTGATGCCGCCCCGGGCAGTCGGCCACCTGCACATGCACTGTCCGCTCAAAGAACTGCGCCAGCACATCGGCAGCATTTCCGGTCAGCAACTGTGCATGATAAAGATCAAGGATCAGCCCCATACCGGGATGCGCCTCCAGTACCCGCTGCGCCTTGCCGAAGTCGGACATGTAATACCCCGGCATTGCCTGCGTGCAGATCACCTCGATCAATGGCCGCAGCCCCTGGTCTTCAAAATACTTCACGGCATAGTCCAGGTTGCTCGCATACACCTTGTCGGCGCCATCCTCATGGGTTACCCCGGACATCAGGTGCACATCCGCACACGCCAGTGCGCGGGCATAGCTGACGGCCTGGCGTAACCCGTCACGGAACTCGGGCTCCTTGCCCGCCACCGCGGCAATACCCTTGGAAACGCCAGCCGGCGCAGCGAACTGGACCAATGGCAACCCATATTGCGCCAGTTGATCAGCCAACAAACTCGCATCGAATTCATAGGGCGACGGGAATTCCACCGCACGAAATCCGGCGGCGGCAGCGGCTTCGATACGCTGCAGAAAAGGCAGTTCATTGAACTGGAAGCCGAGATGAGCATTGAATTTGAGCATGCGTATAGATCCATCCGTGTGTGGTATTTTCCTGCCCCCAGTCCGACCCGAATCTGCTGGATCGACTGAAGATAACCATTCGGAATACAGCCTGTGATAAAGAAAGATCTCGCCCTGCAGCTGGCCCCTCGCGTCATCGAGATGATCCGCGCCCGGTCGATGAAGGCCGGCGAGCCATTGCGCGAGCAGACCTTCGCCCAAGCCTTCGATGTCTCCCGCTCCCCCATTCGCAGGGTATTTGCCCTGCTCGCCGAGTGGAACATCGCGGTGCAGGAGCCCAATCGCGGCTACTTTCTGAAACAGGACGCCGGGCAGATCCAGGAAACCACTGTACCGCCCACCTGCGACCCATTCGAAGACTTCTACCTGCGCGTGGTGGACGACATCCTCAGCGGGGAAGTCCCTGCCGAATTCTTTGAGGCCCAATTACTGCGACGCTACTCCGTGCCCCGCGGGCAACTGCTCAAGGTCCTCAACCGGCTGGCCAGCGAAGCCATGGTCGAGCGCAAGCCCGGGCAAGGCTGGAGCCTTAACGAATTCGTACACAACGCCCAGACCCACATCCAGAGCTACCGCTTCCGCATGGCCATCGAGCCGGCCGCACTGCGCGAGCCAGGCTACAAGGTCAACCAGGCCGCATTTGCCAAAGCCCGGGAGCAACAGCAGGCCATGCTCGACGGCGAAATTCACCAGCTGTCACGTGCCCAACTGTTCGAAATTGGCGCCCAGTTTCACGAAATGATCGTGCAGTGCTCGGGCAATCTCTTCTTCATAGATGCCATACGCCGGCAAAACCAGCTCAGACGCTTCATGAGCTACAAAGCCAACGTCGACCGCAGTCGCCTGATGACGCAATGCCTGGAGCACCTGCACCTGCTCGACTTGATCGAGTCCGGTCGGCGTGAAGAAGCCGCTCAGTTTCTCTGGAAACATCTGGACGAAGTCGGCCGGCTCAAGACCCGTCAGGATGCCTTGCTGGAAAGCCAGCAGGCGTAACCCCTTCCCCCGCCTACCTTTCATTACCCGCGCGTTCAGATCAGGGAAGGCAGCTTAGACATTGCCTTCTTTTCACGCAAGATACAAAACCGCCCTGAGATTCAGCGCCAGGAGTAAATTTCGCGCCACTTATTGTATTTCATTGCAAGAATAAGCAATTATGCGCGCCGCTCGGACGCACTGTGGCACCGAATCACACAGGGATGATTGCAATGAAACAAGGAACGTTGGCTAACGGGACGGGGGTCTCCAGCCTGCTGTTCGGGGTGTACACGATTCTGCTGGCCCTGCTTGGCCTGACGCTGGCCTGTCAGGGAAGCACGCTGGTCAGTGCCGGCGGCTCGCCTTACTACGCAATGATGGGTACCGCATTGCTGCTGTCAGCCGCACTCATGGGCCTGAAGAAGTCGCTCGGCATCTATCTCTACGGTGCAGCATCCCTGGCCACCTACGGCTGGGCAATCTGGGAATCCGGCTACAACGGCTGGGCCTATATCCCACGTCTGGCATGGCTGGTACTTCTCAGTGTGATCTTTCTGGCCTTCTGGCCTCTTGTCCGGCGCGACTTTGCCAAAGTCAACAAGGCACTGTATTTCAGCATCATGGGGGGGCTGCCGCTGCTGATGGCGGCCACCATCCTGACACCGCTGTTCTTCCCCAACACCGTTCACCTGGCCGACTCGCCCGCTATCACCGCGCATACACAGCAACCCTTCAGCCGCAGTACTGTGACCTCACCGGACGCCAATGTCGCCGCGTCCCACGACAAGACCAACTGGACCGCCTATGCCGGCTCCAACCTCGGCAACCACTATTCCGCTGCGGCGCAGATTACCCCAAGCAACGTTTCCGGCCTGGTCAAGGCCTGGGAGTATCATCATGGCGATGTGAAACAGCCTGGCGAAAAAACCAAGTATCTGAACGAGGCCACGCCAATCAAGGTTGGCGACTCGCTGTATACCTGCACGCCCAAGCAAATCATCATTTCGTTGAACGCCACTACCGGCAAGGAGAACTGGCGCTACGACTCGAAAGTCGACCCGGACTATTTCGCCAACGGTGGTGCCTATTGCCGTGGTGTCTCGTACTACGAAGTACCCAATGCCAGTGGCCTGTGCGCCAAACGCATCATCTGGGGCACCAACGACATCCGCCTGGGTGCAGTTGATGCGCTCACCGGGCAGGCCTGCCCAGATTTCGGCACGGCAGGCTTTGCCGACCTCAAGGACGGCCTGGGCACGTTCCGCAAAGGCTCCACCGGCATCACTTCTGCACCATTGGTAATCCGCGGTGTGGTCATTACCGGTGGCCGGGTGCTTGACTCGGATGTGCGCCCGGCGCCGTCAGGTGTGGTTCGCGCCTACGACGCAGTCAGCGGCAAACAGAAGTGGGCCTGGGACCTCGGTCGCCCCGACAGCACTGCGCCTGCCGACGCCGATGAAACCTATACGCTCAGCACGCCCAACTCATGGGCGCCGATTTCCGCCGACGACGAACTGGGGCTGGTCTACATCACCACCGGCAATGCTGCAGGCGACTTCTATGGCGGTACCCGTACCGAACAGGAAGACAAGTTCAGCTCTTCACTGGTGGCCCTGGATGCGCTCACCGGCAAGGTCAAATGGCATTTCCAGACCGTCCATCACGACCTCTGGGACTACGACCTGAGCCCACAACCGGCGCTGATCGATTTCCCCACGAGCAGCGGCCCACGCCCGGCAGTCATTCAAGCCACCAAATCAGGCCAGTTGTTCGTCCTCGACCGCGCCACCGGCGAACCGCTGGTCGATGTCGTGCAGGCTGCCGTCCCGCAAGGCACGGCCCCTGGGGACTACACCGCGGCCACGCAGCCGCTGTCACCGGGCATGCCGAGCACCATGGGCCGCCCATCGAAAACCCCGGAAGTGCTGAACGAAACCAATGCCTGGGGCCTGACGCCGTTCGATCAGTTGCAATGCCGCATCGAGTTTCGCCAGGCGCGTTACGAAGGGATCTTTACGCCACCGGTGGTCGGCCAGCAAAGCCTGATCTTCCCCGGCCATCACGGCGGCCTGAACTGGGGCGGGGTGATGGTGGACCTGCAACGAGGCCTGCTGATCATCAACAACCAGCGGCTGCCGTACATGCAGGGGCTGGTTCCACGGGAGCAGCTCGATGCGATCAATGCCAAGTCGTTCCAGGAGTCGCCAGGCAATAACCAGGGGTTCCGCGTCCAGGCCGGTCTGCCGTTCGGGGCAATCAAGGACCCATGGATGTCAGCGCTGGAACAGCCGTGCATCGCACCACCCTGGGGGTTCATCTCCGCTATCGACCTGCGCACACGTGAAGTGCGCTGGAGCCGCCCGTTCGGCACCGGCTATGACAGTGGGCCCTTGGGCATCGCCTCGAAACTGCGCTTCGAAATCGGCACTCCGAGCGACGCCACTGGCGTGGCTACAGCAGGAGGCGTGACCTTCATTGGCGCTGCCATCGACCGTTTCATGCGCGCCTACAACAGCGAAAGTGGTGAATTGCTGTGGGAGGAGCGCCTACCGGCCGGCAACCAGGCTTCGCCCCTGACCTACATGAGCGAAGGGCGGCAGTACGTTGTTGCCGTGGTCGGCGGGCATGACCGGATTCCGACCAAGCTGGGTGACAGCATCATTGCCTGGGCGCTGCCGGAGAAATAGCGCGCCCGCTGCGTAAAGGCGCTGCTCGGCACTGAAAGCCAGGCGCTGACATACCCGCTATCAACCAATCATCGACAGCCGATGGCGCGCCGTGCGCCGTCGGGTGGCTGCGTGCGCGCCACAAACAGCAACGAGCAACTGCGGTACAGAAGTGCCCGCTTGAATTCATGTCAATCAGACAGGAGTGACAATGTTTGAACTATCCGCTGGCCTATATGTTTTGGTGGGCGTCAGCTTTCTAACTTCTTTGATGACTGCCGCTATCGGCGTAGGCGGCGGGATTGGCCTATTGGCAGTCATGCCGCAGTTCCTGCCCATTTCTGCCGTTGTGCCGGTGCATGGCCTGATTCAGATGGTCAGCAACGGCAGCCGCTTCGCCTTCGATTACAAGCACGCAAAAATCGAGATTCTCCCGCGTTATGTCATCGGCTGCCTTTCAGGGGCAGCCATCGGTTACTTCTTCATTGGGCATTTCCCGGAAAAGTACCTGTCGTTGATTCTCGGCATCTTCATCCTGGCGATTACCTGGACCAAGCTGGTCGCCTCGCTCGGCTTTGTCCTGAAAAACTTTGCCATCGTTGGCTTCCTGCAAACGTTTCTATCACTGTTCGTTGCCGTCACCGGGCTTATTTCCCAGCCGATCCTGATGAGGATGAACATCAACAAGGATCAGGTCATCGTCACCCACGCCATGCAGATGAGTGTATTGCACGGTCTGAAAGTAGCTGCCTTTGTCTTTGCCGGCTTTGCCTTCATGGACTATGCCCAGTTGATCATCATCATGATCACCGCCTCCACCGCCGGTTCCTACCTGGGCGGCTTTCTTCGAAATCGAATATCGCAACGTGTTGGCGCCATCCTGCTTAAAGCCGGGGTGACGTTCTTCGGTTTGAAAATGATTGTGGACCATTTTATTCAAAACGTCTGAGCTTCATCCATTCAAACAAGGAGTTTGAAATGATCGCGCGTAAAAAGTTTGATTCCAAGGACACCCAGGGGATCTCGACTTTTCTTCATGAACATGGATATTGTGTAATCAACCCCGAGGACGATTCGCTCGAGGCCTTTCGCGCGGTGGCAGGCCGGTTCGGCCTGATCCAGTTCCATACCAAATCCGACAAGACTGGCGTGGTCGGCGGCGGCGATCCGATCAACAAGGACTGGCAAGCGTTCAGGGACGACTACCACGGCGAACTGTCGAGCGACTTCTATCCCCATACGGATGGCTCGTTCCTCAATGGCATGGCGTATATCGATGGGGTTGCCAGGAAGATTACCCCGCCCAAATACGTCATTCTGCAGTGCGTTTCCAAACCGCAGTTTGGCGGTGATAACTTCCTGGTGGATGGGCAACGCATTTATAATGACCTGCTGGTGAATCATCCCGACATCCTGAAGATCCTGATGACCAGTGGCAGTGTCACGTACTGCCGTGATGACCTTCTGTCGATCGATTGTTCTGTCTTCGAAAAGGTCAACGAGAACAAACTGCGTATTCGCTACCGCTATGACAGCACTGCGTTCAGTCCGGAATGGGCCAGTTCCGCCTTCCAATATATCCAGGATAAATATTCAACCAACCCGGACTACATCACCAACATTAGCCTGGAACCCGGCGAAATCCTGGTCATGGACAACTTGCGAGTATTGCATGCACGCCACCAGTTCACTGACGGCAACATGAAAAGAAAAGTCCGTCGGCTGTGGATTGCCGATGACACCAGCATGGTATTCAAGAATATTCTCAACCAGTCGCCGGTGCGCAGGGCCATGTTGCCGTTCCAGAAATACAATATTGCCGCCGCCGAGAACGCGCCTGCCTTCATCGATTACAGTTGCGGGATTCGGTTTCAGTCGGACATGTTCCTGACCCCGCCCTGTGCCGAACTTGAACAATGGCCGGCCAGCAGTGCCAATCGCCAATAACCCTTTCCCCGCACTACTGTAACTGCCCGATAACGCGTGCCTTCACAGTGCCTGCCTGATGGCGGATGCTGTGCTCGTCTGCATGCGTACACAGGTGGTTGCCTTTCATCGCAGGGATCCGTCCGCTTCTCCAGCGGCGAGCAAATCCCGGTCCGCTCCCACAGGCTTTACACTGTTCGAAGAATGTGCAATGCCTGTGGGGGCGGGCTTGCCCGCGAAGTGGCCTGCACAGTTTTCACCTGCGCCCCACCCGCAAAATGCTTGCTCAACCCGCATACCACGCTAACATCAAACCTCTGGAAGATTGATACAGCGCATTCAAGTTGCGGGGTCAGGCAACCGATACACTACTAATGGTCGGCCGATAGTGTATCGTCATCGTTGATGGCAAAATGATGCCATGCGTATGGATTAAGGAAACCCCATTGAAGCTGGAATTGCGGAACAGCTTGTCGGTCAAGTTGCTCAGGGTCGTGCTGCTGTCGGCGCTGGCGGTCGGTGTCGTGCTCAGCTGTGCGCAAATCGTCTACGACACCTACAAGACCCGCCAGGCCGTGAACAACGATGCCCAGCGCATCCTCGACATGTTCCGCGACCCCTCGACCCAGGCGGTATATAGCCTGGACCGCGAAATGGGCATGCAGGTGATGGAAGGCCTGTTCCAGGACGAATCGGTACGCATGGCGTCCATCGGCCATCCCAACGAAACCATGCTGGCAGAAAAGTCCCGCCCGCTGCAGGACACGCCCATGCGCTGGCTGACCGACCTTATCCTCGGCCAGGAACGTACCTACACCACGCAACTGGTCGGCCGCGGCCCCTACAGCGAATACTATGGCGACCTGAGCATCACCCTCGACACCTCGTCCTACGGCGAAGACTTTCTGATCAACGCCGTGATCATCTTCATTTCCGGTGTGCTGCGGGCCCTGGCCATGGGCCTGGTGCTGTACCTGGTCTACCACTGGCTACTGACCAAACCGCTGTCGAAGATCATCGAGCACCTTACCCAGATCAACCCCGACCGCCCCAGCCAGCACCAACTGCCGCTGCTAAAGGGCCACGAGAAGAACGAACTGGGCTTGTGGGTAAACACCGCCAACCAGTTGCTGGCCTCGATCGAGCGCAATACCCACCTGCGCCATGAAGCGGAAAACAGCCTGCAACGCATGGCGCAGTACGACTTCCTCACAGGCCTGCCCAACCGCCAGCAGTTGCAGCAGCAACTGGACAAGATCCTCGTCGACGGCGGCCGCCTGCAACACCGTGTGGCGGTGCTATGCGTAGGCCTGGACGACTTCAAGGGCATCAACGAGCAGTTCAGCTACCAGGTCGGCGACCAGCTGCTGCTGGCCTTGGCCGACCGCCTGCGCGCCCACAGCGGCCGCCTGGGCGCCCTGGCACGGTTGGGCGGTGACCAGTTCGCCCTGGTACAGGCCAATATCGAGCAGCCCTACGAGGCGGCCGAGCTGGCACAGAGTATCCTCGACGACCTGGAAGTGCCGTTCGACCTCGACCACCACCAGCAGATCCGCCTACGCGCCACCATCGGCATCACCCTGTTCCCGGAAGACGGCGACAGCACCGAGAAGCTGCTGCAGAAAGCCGAACAGACCATGACCCTGGCCAAGGCCCGTTCGCGCAACCGCTACCAGTTCTACATCGCCAGCGTCGACAGCGAGATGCGCCGCCGTCGCGAGCTGGAAAAGGACCTGCGCGAAGCCCAGGCGCGCAACCAGCTGTACCTGGTGTACCAACCACAGATCAGCTACCGCGACCACAGCGTGGTTGGTGTCGAGGCACTGCTGCGCTGGCAGCACCCGGAGCTGGGCATGGTGCCGCCAGATCAGTTCATCCCCCTCGCCGAACAGAACGGCAGCATCATCAGCATCGGCGAGTGGGTGCTCGACCAGGCCTGCCGGCAGCTGCGCGAATGGCACGACATGGGCTTCAGCGACCTGCGCATGGCGGTCAATCTGTCCACCGTACAGCTGCACCACAACGAACTGCCGCGGGTGGTCAACAACCTGCTGCAGGCCTACCGCCTGCCGCCACGCAGCCTGGAGCTGGAAGTCACCGAGACCGGCCTGATGGAAGACATCAGCACCGCCGCCCAGCACCTGCTGAGCCTGCGCCGCTCCGGAGCACTGATTGCCATCGACGACTTCGGCACCGGCTACTCGTCGCTCAGCTACCTGAAATCGCTGCCGCTGGACAAGATCAAGATCGACAAGAGCTTCGTCCAGGACCTGCTGGACGACGATGATGACGCCACCATCGTTCGCGCCATCATCCAGCTGGGCAAGAGCCTGGGGATGCAGGTGATCGCTGAAGGCGTGGAAACCGCCGAACAGGAAACCTACATCGTCGCCCAGGGCTGCCACGAAGGCCAGGGCTACCACTACAGCAAGCCGCTGTCGGCCCGTGAGCTGACCAACTTCCTCAAGCAGGCGCAGCGCAACCAGGTTTCGATGTTCTGAACCGCCTGCCCGGTTACAGGCCGTGACCGGCATTTACCCGAATTGCACGCCCGCCCCTTTACAGCAAATGCAAATCTTTCGCATGATGTTGTGGTTTCGCGTGCCACGGCGCACGGTCCACCCCTTGGTCCAACCACACGATGCAGGAAAACCAATAATGATTCGAATGCCTCTGGCCTCCGCCAGTCTGCTGGCCATTGCCATCGCTCTCGCCGGTTGCGGTGAAGGCAAGGACGACAAGGCCGCCGCGCCGCAAGCCCAGGCACCTGCTGCCGCCAGCACCACCGCTGCAGCGCCCGGGGCTGTCGACGAAGCTGCCGGCAAAGCCGTGGTCAAGCACTACGCCGAGCTGGTCTACACCGTCTACAGCGACTCGCTGAGCACCGCCAAGGCCCTGCAGACCGCGGTCGACGCGTTCCTGGCCAAGCCCAACGACGAAACCCTGAAGGCCGCCAAGGAAGCCTGGTTCGCCTCGCGCGTTCCGTACCTGCAGACCGAAGCCTTCCGCTTTGGCAACACCATCATCGACGACTGGGAAGGCCAGGTGAACGCCTGGCCGCTGGACGAAGGCCTGATCGACTACGTCGACAAGAGCTACGAGCACGCTCTGGGCAACCCGGCGGCCAGCGCCAACATCATCGCCAACACCGAGATCCAGGTGGGCGAAGAGAAGGTCGATGTCAAGGACATCACCCCCGAGAAGCTGGCCAGCCTGAACGAGCTGGGCGGCTCCGAAGCCAACGTTGCCACCGGCTACCACGCCATCGAGTTCCTGCTCTGGGGCCAGGACCTGAACGGCACCGGCCCGGGCGCTGGCAACCGCCCTGCGTCGGACTACCTGGAAGGCAAGGGCGCCACCGGCGGCCACAACGACCGCCGCCGTGCCTACCTGAAAGCAGCCACCGACCTGCTGGTCAAGGACCTCGAAGAGATGGTCGGCAACTGGGCACCCAACGTGGCAGACAACTACCGAGCCAAGCTGGAAGCCGAGCCGGTCAACGACGGCCTGCGCAAGATGCTGTTCGGCATGGGCAGCCTGTCGCTGGGCGAACTGGCTGGCGAGCGCATGAAGGTTTCGCTGGAAGCCAACTCGCCGGAAGACGAGCAGGACTGCTTCAGCGACAACACCCACTACTCGCACTTCTACGACGCCAAGGGTATCCGCAACGTCTACCTGGGCGAGTACACCCGCCCGGACGGCACCAAGGTGACCGGCCCGAGCCTGTCGTCACTGGTGGCCAAGGTCGACCCGGCCGCCGACGCCACCCTCAAGGCCGACCTCGAAGCCACCGAAGCCAAGATCCAGGTGATCGTCGACCACGCCCTCAAGGGCGAGCACTACGATCAGCTGATCGCGGCCGACAACGCTGCCGGCAACCAGATCGTACGCGACGCCATTGCCGCCCTGGTCAAGCAGACCGGTGCGATCGAGCAGGCCGCGGGCAAGCTGGGTATTGCCAACCTGAACCCGGATACCGCGGATCACGAGTTCTGATCCTGCTGTAGCGGTTCTGAAAAAGGCGGCCTTCGGGTCGCCTTTTTTGCTTGCCGGCGATTGGGCCCGACCAGGCACCCACAAACCATGGCCAACTGACACCGATTTCATCCAGCAATTGCAAATTGCTCTTATTCAAACTCCCCCACCCTGCTAAGCTTGCACGCCGGTTTTTCGCTCACGCCCAGGATTCTCGATGTCCTTGTCGCTGTCCCGACTCTCCCCCCTGCTGCTGGCCTTTGCCCTCGCCGCCTGTGACGACGCCCCGCGTTTCACCCAGGCCGAGCCCGGCGAAGCGCTGTCGGGCGGCAACGCCACCGTGCAGCGCACTGACCGCAATGCCTATTCCCTGCCCTCGGCCAACCTCTCGCCCGAGCGGCGCCTGGACTTCGCCGTCGGCAACAGTTTCTTCCGCAACCCCTGGGTAATCGCCCCGTCCACCACCACCGCACGTGACGGCCTGGGCCCGCTGTTCAACACCAATGCCTGCCAGAACTGCCACGTACGTGACGGCCGCGGCCACCCGCCAGAACCGGACGACAGCAATGCCGTATCGATGCTGGTACGCCTGTCAATCCCCGACCAGCCCTACCTGGCCAAGGTGGTGGAGCGCCTCGGCGTGGTGCCGGAACCGGTCTATGGCACCCAGCTGCAGGACATGGCCATCCCGGGCGTGACGCCAGAAGGCAAGGTGCGGGTGAGCTATACCAGCGAAAAGGTGTCGTTCAAGGACGGCCACCAGGTCGAACTGCGCAAGCCGGCCCTGCAGATCACCCAGCTTGGCTATGGCGTGATGCACCCCGACACGCGCTTTTCGGCGCGGGTGGCGCCGCCAATGATCGGCTTGGGCCTGCTCGAAGCCATCCCCGAAGCCGACCTGCTGGCCAACGAAGACCCCGACGACCGTAACCGCGACGGCATCCGCGGCCGGGCCAACCGGGTGTGGGACGACGCCCAGGGCAAGACCGTGGTCGGCCGCTTCGGCTGGAAGGCCGGGCAGCCCAACGTCAACCAGCAGAACGTGCACGCCTTTGCCGGCGACATGGGCCTGACCACCACCCTGCTGCCCAACGACGACTGCACCGCGGCGCAGGCCGACTGCCTGGCCGCGCCCAACGGCAACGGTGCCGGTGACGAGAAGGAAGTCAGCGACAACATCCTGCGCCTGGTCACCTTCTACACCCGCAACCTGGCCGTGCCGGCCCGCCGCGATGTGGGCTCGCTGCAGGTGCTGGCGGGCAAGAACCTGTTCTACCAGGCCGGCTGCCAGGGCTGCCATACGCCGCAGTTCACCACCGCCGCCAATGCCGCCGAGCCGGAGCTGGCCAACCAGCTGATCCGCCCCTACAGCGACCTGCTGTTGCATGACATGGGCCCGGGCCTGGCCGACGAGCGCACCGAGTTCGCCGCCAACGGCCAGGACTGGCGCACCCCGCCACTGTGGGGCATCGGCCTGAGCGAAACGGTCAGTGGGCACAGCCAGTTCCTGCACGACGGCCGCGCCCGCAACCTGCTCGAAGCCGTGCTCTGGCACGGAGGAGAGGCCGAGGCGGCACGCAATTTCGTACTCACTTTCAATGCCGGGCAACGTGCCGCGTTGCTGGCGTTCCTGAACTCACTTTAAAAAGCGCATAGGAGCCGGGCATGTTCCGACCCAAACTGTTGTTCACCAGCCTCGCCGCACTCGCCCTCGGCGCCTGCTCGCCGCAGGACCCGCAAGCCGTGACCTCCGCTGCCATCGCCAAGCAGGTGATCCTGCCTACCTACAGCCGCTGGGTCGAAGCCGACCGCACGTTGGCCGCCAGCGCCCTGGCCTACTGCGAAGGCAAGGAAACCCTGGACAAGGCCCGTACCGACTTCCTCAACGCGCAAAAGGCCTGGGCCGAGCTGCAACCGCTGCTGGTCGGCCCGCTGGCCGAAGGCAACCGTGCCTGGCAGGTACAGTTCTGGCCCGACAAGAAGAACCTGGTCG
Organism: Pseudomonas sp. LS.1a; assembly: GCF_022533585.1. Taxonomy (NCBI): domain Bacteria; kingdom Pseudomonadati; phylum Pseudomonadota; class Gammaproteobacteria; order Pseudomonadales; family Pseudomonadaceae; genus Pseudomonas; species Pseudomonas sp. LS.1a. The sequence goes on from NZ_CP092827.1 coordinate 4,705,551, forward strand.
GCCGCCAGGTCGAGCAGCTGGTCAACGCCGACCAGCCGGTCGATGCCGCGGCCCTGGGCAAGGCCAGCGTGGTGGTACGTGGCCTGTCGGCCTACGAGTACATCCTCTTCGACAGCAAGCCGGATATCGCCACTGCCGAGCAGAAAGCCCGCTACTGCCCGTTGCTGGTGGCCATCGCTGAACACCAGAAAGCCCTGGCCGAAGAGATCCTCAAGGGCTGGAACAGCACCGACGGCATGCTCTCGCAGATGACCAAGTTCCCCAACCAGCGCTACGCCGATTCCCACGAGGCCATCGCCGACCTGCTGCGCGCCCAGGTCACCGCCCTGGACAGCCTGAAGAAAAAGCTCGGTGCACCGATGGGCCGCCAGAGCAAGGGTATCCCGCAGCCACTGCAGGCCGAAGCCTGGCGCAGCCACAGCTCGCTCAAGAGCCTGGAGGCCAGCCTCAAGGCCGCCGAAGCGGTCTGGGTCGGGGTCGACAACCGAGGCCTGCGCGGCTTGCTGTCCAGCGATCAGAAAGCCCTGGCGGACAAGATCGACGCCGCCTACGCTGCCTCGCTCAAACTGCTGGCCGACAACCAGAAGACCTTGGGCGAGCTGCTGGCCGACGACGCCGGCCAGCAAACCCTGAACCAGATCTACGACAGCCTCAACGCCGTCCACCGCCTGCACGAAGGCGACCTGGCCAAGGCGTTGAACATCCAGCTGGGCTTCAATGCCAACGACGGTGACTGATCATGCTGCGACGCCAGGCCCTCAAACTCGGTAGCGTATTGCTCAGCGCCCTCACCCTGGGCGGCTGGAGCCTGTTCCGCAACAAAGGCAGCGAGCCCCTGCTGCTGTCGGCGCGTGACGACGGCGACGGCAAGCACTATGCGGTCGGGTTCCGCCTGGACGGCACCCCGGTGTTCAGCACCCAGGTCGCCCAACGTTGCCATGCCATCATCCATCACCCGCAACTACCGATCGCCCTGTTCGTCGCCCGCCGGCCCGGCACTGAAAGCTACCTGGTCGACCTGCGCGACGGGCGCCTGCTGCAGACCGTCACCTCGCAGCCGAACCGGCACTTCTACGGCCACGCGGTCATCCACAAAGGTGGCGAATGGCTGTATGCCACCGAGAACGACACCACCGACCCGGGGCGTGGCGTACTCGGTGTATACCGCTTCGAGGGCGAGCGCCTGGTGCATAGCGGCGAGATTCCGACCCACGGCATCGGCCCGCACGAAGTGGCCTGGCTGCCGGACGGCGAGACGCTGATCGTGGCCAATGGTGGTATCCGCACCGAAGCCGAAAGCCGGGTGGAGATGAACCTCGACGCCATGGAACCGAGCCTGGTGCTGATGCAGCGCGACGGTACCCTGCTGAGCAAGGAAACCCTGGCCCAGCAGATGAACAGCGTGCGCCACCTGGCGGTGGGCAGCGATGGCACGATCGCCGCCTGCCAACAGTTCATGGGCGATGCCGATGAAACCGCCGAACTGCTGGCAATCAAGCGCCCGGGCGAGCCGTTCAAGGCCTTCCCGGTGCCGGAGCGGCAGTTGCAGGCCATGGCCCAGTACACCGCCAGCGTGGCTATCCACAGTGAGCTGCGGCTGGTAGCGCTGACCGCGCCACGGGCCAATCGCCTGTTCATCTGGGACCTGGACAGTGGCGCGGTACGGCTGGATGCGCCAATGCCCGATTGTGCGGGGGTGGGCGCGGTGCAGGACGGTTTTGTCGTCACCTCCGGGCAGGGCCGTTGCCGGTTCTATGATTGCCGCAAGGCCGAGCTGGTCGGGCAGCCGATGAACCTGCCGTCCGGTTTCTGGGACAACCACCTGCATCTCGTCTGATTTTCGGGTTGGCTGTACTGGCCCCTTCGCGGCTAAAGCCGCTCCCACAGGAACCGCGCAACCCACTGACTGCGCGGTCCCTGTGGGAGCGGCTTTAGCCGCGAAGGGGCCCTCACAGGCATTTATCCCTCCATCCAACAAAAAACAGTCAATACTTCCCCCATTCACACGTGGGCAGGATCGCCCGTTGTCGTGTCCAAGCGAATAACAACCGCATCCAAGGAACCGGACCTATGCTGCGCCGCCGCATGCTCATCATGTTGGCCGTGGTTCTGCTGATCGTGCTGGCCCTGGGGGGCTACAAAGCCTTTTCGATCTACCAGCAGATCCAGATCTTCACTGCCCCCAAGCCGCCCATCACCGTGGCGGCCGCCTTGGCCGAACAGCGCCCGTGGCAAGAGCGCCTGCCCGCCGTCGGCAGCCTCAAGGCGCTACAGGGCGTGGAGCTGAGCCTGGAGGTGGAAGGCATCGTCAAAGCCCTGCACTTCGACTCGGGCCAGCAGGTAAAGGCCGGGCAGCTGCTGCTGCAGCTCAATGACGACCAGGAAACCGCCCTGCTCGGCACCGCCCAGGCCGACCTGGGCCTGGCCAAGGTCGATTTCGGCCGTGGCAGCCAGCTGGTCGGCGACTCGGCCATCTCCCGCGGCGAGTTTGACCGCCTCACCGCCCAGTACCGACGGAACCAGGCGGTGGTCGACCAGCTCAAGGCATCGAAGACCAAGAAAAGCATCAGCGCCCCGTTCAGCGGCACCATCGGTATTCGCCAGGTGGACGTTGGCGACTACCTGGCCGCCGGCACGGTGATCGCCACCCTGCAGGACACATCCAGCCTCTACGTCGACTTCAACGTACCGGAACAGGCTCTACCACACCTCAGCCTGGGCCAGCAGGTACTGGTGCAGGTGGCCGCCTACCCGGGCCAGACCTTCCCCGCCAGCCTCAGCGCCATCAACCCCAAGGTCGAGGAAACCACGCGCAACCTGCTGGTGCGCGCAACCATGGCCAACCCGGACGGCAAGCTGCTGCCGGGCATGTTCGCCAGCCTGCTGATTCTGCTGCCCAACCCGCAGCCACAGGTGGTAGTGCCGGAAAGCGCCATCACCTACACCCTGTATGGCAACTCGGTGTACGTCGCCACGCCGAAGAAGGACAAGGACGGCAAGCCGGAAAACGACGACAAGGGCCAGCCGCAGCTCACCGCCGAGCAGCGCACGGTGCAGACCGGCGAGCGCCGTGACGGCGTGGTGGTGGTCAGCAAGGGCCTGCAGGCGGGGGAACAGGTGGTCACCGCCGGCCAACTGAAGCTCACCCCCGGCGCCGCAATCCGCATTGGCCAGGACAAAGCCCTCAAGCCCGCACAGGGCGCGCCGGGCAAGGACTGACAGGAGGCTGGCATGGCGTTCACCGACCCGTTCATCCGCCGCCCGGTGCTGGCCAGCGTGGTCAGCCTGCTGATCCTGCTGCTGGGCTTCCAGGCCTGGAACAAGCTGCAGATCCGCCAGTACCCGCAAATGGAAAACGCCCTGATCACGGTGACCACTGCCTACCCCGGTGCCAACGCCGAGACCATCCAGGGCTATATCACCCAGCCGCTGCAGCAAAGCCTGGCCAGCGCCGAAGGCATCGACTACATGACCTCGGTGAGCCGGCAGAACTTCTCGATCATTTCCATCTACGCACGTATCGGCGCTGACAGCGACCGGTTGTTCACCGAGCTGCTGGCCAAGGCCAACGAAGTGCGCAACAAGCTGCCCCAGGACTCGGAAGACCCGGTACTGAGCAAGGAAGCCGCCGATGCCTCGGCGCTGATGTACATCAGTTTCTACAGCAAGGAGATGAGCAACCCGCAAATCACCGACTACCTGTCGCGGGTGATCCAGCCCAAGCTGGCCACCCTGCCGGGCATGGCCGAAGCGGAGATCCTCGGCAACCAGGTGTTCGCCATGCGCATCTGGATCGACCCGGTGAAACTGGCAGGCTTCGGCCTGTCGGCCACCGACGTGACCAATGCCGTACGCCGCTACAACTTCCTCTCCGCGGCCGGTGAGGTAAAGGGCGAATACGTGGTCACCAGCATCAACGCCAGCACCGAACTGAAGTCGGCCGAAGCGTTCGCCGCGCTACCGGTCAAGACCAGTGGCGACAGCCGCGTGTTGCTGGGCGATGTGGCGCGGGTCGAGATGGGTGCGGAAAACTACGACACGGTCAGCTCGTTCGACGGCACCCCATCGGTGTACATCGGCATCAAGGCTACACCGGCCGCCAACCCGCTGGACGTCATCAAGGAAGTCCGGCGTATCATGCCCGAGCTGGAAAGCCAGCTGCCCTCGGCGCTGAAGGTATCGATCGCCTACGACGCCACGCTGTTCATCCAGGCCTCCATCGACGAAGTGATCAAGACCCTCGGCGAAGCGGTACTGATCGTCATCGTGGTGGTGTTCCTGTTCCTCGGTGCCCTGCGCTCGGTGCTGATCCCGGTGGTGACCATCCCGCTGTCGATGATCGGCGTGCTGTTCTTCATGCAGATGATGGGCTACTCGCTCAACCTGCTGACCCTGCTGGCCATGGTGCTGGCCATCGGCCTGGTGGTGGACGATGCGATTGTCGTGGTGGAGAACATCCACCGGCACATGGAAGAAGGCAAATCGCCGTTCGACGCGGCCCTTGAGGGCGCCCGGGAAATCGCCATGCCGGTGGTGTCCATGACCATTACCCTGGCGGCAGTGTATGCGCCGATCGGCTTCCTTACCGGGCTCACCGGCGCACTGTTCAAGGAGTTTGCCCTGACCTTGGCCGGTGCAGTGATCATCTCCGGCATCGTTGCCCTCACCCTGTCGCCGATGATGTGTGCCCTGCTGCTGCGCCAGGAGCAGAACCCCAGCGGCCTGGCCCATCGCCTGGACGTGCTGTTCGAACGCCTGAAGGTGCGCTACCAGCGCCTGCTGCACGCTACCCTCGACAGCCGGCCAGTGGTGCTGGTGTTCGCCGTGATCATCCTGTGCCTGATCCCGGTGCTGCTGAAGTTCACCCAGAACGAACTGGCGCCCAACGAGGACCAGGGGGTGATCTTCATGATGAGCAGCTCGCCGCAGCCGGCCAACCTTGATTACCTCAACGCCTACACCGACCAATTCACTCCGCTGTTCAAGGCGTTCCCGGAGTATTACTCGTCATTCCAGATCAACGGCTTCAATGGCGTGCAGACCGGCATCGGCGGCTTCCTGCTCAAGCCCTGGAACGAGCGCGAGCGCACGCAGATGGAACTGCTGCCGCTGGTGCAGAGCAAGCTTGAGGAAATCAGCGGCCTGCAGATCTTCGGCTTCAACCTGCCGTCGCTGCCCGGCACCGGCGAGGGCCTGCCATTCCAGTTCGTGATCAACAGCGCTGGCGACTACCCGGCACTGCTGGATGTGGCTCAGCGCATCAAGGCCCGCGCCCAGGAGTCCGGCAAGTTCGCCTTCCTCGACATCGACCTGGCCTTCGACAAACCCGAGGTGGTGGTGGACATCGACCGGGCCAAGGCGGCGCAGATGGGGGTGTCGATGGACACCTTGGGCGGCACCCTGGCGACCTTGCTGGGCGAAGCGGAAATCAACCGTTTCACCCTCGAAGGCCGCAGCTACAAGGTGATTGCCCAGGTCGAGCGGCCGTACCGCGATAACCCCGGCTGGCTGAACAACTACTACGTGAAGAACGACCAGGGCCAGTTGCTGCCGCTATCGACCCTGATCACCCTCACCGACCGCGCCCGTCCGCGCCAGCTCAACCAGTTCCAGCAGCTGAATTCGGCGATCATCCAGGGCGTGCCCATGGTCAGCCTGGGCGAGGCACTGCAGACCGTGCAGGGCATCGCCCGCGAAGAGGCTCCGGAAGGCTTCGCCTTCGACTATGCCGGCGTGGCCCGCCAGTACGTGCAGGAAGGCAGTGCGCTGTGGGTGACCTTCGGCCTGGCGTTGGCAATCATCTTCCTGGTGCTGGCGGCGCAATTTGAAAGCTTCCGCGACCCGCTGGTGATTCTGGTGACCGTGCCGTTGTCGATCTGTGGCGCGCTGCTGCCGCTGTTCCTCGGCGTATCGAGCATGAACATCTACACCCAGGTCGGGCTGGTGACGCTGATCGGGCTGATCAGCAAGCACGGCATCCTGATTGTCGAGTTTGCCAACCAGTTGCGTGAGGAACGCGGCCTGAGCGTGCGCGAAGCGATCGAGGAAGCCGCGGCGATTCGCCTGCGACCAGTGCTGATGACCACGGCAGCGATGGTGTTCGGCATGGTGCCGCTGATCCTGGCGACCGGGGCGGGGGCGGTCAGCCGTTTTGACATCGGCACGGTGATTGCGACCGGGATGTCGATTGGCACGCTGTTCACCCTGTTTGTGTTGCCTTGTATCTACACCTTGCTGGCGCACAAAGAGGTGGCCAGACAGACATCGGTTGCCTGAACCGGCCTCTTCGCGGGTAAAACCGCTCCCACAGGTACGGCACCGGTATCCGAAATTGGTGCAGTACCTGTGGGAGCGGGTTTACCCGCGAAGAGGCCGGCAATGCAGAAGCAAAAATGCCAGAGGCCCCGCAATCGCGAGGCCTCTGGCATCCATCTACACCGGGTTCAACCGAACGGCCGCAACCCCTGGCGCATGCCGAACAGGAATAGCAGCAGGTCCTGATCCGGCGCGACCTCGGCCTGTTGCTGCGGTTTCACTTCCCGCGGCAACGCGCACTGGTCAGCCGTCTCGGCCTTGCTGAACACTGTCGGCCTCGGCTCTTCCCAGGCGGCCACCGCCACGGTGGTCACCGCCAGGCCAGCTACCAGGAACAAAGCTCGAGCTATTTCTAGTTTCATTGCCCTAACCCTTTGACAGCGCTGCCAAACGCCATCTGGTAAAAGTAGAGCAGGGTTTGCCATTCTGCGTCATTGATCGACGAATGGCGGCGCAGCTGGCGCAGGTCATTGCCCGCCGCGCGCTGGCAGCTGATACGTCGCCGACACTTTTCCAGGTCCAGCAGCGCGACTTCGACCCGAGCCTGCTCACCCTCGCCAATTACCTTGATGAACACGTGCTTGCCATACAGGCAGCCGTGCTGCCAGTGCCCCAGGTGCATCCGCGCCAGGTTGTCCGCCAGGTCCTTGAGCATGCGCTCATGCACCACCTGCGGGTAACGCTCGCGGGCACCTTCGGCATGCCAGGTGTCGAGCTCGACGAAACCGTCGAGTGCTTCGCTCACCAGCAGCGCACGCCACTGGTGGTCGGCATCACGCTCGGCGCCACAGAAGACGATGCGCGGTACGCGCACGCCCAGTTGCTCGAAGCTGTTCAGCGCATCGAGTTCACGCAATACGGTTGGCCGACCGAAAGGGTGCAGCAGGCTCCGGTAGATATGCCCGACCTGGCGCTTGGCATACAGCAGCTTGCCATTGCCATCGTTGAGGCGTTGCACACCACTCTCGCCACCACGGCGCTGGTTAGGCTCCTCGACCCACTCGCCCTGCTGGCGCCAGTAAAAATCGAACCGCGACTCCCCTTTCTGGGCTACAGCCATCAAACACTACCCCTTACGCAATACATAGACCCGCCACATGGCATAGAACGGCAGGAAGTCGAGGCGTTCCTGGATTCTGAAGCCGGCGGCTCGGAATTCTTCTTCGACCGTTTCGGCCGGTAACACAAATCGGTTCTGGTAATTGTCCTGGTCGCCCTTCCTGGCGCTGCGACGCTGTTCCAGCTTCTTCCGGCGCCAGGCTTTGAAATTACCGTCCACCCACAATGACAGGATCACACTATCACGGCTAACCCGTTGAAATTCCGAAAGAATGGTTTTTCTGTGGGCCGCTTCGCCAATGTGGTGGAACAGGCGCATGCAGAAAATGCTGTCCACCGAGTTGTCTGGCAAGTCGATGGCAAACGCCGATGTCTGCAAAGGACGTACCCGCGCCACCACCTCTGGCGGTTGCGCGGTACAGGCTGTCTCGATCATCGCTTCGGAGTTGTCGGCGCCGATGATCACCCGGTTGGGCTTTTCTGCCAGCAACGGCCAGAAGCGGCCGGCACCGCATGGCAGGTCGAGGACCAGGCCAGGCTCACCCGCCAATGCCAGGGCGCGACGCGCCAGCTGCTCATCTCGCTTGTGGGAAAGGCGACGCGCCAGGCCATCCTGGTGCTTGAGAAAGTACTCGCGCGCATGTTCTTTGTCGTACTTCTCGGAAAATTCAAGCTTGATGGGGCTACGCATTGGGCATCTCCTGACTCCATTCCGCCCACATTAGGTAAGCGAGCGTAGGAATCAGGTCATGCCGATGTGAAAAAAATGTTGAGCCCCGCATGACCTGTTACGACAAATTACTAGACCAAAGCCTCCGGGTCGCCCTTGGCCGCAGTATTGCTCAGGTCCACCCTGAAACGGCAGCCGTGCGGCAAGGTCGATGTCAGGGTGACACGCCAGCCCTGGTCGTCACAGATCCGCTGCACCAGCGACAGGCCCAGGCCCAGGCCCTCGCCGCGCCGCTCATCGCCGCGCACGAACGGCCGGAACATCGCCTCGCGCTGTTCTTCCGGGATACCCACGCCACTGTCCTCTACGCTGAAACCGTTGGCTTCCAGGCTCAGGCGGATGTAGCCGCTGTCGGTGTAATGCGCAGCATTGCGCAGCAAGTTGCCCATCACCGACTGCAGGAAGGTGGCGTTGTACAGCACCGGGCTGGCACTGACGCGGCCATCGAAATACAAGGCCAGGCCTTTCTGCTCGATGGTGTCGCGCCAGACCCCGACGAGTTCGTCGGCCACTTCCCGCAGGGTGGCCCGTGAAGCCACCGCGCCCTCGTCGCGCTGTGCCCGGGCCAGCATCAGAAAGGTCTTGACCAGTTCACGCATTTCTTCCGTGGCACGCGCCACACGTTCCACCTGGCTGCGCGAGCGGGCGTCCAGCGTCGGGTTCTCCATCAGCAGTTCGCACGAAGTGGCCAGCACCATCAAGGGCGTGCGCAGTTCGTGGCTGACGTCGCTGGTGAACAACCGTTCGCGGGTCAGCGCATCGCGCAGGCGGCCCAAGGTATCGTCGAAGGCTACCGCCAGCTGGCCGACTTCGTCCGCGGCATAGTCCGGCGCCAGCGGCGGGGCCAGGCCCAGCAACTGGTCGCGGTGACGAACCTGGCGCGCCAGGCGGATCACCGGCGCCATCACCCGACGCGCCACCAACCAGCCGAGGATGACCGCCAGCACCAGGCTGAGCACGAAGCCCACTACCACTACCGCAAACAGCACGCGCTCGCGCTCTTCGAAGTCGCTCTGGTCCTGCAGCAGCACATAACGGCGGCCATCGACGATCTCGACCATGGCGTGGTACGACAGCTGGTCGCGGAATACCTCGTGGAAGCCGCGGTCGAGATGACGCAGGTCCTTGGGCAGCTCGAAGTCGTCACGCCCGCCACTGAAGTAGAACAACTGGTCGGGGCGTGGCCGGTGGCTCCAGTCGCTGACGCTGTCCATGCGCAGCAGGCGCTGCAGGTCACCGCCCAGCACCGAGGAAATCAGCCGCTCTTCGACCAGGTGCACGGTGCCGACAATGCCGAAGGCGAAGGCCCCGGCCACCAACGCGCTCATCAGGGCAAAGGCGATGATGATGCGCTGGGCAAGGCTTTGCTTAAACTCCATCACGGCCCTCGGCGAGGCGATAGCCGACGCCATGGACGGTATGCAGCAGCGGTTTTTCGAACGGTTTGTCGATCACCTGGCGCAGTTGGTGCACGTGGCTGCGCAGGCTGTCGCTGTCGGGGCAATCATCGCCCCACAGGGCTTCCTCCAGCACTTCGCGGCGCAATACGTGCGGGCTTTTCTGCATCAGCACCGCCAGCAGCTTGAGGCCGACCGGGTTGAGCTTGAGCAGGCGGCCCTGGCGGCTGACTTCAAGGGTGTCGAGGTCATAGCTGAGGTCGGCCACCTGCAGGGTGCGGCGCCCGCCACCCTGGGCTCGGCGCAGCACAGCTTCGATGCGGGCTGCCAGCTCCGACAGGGCGAAGGGCTTGAGCAGGTAGTCGTCGGCACCGGAGCGGAAGCCTTGCAGGCGGTCGTCCAGTTGGTCGCGGGCGGTGAGCATGATCACCGGCGTGTCACGGCGGGCGTCTTCGCGCAGGCGCTTGCACAGGGTATAGCCGTCGATGCCGGGCAGCATGATGTCGAGCACGATCAGGTCGTAGTGCTCGGTGGCAGCCAGGTGCAGGCCGGACAGGCCATCCTGGGCGCAGTCGACGGTGTAGCCTTTCATGCCCAGGTAATCGGCCAGGTTGGCCAGGATATCGCGGTTGTCTTCAACCAAAAGAATGCGCATCGGTTTCTCCTGTGCGGCGCTTCTCGCTGTGGTGCGCGGCAGGCGCAGCTTAAGGCCTATGCCTGCAGGGTGCCAGCCCCAGGGATAATTCACCGCACTTGACGGTTTTTTCACTGATCCTTCACGGACACAGGATAGCGGGCGGTCGACAATGCCCGATCTTTTTCGCGCCCTGGAGCCGTCATGCAGCAACCAACCCGCCCTCGCCCGATCAATTTCTGGCTGTACCTTGGGCTCCCCCTGGCGACCGCGCTGGGCTTGATCCTGCTGGAACTGACCTCGATCGACATGGACATTGCCAACCTGTTCTTCGACCCTGCTGCCGGGCAGTTCATCGGCCGCCACAGTTATTTGCTGGAGAACATCCTGCATGACCGGGTCAAGCAAGTGGTGATCCTGCTGGGCGTGCTGTCGCTACTGACCTTTGCCGCCAGCTTCTTCGTGAAGCGCCTGTTCGGCTGGCGCCGTGAACTGGGCTGCCTGGTGCTGGCACTGGGCCTGTCCACGGCGTTTGTCACGCCGCTGAAAAAGGTCACCCAGGTGCAGTGCCCGTGGAGCCTGACCCAGTTTGGCGGCACCGAGACCTACAGCAAGCTGCTGGAACCGCGACCGGCAACCGAAAAGCCCGGGCTGTGCTGGCCGGGCGGGCATGCGGCGACCGGGTTCTGCCTGTTTGGCTTGTTCTTCATGCTGCGTGACCGCAAGCCGCGGCTGGCGCGGGTGGCATTTGCAGTGGCGCTGATAGCCGGCTCAGTGCTGTCGGTTGGCAGGATGATGCAAGGGGCGCACTTCCTTTCGCATAACGTGTGGACGGCGGTGTTCTGCTGGTTGATCGGGTTGGGGTCGTATTACCTGGTTCTGTATCGTCGGGGAATGGCTGAGGTACCTGCCGCTGAGCGTAGCGTCGCCTGACCCAGGGGCCGCATTGCGGCCCTTTCGCCGGGAGATGGGCTCAAGGCTACCAGGTGCCTGTCTTGAGTTTTGAGGTGGTGCGTAAATCGAGCGCCGCCCGCGCGGCGCATCGCGAGCGAAGCTCGCTCCTACATCTGTTTCGGGCCAGTATCGCCTGTGCCAGCGCGCGCGACCGCCTTGTTTGTACGACGCGATATCGAACCATGCGCCAAGGCGTTCGCGCGCAAATCCCACAGGAATAATTGGCCCGAAACAAATGTAGGAGCGAGCTTCGCTCGCGATGCGCCGCGCGGGCGGCGCTCGATCTCCCAGGCGCCACACAACCCACGACAATAAAAAAGCCCCGGCTCTCACGAGCCGGGGCTTTCTGATGGTGCAGGGGGTAAGGCTGGCTTACATCATGCCGCCCATGCCACCCATGCCGCCCATGTCAGGCATGCCAGCAGCTGGCTTGTCTTCCGGCAGGTCGGCAACCATGGCTTCGGTGGTGATCATCAGACCGCCGATCGAAGCAGCAGCTTGCAGCGCCGAACGGGTGACCTTGGCTGGGTCCAGGATGCCCATCTCGATCATGTCGCCGTATTCGCCGGTGGCAGCGTTGTAACCGAAGTTACCCGAACCTTGCTTGACCTTGTCAGCGACAACGCTTGGCTCGTCGCCGGCGTTGGCAGTGATCTGGCGCAGCGGCGCTTCAACGGCGCGACGCAGCAGGGCGATACCGACGTTCTGGTCTTCGTTGTCGCCTTTGAGGTTGGCAATGGCAGCCAGGGAGCGAACCAGGGCCACACCACCGCCAGGCACCACGCCTTCTTCAACGGCTGCACGGGTAGCGTGCAGGGCGTCTTCAACGCGGGCTTTCTTCTCTTTCATTTCAACTTCGGTGCCGGCACCCACCTTGATCACGGCAACACCGCCAGCCAGCTTGGCCAGACGCTCTTGCAGCTTCTCACGGTCGTAGTCCGAGGAAGTCTCTTCGATCTGGGCACGGATCTGCTTGACGCGTGCTTCGATCTCGCCGTCGGCGCCAGCGCCGTCGATGATGGTGGTGTTTTCCTTGGACAGGATGACGCGCTTGGCGTTACCCAGGTGCTCCAGGGTAGCGGTTTCCAGGGACAGGCCGATTTCTTCGGAGATGACCTGGCCGCCAGTCAGGACGGCGATGTCCTGCAGCATGGCCTTGCGACGGTCGCCGAAGCCTGGGGCCTTGACCGCTGCAACCTTGACGATGCCGCGCATGTTGTTGACTACCAGGGTAGCCAGGGCTTCGCCTTCAACGTCTTCGGCAACGATCAGCAGTGGGCGGCCGGCCTTGGCAACGGCTTCCAGAACTGGCAGCAGCTCACGGATGTTGGAGATCTTCTTGTCGACCAGCAGCAGCAGCGGGCCTTCCAGCTCGGCAACCATGGTGTCCGGCTTGTTGACGAAGTACGGCGACAGGTAGCCACGGTCGAACTGCATGCCCTCTACAACGGACAGTTCGTTTTCCAGGCCCGAGCCTTCTTCAACGGTGATCACGCCTTCTTTACCGACTTTTTCCATGGCTTCGGCGATGATCTCACCGATGGAGTTGTCGGAGTTGGCGGAGATGGTACCTACCTGGGCGATGGCCTTGGAGTCGGCGCATGGCTTGGACAGGTTCTTCAGCTCGGCGACAACGGCAGCGGTGGCCTTGTCGATGCCGCGCTTCAGGTCCATCGGGTTCATGCCGGCAGCGACGGCTTTCAGGCCTTCGTTGACGATGGCCTGAGCCAGAACGGTAGCGGTGGTGGTGCCGTCACCGGCAGCGTCGTTGGCCTTGGAAGCAACTTCCTTGACCAGCTGGGCGCCCATGTTTTCGAAAGCGTCTTTCAGCTCGATTTCTTTGGCGACGGATACGCCGTCCTTGGTGATGGTCGGCGCGCCGAAGCTCTTGGCCAACACTACGTTGCGGCCTTTCGGGCCCAGGGTAGCTTTTACCGCGTCAGCCAGAACGTTGACACCAACCAGCATTTTTTTACGAGCGGAATCGCCGAATTTTACGTCTTTAGCAGCCATGATCGTTTAATCCTTGGAATTCTTTGGAGTAACGGGAAGTCGGGGAAATCAGCCTTCGATAACGGCGAGAATTTCGTTCTCGGCCATGACCAGCAGGTCTTCGCCATCGACTTTCACGGTGTTGCTGCCCGAGTAAGGGCCGAAAACCACTTTGTCACCCACTTTCACGGCCAGCGCACGCACTTCGCCGTTGTCCAGGATGCGACCGGTGCCGACGGCGACAACTTCGCCGCGGTTTGGTTTTTCAGCGGCCGAACCTGGCAGGACGATACCGCCAGCGGTTTTCGATTCTTCTTCGCTGCGACGGATGACTACGCGGTCATGCAGAGGACGAAGCTTCATTGTCGATCTCTCCCAAATAGTGGTTTTCATCGGCCGGTGTCGACACCGGCGGGTTGATGCTGTCCGGCGTTGCCGGGGGTGGCCCGCAATGGGCGAACCACCTGAGTTATGCCTGGTGTTGCCACCAGAAACCTTGCGGTGACCACTACATGAGGCCGCCATATTCAATTACAAGGCTTGCTTCAGAAAATTTTTCACTAGCGTCTTTGGCCCCGTAAAAAGCTGGGGCCGCTTCGCGCCCCTTTCGCGACACAAGGCCGCTCCCACAGGAGGTATGCGTCCCCTGCCGGAGCGGCCTTGCGTCGGGAAAGGGGCGCGAAGCGGCCCCCGGTTGTTACTTGTCGCGGCGCTCGTACTCGCCTTCGATCACGTTCGGACGGTGCCCGCCATCACGCGGCTGTGCCTGGAACGGGTCGTCCTGGAAGGCGCGCTGGCGCATGGCCTGGGCCTCGGCACGCTCGCGCATCTTGCGCGCAGCCAGGTGACGGGTGAATGGCAGCAGGCACAGCAGGCCCAGCACGTCGCTGATGAAACCTGGCAGCAACAGCAGGCCACCACCAACAGCCAGCATCATGCCCTGGAACATGTCCTCGGCGGGCAGTTCGCCGCGCTGCAGGCTTTCACGGGCGCGCAATGCGGTGGCCAGCCCGGCCACCCGCATCACCAGCACACCCAGGGCGGAGCCGGCGATGATCAGCAGCAGCGCCGGGAAAAAACCGATGGCGGCACTGACCTTCACGAAGACGAACAGCTCCAGCACGGGAAACAGGAGAAACAACAATAGAAAAGCACGCATCAAAGCATTCCTCGTTGGAAGAGAACCTTCCTGTAAGACCAACAGATGGATGCGTGCGCTCGGCTTTTCAACCCTCGACTTCCGTCGCAACCGGCCACTGGTCGGCGCGGGCCAGTAAAACCAGGGCTTCGCGGACTTGTGTCGGTGTGTTGCAAGTACTGGGGAAAGGTAACCAGTGCACCGCCTGACCAATACGCAGGTGCATGCCTTCGCTGTCCACCCCGACCATTTGCGCCGGCGCATGGCGTGGCAAATCGGTCAGCTCCACATAATGGGCGATGGCGTTGGCGTGGTCATTGTTCATGTGCTCGACCATGCTCGCCTCGGCCTTGCCGGCGAACGGGTTGGCCAGGGTCACCTGGTCGAGCCAGTGGATTGCGCCGAAGCCGCCGATGTAGCGGTGGCGCACCGGCTGCAGCACCCAGAAGTCGAAGTCGTGGGCCTTGTGGTAGTTGGCTGCGTCCGGGAAATAGCGGTAGTAACGCTCGGCGGCGGCCTCGATGGCGGCCTCCTCCACCAGCTTGTGTGCCTCGGCCATCACCGTCAGGCGCCCCACGGCCTGTACGTCCTCGGCTTCGCGCTCACCTACCAGCAGCGAGCACTTGGGGTCTTTCTGCAGGTTGTGGGTGTGCTGGGCGATGCGGCTGATCAGGATCAGCGGGTTGCCCTGGGCGTCCAGGCAGTACGGCACGACCGAGCCGAAGGGGTAGCCGGGCATCGACTTGGAATGGGTCGAGAGCACGCCGCGGTATTCCTTCAGCAGCAGCTCCCGGGCGGGACGGATGGCGTTGGTACTCACTTGGGGGCGGCTCCTGGCGGCAGACTGGATGGGGACAAGATAAGCATTATCAGATCCAGTGCCAATGGGGCTGCTTTGCAGCCCATCGCGACACAAGGCCGCTCCCACAGAGACCGATGTACATCTTGCCTTTGTGGGAGCGGCCTTGTGTGGCGAAAGGGGCGCAACGCGCGCCCGGCGGTTTACCAGGTAACGCCGAAGCCTGCGGTATAGCGGGTCTTGTCCAGGTCACTGTCCCGCGTACCGGTGATGATGTCCTTCTCCGCCTTGAGGTTGAGCGAGGCCCACTCGGTGACCTTGTAGCGCAGGCCAACCTCGGCATCCAGTGCATAATCGGCCACGCCACCCAGCGGTTTGGCGAACTCGCCGTTGGTGAACAGCTGCACGTTCTTGCCGATCAGGTAGCGGGTGTAGTCCCACTTCACCGCCGCAGAATAGAAGTTGTCCTTGGCGCCATCC
Organism: Pseudomonas sp. LS.1a; assembly: GCF_022533585.1. Classification (NCBI taxonomy): domain Bacteria; kingdom Pseudomonadati; phylum Pseudomonadota; class Gammaproteobacteria; order Pseudomonadales; family Pseudomonadaceae; genus Pseudomonas; species Pseudomonas sp. LS.1a. The sequence continues at coordinate 4,721,049 of NZ_CP092827.1, forward strand.
TGGTATTCGAAGTCGGTGCGGTTGATCAGCGAACCCAGCGAGAACGCGCCCAGTTCGTCATCCCAGAACTGGTAACCCGGGCCGGTACCCACGGTGCGCTGGCGAGCCAGGTCTTCGATGCGGTCGCGCTTGTACTCCATGCGCCCCTGCCAGAACCACTTCTCGGTGAGGAAGCGGTCCAGGGCATACTCGGCACTCCAGTTGTCGGTGGTGGTGACGTCGTCCTTGGTCTCGCGGTTGTATTCGCCTTCGGCGTTGTGCCGCCAGCGGCCATGGCGGGCGCTGGTCTTGAAACCGACGTCGTAGTCGTCGGTGTCGTTCTCGGCGCGCTTGTAGTCCAGCGCCACGTCAACGTTGCCCTTCCACACGAAGTCCTCGACCAGCGGCTTGGGCTTCATGATCTGCTCGATGCTGGCCAGCTCCACGGTCTTCGGCGCATCGCCATTGGCCAGGGTCACCTTGCCGGGCTCGGCGGCCTTCAGCGACTTGGCCCGCTCACCGCTGTAGGCGTCCTGCTTGACCAGCATTTCCTGGTCGCTCTGCAGGGTCTGGACCTCTTTCCAGTCCAGGGCGATGGAACCGCCATAGGGGGTTTCCAGCAGCAGCTTGCCGCCGTCGAAGACTTTGATCTTGCCGCTGAGCCGATCACCGTTCTTCATCCACACGGTGTCGGCGAACACCGGGGAGGCGCACAGGGAAACAGCAAGCAGGCACAACAAGGATCTAGAATACATAAGCGGGCTATTGTTTGCAGACTACGGGTTCGATTTGACGAAAAAAGCCGGGCATTATCCAGATAACGACGACCAGAGCAAGGACAGACCGGGAGCATGCCGTTGAGTTCAACTCTCATTTGCCAGACCGCCGGTCCGGTTTCATCTGCAGCCCAGGGGGGGCCTGATGTCTGATGGATATGAGCATGCCCTCGACACCGCCGAGGGCCGACGGACGGCGCTGTATTCGGTACTCGGCCAAGTACCGGCCGGCAAGGTGGTCAGCTATGGCCAGCTGGCCGAGCTGGCGGGGCTTGGGCGGGCGGCACGCTGGGTCGGGCGCACCCTTGGGCAACTGCCCGCGGACACCCGTCTGCCCTGGCACCGGGTGCTCGGCGCAGGCGGCCGGCTGAGCCTGGCACTGGGTACCCCGTCGGGGGATGAACAACGGGCGCGGCTGCGCGCGGAGGGTGTAAATGTAACCAACAATCGTGTGGATATGACGCGCCATGGCTGGCGCCCGATGGAGCACAGCGGTTAGAGTGCGCGCTTTGTTTTCGCAAACTTGAGGCAGATGTTGGCCCATGCCCCGTAAAACCTGGCGCGCTGCGCTTGCTGCCTATGCCAGCCCGTCAACCTTGGTACTTTTGCTGCTCGGCTTCGCCGCCGGTCTGCCCTACATGCTGGTGTTCTCCACCCTTTCGGTGTGGTTGCGCGAAGCGGGCGTGGCCCGCGAGACCATTGGTTACGCCAGCCTGATCGGCCTGGCCTACGCCTTCAAGTGGGTGTGGTCACCGCTGCTCGACCAATGGCGCCTGCCGCTGCTCGGCAGCCTGGGGCGCCGGCGTTCGTGGCTGCTGCTGTCGCAGGCGCTGGTGGTGATCGGGCTGGTCGGCATGAGCCTGTGCGACCCGCAGCAGCACCTGTCATGGCTGATCGCCCTGGCGGTACTGGTGGCCTTCGCTTCGGCCACCCAGGACATCGCCGTCGATGCCTACCGCCTGGAAATCGCCGACGACCAGCGCCAGGCCGCGCTCGCCGCCAGCTACATGGCCGGCTACCGGGTGGCGGCCCTGCTGGCCACGGCTGGTGCACTGTTCTTCGCCGAGTGGTTCGGCTCCACCGGTTTCAGCTACCTGCACAAGGCCTGGGCCGGCACCTACGTCATGTTCGCGGTGATGATGCTGCCCGCCGTATTCACCACCCTGATCATGCGCGAGCCACCCGTGCCCATGCGTACCCAGCTGTCGGCAGCGCGCTATGGGCTGGTGCACCAACTGGCCTCGGTGTTCGTGCTGATCATCCTGCTGGTGTCAGTACCGGCCAGCTTCACCCAGATGTTCAATACCGGCTGGTCCAGCGTCATCTCCGGTGATGCCACGCCACTGGACCTGCTGCTGGAAGACCGCGCCTTCCTGCGCCTGATCCTCTATGTGCTGCTGACCTGGGCGTGCCTGTCGAGCCTGGGCCGTCGCGGCCTGGCCCCGGTGCTGACCCCGGTCAACGACTTCATCGCCCGCTACCGCTGGCAGGCCTTGCTGTTGCTCGGCCTGATCGCCACCTATCGCATGTCGGACACGGTCATGGGCGTGATGGCCAACGTGTTCTACATCGACATGGGCTTCACCAAGGACCAGATCGCCAGCGTCAGCAAGATCTTCGGCCTGATCATGACTTTGGTCGGCGCCGGGGTTGGCGGCCTGCTGATCGTGCGCTTCGGCATCATGCCCATCCTGTTCATCGGCGGTGCGGCCTCGGCGGGCACCAACATCCTGTTCCTGATGCTGGCCGACATGGGCCCGAACCTGCAAATGCTGGTGGTAACCATCTCGCTGGACAACTTCAGCTCCGGCCTGGCCACTTCGGCTTTCGTCGCTTACCTGTCGAGCCTGACCAACCTGAAGTTCTCGGCTACCCAGTATGCGTTGCTCAGCTCGATCATGCTGCTGTTGCCGAGGCTGATCGGGGGGTATTCAGGGGTCATGGTGGAGAAGTTCGGTTACCACGACTTCTTCCTGATCACTGCCCTGCTGGGCGTGCCGACGTTGATCCTGATTGCCCTGCAGTGGCGCCAGGAAGCCGGGCCGGGCAAGCCGGTGGCTGAGGAAGGTTCGGCGGCCGAGCGGCCCTGACAGATTTGTATTGCCTGTACCGGCCTCTTCGCGGGCTTGCCCGCTCCCACAGGTAAAGCACAGCCCTTGAGAGCTGTGCAGTACCTGTGGGAGCGGGCAAGCCCGCGAAGAGGCCGGTACAGGTAATCAAAGATTACTGAGTGACAGCCCCTTCCCCAGGCCGCCCACCCACCACGAACCACAGCGGCCACAGCGCCAAGGCCCCCGCCACACCCGCCGCCAGGGCAAAGTGCAGCAAGCTGGCCCCGGCACCAATCATCGCCAGCACCGCCCCACCCAGCCCCAGCAAGGCAATGGTGATCATCCCCAGCATGGCCGAGACCAGGCCTTTGCTCTGCTCGCTGGCGAACAGCGTCATGCGATACAGCACCGCGTTGGCCACGCCCAACCCCAGCGCGTACAGCGACATGCCCGCCACCACGCTGGTCACGCTTGGCCAGTACCAGGTCGCCAGCAGCATCAGGCACAGGCCGGCCAGGTAAGGCCACAACGCACCGCGCACCAGCGCCGGCAACGGATAGCGGTCGGCGATGCGGTTGATGATCAGGTTGCCAAGGATCAGTCCGCCAAACACCGGCAACTGCCACAAGGCGTACGCCATGGTGCTCAACCCCTCGTCGTGGATCAGCAGCACCGGTGACAGGCCAATCCAGCCAATCAGCGGCAAACCGACCAGGCCCAGGGCTGCGCTGCCAGCGACAAAGCGACGGTTGGCCAGCAACTGGCCGTAACCGGCCAGCAGCGGCAGCAGGTGGATCGGCGTGAACGCCAGGCGCGAGCCGTCACGGCGCTCCACGCCCAGGGTTTCCGGCATCAGCCGGTACAGCAGCAGCCAGGCCACGACCGCGCCGATGGCAAAGGCCACGAACAGCCAGCGCCAGTCCAGCCACTGCAGCAACAAGGTGCCCACCAGCGGCCCGAGCAGTGGCGAGAGCAAGGCGATATTGGCCAGCAGGGCCATCATGCGCACGGCGTCCGCCTCACTGAAGGCTTCGTTCAGGGCCGGGTAGCTGACCGTGACCACAAAGCCCAGGCCGATACCCTGCAGCAGGCGCAGCACGTTGAACAGGCCGATGTCGTGGACCCAGAAGGAGGCCAGGCAGGCCGCGCCAAAGAACGCGCAACCGGTCAGCAGCAACGGGCGCCGGCCATAGCGGTCGGCCAGCGGGCCGATCAGCCATTGCAGCACCACGCCGCCCAGCAGGTACAGGTTGAGGGCGTGGGGAATGTATTCGGGGCTGGCGTTCAGGTCGCCGACCACCACCGGCATGGCCGGCATGACGGCGTCGCTGGCCAGGTAGGTGAGCAGCTCGAACAGGGCCAGGGTCAGGCCGAACAGCAAGGCGCGCAGGGGGGTGATGTACAGCAGTGGTTTCATGATGGCGTATCGGGTGTGGCAGGTGGGGTCAGGCTATATGCCAGAAATCCCGGGGTATTGCTGTGAACAAGTGTAAAAAAGCCGGGGCCGCTTTGTGCCCCGGCTTCAGCGCGGTATTACTGCGCTGCAGTCTCCTGCACCACGCGAATCACCCGCTGCGGGAACGGAATGTCGATCCCTTCGGCCTTCAACCGGTCACGCGCATGCTCGTTGAGCATGAACATCACATCCCAGTAATCGGCGGTCTTGGTCCACAAGCGCAACGACACGGTGATCGAGCTGTCGCCCAGGGTCGCGACCACCGCCTGCGGCGCCGGGTCGGACAGCACACGCGGGTCCTGCGCCAGCTCCAGCAACACGTTGCGGGCCTTCTGCAGGTCGGCCTCATAGTCCACGCCCACGTCGAATACCACCTTGCGCGTCGGCTGGCGGTTGGTGTTGGTGATGATGCCGTTGGACAGGCTGCCGTTGGGCATGATCACGGTCTTGTTGTCACCGGTACGCACCACGGTGTGGAAGATCTGGATGCTGTCAACGGTACCGGCCACGCCTTGCGCCTCGATCCAGTCGCCGATGCGGAACGGGCGGAATAGCAGGATCAGCACACCACCGGCGAAGTTTGCCAGGCTGCCCTGCAACGCCAGACCGATGGCCAGCGTGGCACCACCAATCGCGGCCACGAACGAAGTGGTCTCAATGCCGATCATCGAGGCAACGCTGATCGCCAGCATGACCTTGAGGATGATGTTAGCCAGGGTGCGGATGAAGCCCTGCAGTGCCGGGTCTTGTACGCGCAAACCCACCAGCCTGGCGAGTCGATCACTGACCACGTTGGTAAGCCACCAGCCGATCGCCAAGGTCAGCAGTGCCAGCAGCAGGCGGCTGCCGTATTCCATGATCAAGGGGACCCAGGTCTGCGATTGGCGGACCAGCTGATCGACTTCAGCGCTCAAATCCATATTCATCTCCTGATGCCGAGCGGCATGTACACGTATAGCAGGCCGCCGTCGGTTCGGCGGCCATGGCCCCCATGGACATCATTACGCCATCGGGGTTCCGGACAACCCTGCGATCAGTCGCGGAAGTTGTTGAACTGCAGCGGCATGTCGAATTCCTTGGTACGCAGCAGGGCAATGGCTTCCTGCAGGTCGTCACGCTTTTTACCGGTAACGCGCACCTGCTCGCCCTGGATCGCGGCCTGCACTTTCAGCTTGGCATCCTTGATGGTGGCGACGATCTTCTTCGCCAGGTCCTTGTCGATGCCTTCGCGGAATTTGGCTTCCTGCTTCTTTTCCTTGCCCGAGGCGTACGGGTCCTTGGTTTCCAGGCACTTCACGTCGATCTTGCGCTTGACCAGCGCCAGGCGCAGGATTTCCAGCATCGCTTCGAGCTGGAACTCTTCCTCGGCGGTGAGCATCACGGTCTGCTCTTTGTCCTTGAACTCGAAGGTACCCTTGCCCTTGAGGTCGTAGCGGCGGTCCAGATCCTTGATGGCGTTGTCGACCGCGTTCTGCACTTCGTGCTTGTCCAGTTCCGATACCACGTCGAACGAAGGCATGGTTGTTCTCCCAAAATAAAAGCGCGCTCAGGCTGAAGATGGAGCGCGCTGGGTTTGACGGTTAAAATGCGGGCTCATTATAACGGGTTGCGAAACGCATATGAGCAGCACCTGGCATATTCTCGGCGCCGGCAGCCTGGGCAGCCTATGGGCTTGCCGCCTGGCGCGCGCGGGCAAGGCAGTGCGCCTGATCCTGCGTGACGGGCAACGGCTGCAGGCCTACCAGCAGGCCGGCGGCCTGACCCTGGTCGAACAGGAACAGCCCCGCCACTACGCCATCCCCGCCGAAACCGCGCAGGCACCCGGCCCGATCCATCGCCTGCTGGTGGCCTGCAAGGCCTACGACGCCGCCCCGGCTATTGCCGGTGTGGCACCGCGTCTGGCCGAGGGCGCCGAAGTGCTACTGCTGCAGAACGGCCTGGGCAGCCAGGACGAAGTCGCCGACCTGGTGCCGCGCACGCGCTGCATCTTCGCCTCCAGTACCGAAGGGGCGTTTCGCGAGGGTGACTGGCAGGTACGCTTTGCCGGCCACGGCTTCAACTGGCTGGGTGACCCACGCAACCCGACGATCCCGGCCTGGTTCGACGACCTGCACCAGGCGGGTATCCCCGCCGAGTGGACGCTGGACATCCTCACCCGCCTGTGGCGCAAGCTGGCGCTCAACTGTGCCATCAACCCGCTGACCGTACTGCACGACTGCCAGAACGGCGGGCTGCTGGGGCACCTGGGTGAAGTGGATGCCCTGTGCGACGAGCTGGCCCAACTGCTGCGCCGCTGTGGCCAGCCAGAAGCGGCAGACGGGCTGGACGAAGAAGTACAGCGGGTGATCCTCGCCACCGCGGCCAACTACTCTTCCATGTACCAGGATGTACGCGCAGGCCGACGCACCGAGGTGCACTACCTGCTTGGCCACGCCTGTCGCGCCGCCGGCCGCCATGGCCTGCAGCTGCCAGAGCTGGAACGCCTGCTGCAGCGCCTGGTCGATAACCTGCGCGTGCGTGGTTTGCCCTGCGACTGACGCGGCCCTTTAAACGGATACGGATATTGCCTAGCCCATGACCTTGCGCCAACGCCTGGAAAACCTCCCGGTCGGGCAGAAACTGCTGGCGGCCCTGCTGGTGTTGCTGGTGACCATCTTGCTGGTGGCCAACCTCACTTTCATCAGCGCCGCCTACTGGATTACCCAGGAAAGCATGGCACCGCAGGCACTGCACACCATCGGCCGGCTGGTGGCCAACCCGCAGCTGGCGGCACGCGCCGGCGATGCGCCGGACACCGCCAGCGCCCTGCTCAAGGAACTGGACAGCTATACGCCGCTGCGCGCCGCCGCTGTCTATGGAGGCGATGGCCGCATACTGGCGCAGTTGCAGCACGGCGAGCCGCTGGCCCTGCCCAGGCGTTTTCGCGACATTGACGGCTGGCGCCTGATGGAGTTTCGCAGCACCCAGCTGATCCGCATGCCACGTGACGCCAACCCGCCAGCGCACCTGCTGCTGGTGGCCAGCAGCGAATTGCCCACAGCCTTCTACACCGGCACTCTCAGTGCCAGCCTGGGCATCCTTGTGTTCAGCATCCTGCTGTGGATCGTCATTGCCCGGCAAATCAAACGCCTGATCACCCAGCCGATCAACCAGCTCGAAGAGCTCAGCCGCCAGGTCACCCGCGAAGAGAGCTATGCCCTGCGTGCGCAGCGCGGCAACGACGACGAAATCGGCAGCCTGGCCGAAGCGTTCAACACCATGCTCTCGCGCATCGAGGCCCGCGAACAGCAACTCAAGCGCACCCGCGACGAGTTCCAGGAGGCCTATGACCAGGCCCAGGGCCTGGCCGAGGAAACCCGCCACACCAACCGCAAACTGGAGCTGGAAGTCCAGGTGCGCAGCAAGATCGAGAAAAAACTCACCGGTTTCCAGAACTACCTCAACAGCATCATCGACTCGATGCCCTCGGCGCTGATCGCCCTCGACGAACAGCTCTACGTGACCCAGTGGAACCACGAAGCCACGGTGCTTTCCGGCACGCCACTGGACGAAGCGCTGAACCAGCCGATCTTCATCGCCTTCGAACCGCTCAAGCCGTTCCTGCCGCAGTTGAAGGAAACCGTGGAGAAACACCGCGTTGCGAAGATCGAGCGGGTCACCTGGCCCAAGGGCGACGACCTGCGCCACTACGCCCTGACCTTCTACCCGCTGACCGGTGGCGGCGGCCGTGGCGTGGTCATCCGCATCGACGACATCACCCAGCGCCTGTCGCTGGAAGAAATGATGGTGCAATCGGAGAAGATGCTTTCGGTCGGTGGCCTGGCCGCCGGGATGGCCCACGAGATCAACAACCCGCTAGGCGCGATCCTGCACAACGTGCAGAACATCCGCCGGCGCCTGTCACCAGAGCTGCCGCGCAACCAGGAGCAGGCCGAGGAACTGGGCATCGACCTGCCCACGGTCAACCGCTACCTGGAGAGCCGCGAAGTGCCGCAATTGCTCGACGGCATCCAGCAGGCCGGTGCCCGGGCGGCAAAGATCGTCACCCACATGCTCAGTTTCAGCCGACGCAGCAATCGCCAGCTGGCGCCATGCGACCTGCCGGCGCTGATCGACCAGGCGGTGGAGATTGCCAGCAACGACTTCGACCTGGCCATCGGCTTCGACTTCAAGGGCCAGGCCATCGTGCGCCAGTTCGACCCCGAACTGGGGCCGGTGCCATGCACCGCCAACGAACTGGAGCAGGTGCTGCTCAACCTGCTGAAAAACGCCGCCCAGGCCATCCACCAGCGGCCGCAGCCGAGCGAGCCCGGGCGCATCATCCTGCGTACCCGCTTGAACCCGCCATGGGCGGAAATCCAGGTCGAGGACAACGGCGTCGGCATGCCCGAGGGGGTGCGCAAGCGCACTTTCGAGCCGTTCTTCACCACCAAGGAAATCGGCCAGGGCACCGGCCTGGGCCTGTCGGTCTCGTACTTCATCATCACCAACAACCACAAGGGGCAGATGGAAGTACAGTCCACGCCCGGCCAGGGCACCTGCTTCACCCTGCGCCTGCCCCTCGGCCAGCCGGCAACGGCGGCGCCGGCCAAAACGGAGAAGTGACATGGGCTACCGCCTGTCGAAGATCTACACCCGCACCGGCGACAAAGGCGAAACAGGCCTGGGCGACGGACGCCGGGTGCCCAAGGACCACCCACGGATCGAGGCCATTGGCGAGGTGGACAGCCTGAACAGCCAGTTGGGTTTGCTACTGGCGGGGCTGGCCGAACAAGGGCTGGATGAAGTGAGCGCGGTGTTGGCGCCGTGTCAGCACCGCTTGTTCGACCTGGGTGGTGAGCTGGCGATGCCCAGTTACCAGGCGTTGAACCAGGCGGAGGTGGAACGGCTGGAGGCGGCGATCGATGTGTGGAACGAAGAGCTGGGGCCGTTGAAGAACTTCATTTTGCCCAGTGGTTCGGCGCTGGTGGCACAGGCACATGTGTGCCGCAGCCTGGCGCGCAGTGCGGAGCGGCGGTGTCAACAGTTGAATGCGCTGGAGCCGTTGGCGGGGGTTGGGCTGGCGTATATCAACCGGCTTTCGGACCTGCTGTTTGTGGCGGCGCGGATCATTGGGCGACGGCAGGGGGTGGCAGAGGTTTTGTGGCAGCCTGCTGAGAAACCGAAAGGCTGATATTTCTGGGGCCGCTTTGCGGCCCTATCGCGACACAAGGCCGCTCCCACAGGGATAGCGCACAGCCGCAACGCTGCGCCGTCCTTGTGGGAGCGGCCTTGTGTCGCGATCGGGCCGCAAAGCGGCCCCAATTACAGGCGAATCAGATCTCGGGCCAGAACGCCCGGATCCCGGCAACACCCTGCGCCCCCGCTTCCCAAGCCTGCTCGCGCTCACCCGGCCCTACCCCACCCAGCAGGTAGACCGGCTTGTTGAAGCCGGCGATCAACCGCTGCGCCTCATCCCACCCCAACGGCACCGCCTCGGGGTGAGTCCGGGTCGCCTGGACAGGCGACAGGGTGACAAAGTCCACGCCCATCTGCTCCGCCAGCGCCAACTCTTCAGCACTGTGACAGGACGCCGCCAGCCAGCGCTCCTTGGGGAACGGCCGGCCGTTGGCGGCATACTTGCGCAGTTGTGCAGCCGTCAGGTGCCAACCCGCGGCAGGAAAGTCACCCAGCCACTCCAGCGGCCCCTTGAGCATCAGCTGCGCCTTGCCCGCGCACAGGCCGACCGCATCCACCGCCACATCGCGGTACTTGGGGTCGTACATGTCCGGGGCACGCAACTGGATCAGGCGAATGCCGCTGGCCACCGCCTTCTGGATGCCCTTGAGCATCTGCGGCACTTCCAGGCCATCGGGGGTGATCAGGTACTGGTCCGGCAGGCGCGCGGCCGCAACGATCGGTTTATTGGCCTCGGGGAATTCGTACTGAGGCAAATCGCGTGGGGCAACCCATTCCAGTGGCTGGCCCTCGGCGCCATGCGGCTCGCCAGTGAACGCCTCGACTTCGCGCACGTCCAGCAGCACCTGCTTGTCCGGGTAGTCGTGGCTGACCTTGATCAGCGCGCGCGAACGGCTCACCTCGATGCCCAGCTCCTCGCGCAGCTCGCGGGCCAGCGCTGCCTCGACACCTTCACCCTCTTCCACCTTGCCGCCCGGGAATTCCCACAGGCCGCCCTGGTGCTGGGTATCGGCACGGCGTGCGATCAGAATGCGGCCGTCAGTACCACGAATGACGGCGGCTACAACATGAATCCGTTTCACCCTTCACGCTCCGCCAGGCCAGCCTGCTGCCAGGCCTGGAAGGCCGGCCACTGGTAAATGGTTTCGATATAGGCAGCCGCCTGCGCAGGCACTTCCACGCGGTAGGTGCGCAGGCGCACGGCCACCGGGGCGAAGAAGGCATCGGCCAGGCTCGGCTTGCCGAACAGGAACGGGCCGCTGTCCTTGGCCGCCAGGCGGCATTCCGACCACAGTGCAACGATACGGTCGATATCGATTTGAACCTCCAGCGGCACGCTGTCCAGCGCCTGGTCGCGCGACAGGTCGAACGGCATCGCGCCGCGCAGGGCGAAGAAGCCACTGTGCATCTGCGCGCAGGCCGAACGGGCCTGGGCCCGGGCCGCCACGTCGGCAGGCCACAGCTGGGCGTCGGGGTGGCGTTCGTTGAGGTATTCGGCAATGGCCAGCGAGTCGGCGATCACACCGTGCCCGGTCTTGAGCAGCGGTACCTTGCCGGTGGCAGAGAAGGCGAGGATGCGCTGACGGGTGTCAGGCTGGTTGAGTTTGATCAGGGTTTCTTCGTAGGGCACGCCAGCCAGCTCGAGAGCCAGGGCGCCACGCAGCGACCAGGAGGAATACAGCTTGTCGCCGATGATCAGGTGATAGCTCATGGTTCGGCTCCATCGTTTGGGAATTTTGGGGCTGCTCTGCAGCCCCTCTCGCGACACAAGGCCGCTCCCACATGAAGCGGTGTACGCAGGAGCCTTGTGTCGCGAAAGGGCCGCAAAGCGGCCCCAATTACATCAGGTACGGTACTCGGCGTTGATCTTCACGTACTCGTGGGACAGGTCGGTGGTCCAGATGGTTTCGCTGCACTGGCCACGGCCCAGCTCGATACGGATGGTGATCTCTTCCTGGGCCATTACCTTGGCACCCTGGTCTTCGGTGTAGCTCGGGCTGCGGCCGCCTTTGCTGGCAATGCACACGCTGTCCAGGTACACATCGATCAGGCTCACATCCAGCTCTGGTACGCCGGCACGGCCAACGGCAGCGAGGATGCGGCCCCAGTTCGGGTCGGAAGCGAACAGCGCGGTCTTGATCAGTGGCGAGTGGGCCACGGCATAGCCGACGTCCAGGCACTCCTGGTGGTTGCCACCGCCGTTGACCTGCACGGTCACGAACTTGGTAGCGCCTTCGCCGTCACGGACGATGGCCTGGGCCACTTCCATGCACACTTCAAACACCGCCTTCTTCAGCGCTTCGAACAGTGCGCCGCTGGCTTCGGTGACTTCCGGCAGGTTGGCCTTGCCGGTGGCGATCAGCATGCAGCAGTCGTTGGTCGAGGTGTCGCCATCGATGGTGATACGGTTGAACGACTTGTTGGCGCCGTCCAGCATCAGGTCCTTGAGCACCTTTGGTGCCACCTTGGCGTCGGTGGCGATGTAGCCGAGCATGGTGGCCATGTTCGGACGGATCATGCCTGCCCCCTTGCTGATGCCGGTGACGGTAACGGTCACGCCATCGTGCTGGAACTGGCGGCTGGCACCCTTGGGCAGGGTGTCGGTGGTCATGATGCCGGTGGCAGCTTCGGCCCAGTGGTTTTCCGACAGGTTGTCGAGGGCGGCCTGCAGCGCGCCTTCGATCTTCTCGACCGGCAGCGGCTCGCCGATTACACCGGTGGAGAACGGCAGTACCGACTCGGCCGGTACACCGGCCAGTTCGGCCAGCTTGGCGCACGTGCGTTCGGCGGCGGCCAGGCCTGGCGCGCCGGTGCCGGCGTTGGCGTTACCGGTGTTGGTCAGCAGGTAGCGCACGGTGCCCTGTACACGCTGCTTGGACAGGATCACCGGCGCCGCGCAGAAGGCGTTGAGGGTGAACACGCCAGCCACGCTGGAGCCTTCGGCACAGCGCATGACCACCACATCCTTGCGCCCCGGGCGCTTGATGCCGGCAGAAGCGATGCCGAGTTCAAAACCCGGAACCGGGTGCAGGGTGGGCAAAGGACCAAGACCAACAGCCATTAGAGCGCTCCTAGAAAATACGGTTGATATCGAAAAGCGGGGCCGCTTCGCGCCCCATCGCGACACAAGGCCGCTCCCACATAGGACGGCGCAGCGTTGCGGCTGTGCGCTATCCCTGTGGGAGCGGCCTTGTGTCGCGACAGGGCCGCAACGCGGCCCCATTCAGGTCAGATCACTCGATCTGCCCGTGGCAATGCTTGAACTTCTTGCCCGAACCACACCAGCACGGCTCGTTGCGGCCCAGCTTTTGTTCGTTGCGCACCGGTGCCGAGGCGACGGCCACTTCGACGCCCTCCTCGCTCAGTTGCTCGCTTTCCAGGCCCGGAGCGGCGGCATGCTGGAACTGCATGCGGCTGGCCAGTTCCTCGGCCTCGCGGCGCAGGCGGGCTTCCTCTTCGACCGGGTCTTCGCGGCGTACCTGAACGTGTGACAGCACACGGATGGTGTCGCGCTTGATCGACTCGAGCAGCTCCTGGAACAGGCTGAAGGATTCGCGCTTGTACTCCTGCTTCGGGTTTTTCTGCGCATATCCACGCAGGTGAATACCGTGACGCAGGTGGTCCATGGTCGACAGGTGGTCTTTCCACAGGTCGTCCAGCACGCGCAGCAGGATCTGCTTCTCGAAGGTACGCAGGGCTTCGATACCGGCCTGGTCTTCCTTCTCGGTGTACGCGCTGGTGATTTCGTTCAGCAGCTTCTCGCGCAGGGTCTCTTCGTAGAGGTGATCGTCCTCGTCGAGCCACTGCTGGATCGGCAGCTTCATGGCGAAATCGCTGGCCAGCGAAGCTTCCAGGCCGGCCACGTCCCACTGCTCGGGCAGCGACTGCGGCGGAATGTGCTGGCTGATGGTAGCGTCCAGTACTTCCTTGCGGAATTCGACGATGGTGTCGCCGATGTTCTCGGCGGCCAGCAGGCTGTTGCGCATGTGGTAGATCACCTTGCGCTGCTCGTTGGCCACGTCGTCGTATTCCAGCAACTGCTTGCGGATGTCGAAGTTGCGGCCTTCGACCTTGCGCTGGGCCTTCTCGATGGCGTTGGTGACCATGCGATGCTCGATGGCCTCGCCCGACTGCATGCCCAGCGCCTTCATGAAGTTCTTCACCCGGTCAGAGGCGAAGATACGCATCAGGCTGTCTTCCAGCGACAGGTAGAAGCGGCTGGAACCCGGGTCGCCCTGACGGCCGGAACGGCCACGCAGCTGGTTGTCGATACGGCGCGATTCGTGGCGCTCGGAAGCGATCACGTGCAGGCCACCCGACTCGATCACTTGCTGGTGGCGCTTCTGCCAGTCGGCCTTGATCTGGGCGATCTGCTCGGCGGTGGGGTTTTCCAGGGCGGCCACTTCGGCTTCCCAGTTACCGCCCAGCAGGATGTCGGTACCACGACCGGCCATGTTGGTGGCGATGGTCAGGGCACCTGGCGCACCGGCTTGCGCGATGATCTCGGCTTCCTTCTCGTGGTACTTGGCGTTGAGCACCTTGTGGTCGATACCTTCCTTCTTCAGGAGGTTGGACATGTGCTCGGAGGTTTCGATGGTCGCAGTACCCACCAGCACCGGGCGGCCCTGGGTCATGCTTTCCTTGATGTCGGCGATGATCGCGGCGTATTTCTCGTCGGCGGTCAGGTACACCAGGTCGTTGAAGTCCTTGCGCGCCAGCGGCTTGTTCGGCGGAATGACCATCACGTTGAGGGCGTAGATCTGGGCGAACTCGAACGCTTCGGTATCGGCGGTACCGGTCATGCCGGACAGCTTGGTGTACAGGCGGAAGTAGTTCTGGAAGGTGGTCGAAGCCAGGGTCTGGCTCTCGGCCTGGATGTTCAGGTTTTCTTTCGCTTCGATGGCCTGGTGCAGGCCTTCGGACAGGCGACGGCCGGGCATGGTACGGCCGGTGTGTTCGTCGATCAGCAGGACCTGGCCGTCCTGGACAATGTACTCGACGTTGCGGTGGAACAGCTTGTGCGCGCGCAGGCCGGCGTAGACGTGGGTCAGCAGGCTCAGGTTGTGCGCCGAGTACAGGCTCTCGCCCTCGGCCAGCAGGCCCGACTGGGTGAGCATTTCCTCGATGTACTGGTGACCGGCTTCGTTCAGCTCGACCTGGCGGCTCTTCTCGTCGATGGTGAAGTGGCCTTCCTGGGTGACCTGGCCTTCCACTTCCTCGATGTGCTGCTTCAGGCGCGGGATCAGGCGGTTGATCTCGATGTACAGCTTGGAGCTGTCCTCGGCCTGGCCGGAGATGATCAGCGGGGTACGCGCTTCGTCGATGAGGATGGAGTCGACTTCGTCGATCACGGCGAAGTTCAGTTCACGCTGGAACTTCTCCTCCTGGCTGAACGCCATGTTGTCGCGCAGGTAGTCGAAACCGAATTCGTTGTTGGTGCCGTAGGTGATGTCGGACGCGTAGGCGGCGCGCTTTTCTTCCGGCGGCTGGAAGGCCGAGACGATGCCGACCGACAGGCCGAGGAACTCGTACAGCGGGCGCATCCAGTTGGCGTCGCGGCGGGCCAGGTAGTCGTTGACGGTGACCACGTGCACGCCCTTGCCGGACAGTGCGTTGAGGTACACGGCCAGGGTACCGACCAAGGTCTTGCCTTCACCGGTACGCATTTCTGCGATCATGCCCTCGTGCAGGGTCATGCCACCGATCAGCTGCACGTCGAAGTGGCGCATGCCCATCACGCGCTTGCCGGCCTCACGGGCCACGGCGAAGGCTTCAGGCAGCAACTGGTCCAGTGTCTCGCCTTTGGCCAGGCGCTCCTTGAACTCTGCGGTCTTGCCCCGCAGTTGCTCGTCGGAGAGGGCCACCATCTTCTCTTCGAGAGCATTGACGATGTTCACCGTCTTGAGCATGCGTTTGACTTCACGCTCGTTCTTGCTTCCAAAAAGTTTCTTTAACAAAGGCGCAAACATATCGGCAGGATCTTCCACACGTAGGGATGGAGGGCGGCCCCATGAGTCGCCCGTGCAGCCCTGAGGCCGCATGCGAACGAGCATTCTACCCGGAAACGATGGTGAAGAAAGTGGTGGATTGCCACGATGCTTGTACAGCGTTTTGGCGGGGGCTTGTTTTAGATAGGGGCATTTTCCCTGAGTTCAAGGTTCGGGAAGATGAAACGTATCGAGAATGAGTCTTGTCTCTTGTTAACTGTGGGAGCGGGTTCACCCGCGAAGAGGCCGGGACAGGCTATAGAGGTGTTAGACTGCGGACCATGTAACCTCATGCGTACTCCCATGGCCTACAAACCCTCCCCCGCCCAGCCGCCCTCCGCCCTGCTCCGCCAGGTGCGCCCGCTGCGCCTGCTGCTGAACCAGGCTGAACGCCTGGAACACCTGCAGCGCCTGCTGGAAAGCCAGCTGCAACCGGCCGCCCGCGAGCACTGCCATGTGGCGTCGTGGCGCGATGGCACATTGTTGCTGGTGGTAACCGACGGCCACTGGGCCACTCGTCTGCGCTATCAGCAAAAACGCTTGCTGGCGGCATTACAGGCGATGGAAGCATTCGGCAACCTCAGGCGTATCCTGTACAAGGTGCAGCCGCCGCTGGTGCCGGCCAAGCGTGGTGGCCATGCCGCAGAGCTGTCGAACAACGCGGCCGAGAGCCTGCGCGATACCGCCGAGGGCATCAACGACCCCAAGCTGCGCGCGGCACTGGAAAGGCTGGCAGCTCATGCCCAGGACAAGCGCTGACACCTTCGGGACTACTGCGCAGTCCATTCGCGGGCACGCCGGCTCTCATAGAACTGCACATAACTCATTGAATTAGCGGGGACTCTGTGGGAGCGGGCGTGCCCGCGAATGGCCGGACCTGCCGGGCAAAATGCGTCAGCCATAAAAAAGGCCACCCGAAGGTGGCCTTAATGAACTAGAGAGTGTTCGAACTTACACGGCCGCAACAGGGCGCATGTACGAGATCGGTGCCGTGCTGGCATCTTCGAAAGTGACCACTTCCCAGGCGTCTTTTTCGGCAATCAGCTTGCGCAGCAGCTGGTTGTTCAGCGCGTGTCCGGACTTGTAGCCCTTGAACTCGCCGATCAGGCTGTTGCCCAGCAGATAAAGGTCGCCAATGGCGTCGAGGATCTTGTGCTTGACGAATTCGTCATCGGAACGAAGGCCGTCTTCGTTGAGCACACCGGTCTCGTCGACCACGATGGCGTTCTCGACACTGCCACCCAACGCAAGGTTGTGCTTGCGCAGGTACTCGATGTCACGCATGAAGCCGAAGGTACGCGCGCGGCTGACTTCCTTCACGAACGAGGTGCTGGAGAAGTCGACGACCGCACTCTGGGTCTGGCCCTTGAGGACCGGGTGATCGAAGTCGATCTCGAAGCTCACCTTGAAGCCGTCGAAAGGCAGGAACGTGGCGCGCTTGTCGCCCTCTTCCACGGTTACCTCACGCAGGATGCGGATGAACTTCTTGGCTGCGTCCTGTTCTTCCAGGCCGGCAGACTGAATCAGGAATACAAAGGGTCCGGCGCTGCCATCCATGATCGGCACTTCCGAGGCGGAGAGCTCGACGTAGGCGTTATCGATGCCCAGGCCCGCCATGGCGGAGAGCAGGTGCTCGACCGTATCGACCTTGACGTCACCGTTGACCAGCGTCGTCGACATGGTTGTCTCGCCGACGTTGGCCGCGCGCGCCGGGATTTCGACCACAGGGTCGAGGTCGGCGCGGCGGAAGACGATGCCGGTGTCAACAGGTGCAGGCTTGAGGGTCAGGTAAACCTTCTCCCCGGAGTGCAGACCGACACCTGTGGCACGGATGGTATTCTTCAGGGTGCGTTGTTTAATCATGGCATTGGCCGCTTCAGCGCAAATTGCGAACAGGTATCAACAAAGGCTGGGGATGATAACAGACCCAACCTTTGATGAATACCAATCACCTTTATACCCCTGATAAATTCCATTAATCAGCCTGACGACGCAGGAATGCCGGGATATCAAGGTAGTCCAGGTCATCCTGAGGGTTCAGTTTAGCGGCTGCAGCAGCCCCTGCATGGGCCTGGTTGCGCATTACGGTCGGGCGCTCCAGGTCACGGTAGTTGACCGCAGGCTGCTCCTGGCGAACCGGCGCCGGGTTGGATGCCTCGTACACCTGCTGGGCAGTCTGCAGGGTGTTGTCGACCACCTTCACAGGCTTCTCGATGCGCGCGCCAAGGCCAGTGGCCACTACGGTCACGTGCAGCTCGTCACGCATGTCCGGGTCGATCACGGTACCGACCTTGACCATGGCGTGGTCGGAGGCGAAGGCTTCGATGATGCTACCCACGTCGGAGTACTCGCCCAGCGACAGGTCCGGGCCTGCGGTGATGTTCACCAGGATACCGCGGGCGCCCTGCAGGTTGACGTCTTCCAGCAGCGGGTTGCGAATTGCTGCCTCGGTGGCTTCACGCGCACGGTTCGGGCCGCTGGCACAGCCAGTACCCATCATGGCCATGCCCATTTCACCCATCACGGTACGCACGTCGGCGAAGTCGACGTTGATCATGCCCGGGCGCTTGATGATATCGGAGATACCACGCACGGCACCGGCCAGTACGTCGTCAGCCTTGGCGAAGGCGGACAGCAGGCTGGCATCCTTGCCCAGGATGGTCAGCAGCTTCTCGTTGGGGATGGTAATCAACGAGTCGACGCTTTCAGCCAGCATGCGGATGCCTTCATCGGCAATCTGCATGCGCTTGCGGCCTTCGAACGGGAACGGACGGGTCACCACGGCAACGGTGAGAATGCCCATTTCCTTGGCCACTTCGGCGATGATCGGCGCTGCACCGGTACCGGTACCGCCGCCCATGCCAGTGGTGATGAACACCATGTTGGTGCCCTGCAGCACTTCAGCGATGCGCTCACGGTCTTCCAGCGCGGCCTGGCGGCCGACTTCCGGGTTGGCACCGGCACCCAGGCCTTTGGTCACGCCAGTGCCCAATTGCAGGATGGTGCGCGCGCCGATGTTTTTCAGCGCCTGGGCATCGGTGTTGGCGCAGATGAATTCCACGCCTTCGATGCTGCTCTTGACCATGTGATTGACGGCGTTGCCACCACCACCACCAACGCCGATCACCTTGATGACCGGGCTTTGCGGGACGTTGTCTACGAGCTCGAACATTTTCCCTCTCCTTACAGTTCTCTAGTTGTCGCGCCTACCACTACTGCTTTGAAACTTAGAAGTTGCCCTGGACCCAGCGCTTGAAGCGTTCAAGCACTGGAGCCTTCGGTTCATCGCCATAGCTGTTGTTGCTGCTGTTACCGGTCAAGGGCAGGTCTTCGGTCTGCTTCTGCAGGCCGTAGGTGAGCAAGCCCACGCCGGTGGAATAGATCGGGTTGCGAACCACGTCGCTAAGCCCCCGAACGCTGTGCGGTACGCCCAGGCGTACCGGCATGTGGAAGATTTCCTCGGCCAGTTCCACGGCGCCTTCCATCTTCGCGGTGCCGCCGGTCAGGACGATGCCGGCCGGCACCAGGTCCTCGTAGCCGCTGCGGCGCAATTCGGCCTGGATCAAGGTGAAGAGCTCGTCGTAACGTGGCTCCACCACCTCGGCCAGGGCCTGGCGCGACAGCTCGCGCGGTGGGCGATCACCCACGCTCGGCACCTTGATGGTCTCGCCGGCGCCAGCCAGTTTGGCCAGGGCGCAGGCGTAGCGGATCTTGATTTCTTCGGCGTACTGGGTCGGGGTACGCAGGGCCATGGCGATATCGTTGGTCACCTGGTCGCCGGCAATCGGGATCACCGCGGTGTGACGGATCGCGCCCTCGGTGAAGATGGCGATGTCGGTGGTGCCACCACCAATGTCCACCAGGCACACGCCCAGTTCTTTTTCATCGTCGGTCAGCACCGAGTAGGCCGAGGCCAGCTGTTCGAGGATGATGTCGTCGATTTCCAGGCCGCAGCGGCGGACGCACTTCTCGATGTTCTGCGCCGCGTTGACCGCGCAGGTGACCACGTGGACCTTGGCTTCCAGACGTACGCCCGACATGCCCAGCGGCTCGCGCACGCCTTCCTGGTTGTCGATCACGTAGTCCTGCGGCAGGGTGTGCAGCACGCGCTGGTCGGCCGGGATGGCCACGGCCTGGGCGGCGTCGAGTACGCGCTCCAGGTCGGCCAGGCTGACCTCGCGGTCGCGGATGGCGACGATGCCGTGGGAGTTCAGGCTGCGGATGTGGTTGCCGGCCACGCCGACGAAGGCCGAGTGGATGCGGCAGCCGGCCATCAGCTGCGCCTCTTCCACGGCGCGCTGGATCGACTGCACGGTGGACTCGATGTTCACCACCACGCCTTTTTTCAGGCCACGGGAGGGATGGGTACCGATCCCGACGATCTCCAGGGTACCGTCCTCGCCCACTTCGCCCACCAGCGCCACCACCTTGGAGGTGCCGATGTCCAGCCCGACGATCATTTTGCCGCTATGCGCGTTTGCCATGGTCCTGCCTCTCTCTAATTCTTCGCAACGGCGGGTTGGGCCGTCGTCGGTGCAATCGGTTCCCGCCAACCAACGGCAAGTCCGTTGGAATAACGCAGATCAATGCGGGCGATAGTGGTGATCTGGTCTTTGAGTGTTTTGTCGTATATGGCAATGAAACGGCGCATTTTCTCCACCAGATGGTCGCGCCCCAGCAGCAGCTCGATGCCCGGCCCGGCGCTGCTCGCGCCGGTGGTCAGGAACCAGCTGCCTCGCTCGCGCAGCTCCAGGCGAGCGATGGAAAAGCCCAGGGGGCGCAGCATCTGGCTCAATACCTGATACTGCTGCATGACTTGTTGCTGAGCACGCTGCGGCCCGGCCAGCTGCGGCAGATGCTCGTAGTTGGCCAGCTCGCGCGGGGTGAATGCCTGGCCCTGGTTGTTGAGCAAGGCTTCGTCACCCCAGCGTGCCACCGGCAACTGTTCTTCCAGGCGGATCACCACCTCGTCGGGCCATACCCGGCGCACTTCGGCATGGGCAATCCACGGCATCTGTTCGAGCTCGGCGCGCATCGCCGGCAGGTCGACGCTGAAGAAGCTCGCCGCCACGTAGGGCGCGATACGCTGCTGCACCGACTGCTGGCTGATGTAGCTGAGGTCACCCTGCACGTCGATCTTGGTGATCGGCCGGTCGGCGTATGGCATCAGGCGAATGGCGCCCTCATAGGCGCCAAACCCGGCCGCCACCAGCAGCACCGGCCACAGCAGGCGCTTGAGCCCCCCCAGGCTTGGCCGCGGCAGGCGCGCCGATACGGGCTCGTCAGCCACCAGCCGACTGGCACCACGCGGCACCGGCTTGCTACGGCCGGTAACGGGTTGCTGCTGACGTATCATCGCGCCTTGCATGGTTGTTAACCTCGCGTCGCCACGCTTTCGGCCAGGATTGCCAGCACCAGTTGCTGGAAGTCCAGGCCGGCCGCGCGGGCCGCCATGGGCACCAGGCTATGATCGGTCATGCCGGGTGCGGTGTTGACTTCGAGCAGCCAGAACCGGCCCTGCTCGTCCTGCATCACGTCCAGCCGCCCCCAGCCTTCGATGCCGATGGCATCGCAGGCGCGCGCGGTCAGGTCGATCAGTTCCTGTTCCTTGACGCTGTCCAGGCCGCACGGAATGCGGTACTGGGTATCGTTGGCGATGTACTTGGCGTCGTAGTCGTAGAACACGTGCGGCGTACCCAGGGCGATCGGTGGCAGCACCTGGCCACGCAATACCGCGACGGTGAACTCCGGCCCGTGGATCCACTGCTCCACCAGTACCTGGGAATCGTATCTGGCAGCATCCTGCCAGGCGGCGACCAGTTCCTGGGCGCTGTTCACCTTGGCCATGCCGATGCTGGAACCTTCATGGGCCGGTTTGACGATAAGCGGGAAGCCCAGTTCCGTAGCGGCCTGCAAACAATCGCTTTCGCTCGCCAGCACGGCGTGGCGCGGGGTCGGAATGCCCAGGCTCTGCCACACCTGCTTGGTACGCAGCTTGTCCATGGCCAGTGCCGAGGCAAGGATGCCACTGCCGGTGTACGGGATGCCCAGGCACTCGAGCAGGCCTTGCATGCTGCCGTCTTCACCGCCACGGCCGTGGAGGATGATGAAGGCGCGGTCGATCTTCTCGCTTTGCAGGCGGTCGAGCAGGTCGTCACCCACGTCGATGGCGACCACGTCGACACCGGCGGTAGTCAGCGCGTCGATCACCGCAGCGCCGGATTTGAGCGACACTTCACGCTCGGCACTCTTGCCGCCGTACAGCACGGCAACACGGCCGAACGCCTTGACGTCCAGGGTCGAGTGCAGCTTTTCGTAGGCGCTGGTCATTTCGACTTCTCCTGCTTGGCGCCAGCGAACAGCGGGCTTTTCATCAATTGCGGGGCCAGGCCGCCGACATCACCGGCACCCTGGCAGATCAGGATGTCGCCAGCACGCAGCAGTGGCTTGACCAGTGGCGCCAGGTCGACGCCACGTTCGATGTAGATCGGGTCCAGCTTGCCGCGCTGGCGGATGCTGTGGCACAGCTGGCGGCTGTCGGCACCGGGGATCGGCTCTTCGCCAGCCGGGTAGACTTCCATCAGCAGCAGCACGTTGGCATCGCCCAGCACCTGGACGAAATCGTCGTACAGGTCGCGGGTACGGCTGTAGCGATGCGGCTGGTAGACGATCACCAGGCGGCGGCTTGGCCAGCCACCGCGCACGGCCTTGATCACCGCAGCCACTTCGGTCGGGTGGTGGCCATAGTCGTCGACCAGCATCACGCTGCCGCCTTCGACCGGCAGTTCGCCATACACCTGGAAGCGGCGGCCGACGCCCTGGAAGCCGGACAGGCCCTGGACGATGGCCTCGTCAGTGATGCCTTCGTCGGTGGCGATGGCGATGGTGGCCAAGGCGTTGAGCACGTTGTGGTTGCCGGGCATGTTCACCGACACCTCCAGCGGCTCGCGGTCACGGCGCAGCACGGTGAAGTGGGTCTGCATGCCCTTCTGGCGCACGTTGATGGCGCGGATGTCGGCCTCGTCGCTGAAGCCATAGGTCACGGTCGGGCGCTTGACCTGTGGCAGGATCTCGCGCACTACCGGGTCGTCCAGGCACATCACGGCCAGGCCGTAGAACGGCAGGTTGTGCAGGAACTCGACGAAGGTTTTCTTCAGTTTGTTGAAGTCACCTTCGTAGGTCGCCATGTGGTCGGCGTCGATGTTGGTGACCACGGCCACCATCGGCTGCAGGTGCAGGAAGCTGGCATCGCTCTCGTCCGCTTCGGCAATCAGGTAGCGGCTGGTGCCGAGCTGGGCATTGGTGCCGGCAGCGGTCAGGCGGCCGCCGATGACGAAGGTCGGGTCCAGGCCGCCGGCAGCGAACACCGAAGCCAGCAGGCTGGTGGTGGTGGTCTTGCCGTGGGTACCGGCAACGGCCACGCCATGGCGGTAGCGCATCAGCTCGGCGAGCATCTCGGCACGCGGCACCACCGGAATGCGCCGCTCCAGGGCGGTGGCGACTTCCGGGTTGGCCGGGTTGATGGCGCTGGACACCACCAGCACATCGGCGGTGGCGGCGTTCTCGGCGCGGTGGCCGACGAAGATCTCGGCACCGAACGATTCCAGGCGCTCGGTGACCGGCGAGGCCTTCAGGTCGGAACCGGACACTTCATAGCCCAGGTTCAGCAACACTTCGGCAATGCCGCACATGCCCACGCCGCCGATACCGACGAAGTGAATACGGCGGATACGGCCCATCTTCGGCTGGGGCATGGCTTTCTGGCTCTCAACCATGGGCCACCTCCAGGCAGATATCGACCACGGTGCTGGTTGCGGCAGGTTTGGCCAGGCGCCGTGCGGTGCCTGCCATGACGTTGAGTTTCTCGGGTTGCATCAGCACCTCGTTCAGGCGTTCAGCGAGCTGCGCTGCGCCAGTTGTCGCTTGTGGCATCAGGAAGGCAGCACCTTCCCGGGCCAGATATTGGGCGTTGTGGGTCTGGTGGTCGTCGATCGCGTGGGGCAATGGCACCAGCACCGAAGGCAGGCCTGCTGCCGCCAGCTCGCTGACGGTCAGGGCACCGGCCCGGCACACCACCATGTCGGCCCAGCCATAGGCTTGGGCCATGTCCTTGATGAAGGGCTCTACCTGCGCCTCGACACCCGCCTCGTGATAACGCTCGGCGGTGATCGGCGCGTGTTGCTTGCCAGCCTGGTGGAACACCTCTGGCCGCAGCGCGGCGGGCACCTCGGACAGGGCCTTAGGCAACAATTTGTTCAATGGTTCCGCGCCCAGGCTGCCACCGAGCACCAACAGGCGTGCACGGCGCTCGGTCAGGGGCGCGCGATGCGCGTCCATGAACAGCTCCGGGCGCACCGGGTTGCCGGTGGTGCGACGTTTGTCGCTGGCCTCGAAGGTGTTCGGGAAAGCTTCGCAAACCCGTGCCGAGAGTGGCACCAGCAACCGGTTGGCAGTGCCGGCGCGGGCGTTCTGCTCATGGATCACCAGCGGTACGCCGCACAGGCGTGCGGCGACGCCGCCCGGGCCGGTCACATAGCCACCGAAGCCGACCACGCATACCGGCTTGAGCTCACGCACGATACGCCGCGCCTGCAGCACGGCCTTGACCAGGGTGAACGGCGCCTTGAGCAACGACAGCTTGCTCTTGCCGCGCAGGCCACTGACCTGGATCAGGTGCAACGGCAGGCCAGCCTGGGGCACCAGTTCATTCTCGATGCCACGCGGGGTGCCCAGCCAGTGCACGCTGTAACCACGTGCCTGGAACTCACGGGCGCAGGCCAGGGCCGGGAACACGTGGCCCCCGGTGCCGCCCGCCATGATCAGTACATTCTTGCCGTCAGCGGCCATGATTGGTCTCCTCGGCAAAATCGCTTTCGCTGAACTCGTGTTCCTCACTGCCCAGGTGCGTGCGGCTTTCCCACTCGATACGCAGCAACAGCCCCACGCAGGCACAGCAGATCACCAGCGAGCTGCCCCCGTAGCTGAGGAACGGCAGGGTCAGGCCCTTGGTCGGCAGCAGGCCGACGTTCACACCGATGTTGATCAGGAACTGGCCGATCCACAGGAACGCCAGCCCGAAGGCGACATAAGCGGCAAAGAACTGCTTGGCTTTTTCAGCCCACAGGCCGATGTACAGGGCACGCACGGTCACGAACACGAAGAGCGCGATGGTCAGCAGCGAGCCGACCACGCCGAGTTCTTCGGCCAGTACCGAGAACACGAAGTCGGTGTGCGCTTCAGGCAGGTAGAACTGCTTCTGCACGCTGTTGCCCAGGCCAACGCCCAGCCACTCGCCACGGCCGAAGGCAATCAGCGCCTGGGTCAGCTGGTAGCCCGAGCCGAACTGGTCGGACCACGGGTCGGTAAAGGTAATCAGGCGCGCCATGCGGTAAGGCTGCGCCTGTACCAGGACGAACACCGCGACCACCGCCAGCACCACCATCAGGCTGAAGCGGAACAGCCCCACACCGCCCAGGAACAGCATGGCCGCCGCCGCGCCCATCATCACCACGGTGGCACCGAAGTCCGGCTCCATCAGCAGCAGGGCCGCCATGGGCAGCAGCACGATGAACGGTTTGAAGAAGCCCATCCAGGTTTCGCGTACCTCGGTCTGCCGGCGTACAAGGTAGCCGGCCAGGTAAATGACCACGAACACCTTGGCGATTTCCGAGGGCTGCACGTTGAAGAAGCTGAAGCCGATCCAGCGCATGGAGCCGTTCACTTCGCGGCCGATACCCGGCACCAGCACCAGCACCAGCAGGCCGAAGGCCCCCAGCAGCATCATGAAGCCCATGCGCTGCCAGGTGGCGATCGGCACCAGCATGGTGGCGCCACAGGCGACCAGGCCGAGGAACACGTACACCAGGTGGCGGAACATGTGGTAAAGCGGGTTGCCCGACTGCACCGCAGCCACTTCCGAGGACGCCGAGGTGATCATCACCAGGCCCAGGCCCAGCAATGCCAGGCAGCCAGCGAGCATCGCAAAGTCCAGGTCGATGCCACGGCCGCTGATCAGCGGCGACGGATAGGGCTTGAGGATGCCGAAGATCATGCAAGGCCTCCCGCTGCCTGGGCGAACAGGCGCCCGCGTTCTTCGAAGTTCCTGAACATGTCGAGGCTGGCGCACGCCGGCGACAGCAGCACGGCATCACCCGCCTGGGCCAGTTCGGCGCATTGCTGCACGGCATCGTCGAGGGTTTTCACGCGGACCAGTTGCACACCATCGCCAAGGGCTTCGGCCAGGCGCTCGGCATCACGGCCAAGCAGTACCACAGCACGGCAGAAGCGCTGGACCGGCTCGCGCAGTGCAGCGAAGTCGGCGCCCTTGCCATCGCCACCGGCGATCAGCACCAGCTTGCCTTCGATATCGGCACCCAGGCCCTCGATGGCGGCCAGGGCAGCACCGACGTTGGTGGCCTTGGAATCGTCGTACCAGTTCACGCCGTTGCGCTCGCGCACCCACTGGCAGCGATGGGCCAGGCCACCGAACTCGCGCAGGGCTTCGAGCATCGGCTCGAACGGCAGGCCGGCAGCATGCCCCAGGGCCAACGCCGCCAAGGCATTGCTCTGGTTGTGGGCACCACGAATCTTCAGTTCGCGCACCGGCATCAGCGCCTGGAACTCGAATGCCAGGTATTTCTCACCGTCCACTTCGCGCAGGCCAAAGGCCTTGAAGTCTGGCTGGTTGAGGCCGAAGGTCCAGCATGGGCGGCCTTCGACCGGCAGTGGGCGGCTCAGGGCGTCCTGACGATTGACGACAACCTGTTTGGCGCCACGGAAGATCCGGTGCTTGGCCAGGTGGTAGGCCGGCAGGCCGCTGTAGCGGTCCATGTGGTCTTCGCTGATGTTCAGCACCGTGGCCACTTCGGCGTTGAGCTGGTCAGTGGTTTCCAGCTGGAAGCTGGACAGTTCCAGCACGTACAGCTCGACATCATCGGCCAGCAAGTCCAGCGCCGGGGTACCGAGGTTGCCGCCCACCGCCACGCGCTTGCCGGCCTTGGCGGCCATTTCGCCAACCAGGGTGGTGACGGTGCTCTTGGCGTTGGAGCCGCTGATGGCAATGATCGGGGCCTTGGCGTAGCGGGCGAACAGTTCGATGTCACCGGACAGCTTCACGCCACGCGCGGCCGCCTGCTGCAGGGCCGGGGTGGCCAGGGCCAGGCCGGGGCTTACGTACAGCTCGTTGGCGCGGCACAGGAAGTCCACGTCCAGCTCACCACAGCGCACTTCCACCTGCGGGTAATCACGGCGCAGGGTGTCCAGTTCCGGCGGTTGCTCGCGGGTGTCGGCGACCGCAAAGGCAACGCCCCGGCTCGCCAGGAAGCGAACCAGGGACATGCCGCTCTTGCCGAGGCCGACAACGA
Source organism: Pseudomonas sp. LS.1a (assembly GCF_022533585.1). Classification (NCBI taxonomy): domain Bacteria; kingdom Pseudomonadati; phylum Pseudomonadota; class Gammaproteobacteria; order Pseudomonadales; family Pseudomonadaceae; genus Pseudomonas; species Pseudomonas sp. LS.1a. The sequence continues at coordinate 4,747,839 of NZ_CP092827.1, forward strand.
TGCGGAATTGGTCGGAAGCGATCAAAGACACGCTCATCTACCTCAGTTTCAGGGTTGCAAGGCCGATCAGCACGAGGATCACGGTGATGATCCAGAAACGGACGATCACCCGTGGCTCTGGCCAGCCCTTGAGTTCAAAGTGGTGGTGGATCGGCGCCATGCGGAACACGCGCTTGCCGGTCAGCTTGAAGGAGGCAACCTGGATCACCACCGACAGGGTTTCCATGACGAACACGCCGCCCATGATGAACAGCACGATTTCCTGGCGAACGATCACGGCGATGGTGCCCAGCGCGGCGCCCAACGCCAGTGCGCCAACGTCACCCATGAACACCTGCGCCGGGTAGGTGTTGAACCACAGGAAGCCCAGGCCGGCACCGATCAGCGCGCCGCAGAACACGATCAGCTCGCCCGAGCCCGGCACATAGGGGATCAGCAGGTATTCGGCGAACTTCACGTTGCCCGACAGGTAGCAGAAGATGCCCAGGGCACCACCGACCATCACCGTCGGCATGATCGCCAGGCCGTCGAGGCCGTCGGTAAGGTTGACCGCGTTGCTCGAGCCGACAATGACGAAGTAGGTCAGCACGACGAAGCCGATGCCCAGCGGAATGGTGACATCCTTTACGAACGGCAGGATCAGCGTGGTTTCGACGCTGGTCGGTGCGGTCTTGTACAGGAAGATGGCGGCTGCCAGGCCGAACACCGACTGCCAGAAGTACTTCCAGCGGCTTGGCAGGCCGCGCGAGTTCTTTTCGATCACCTTGCGGTAGTCGTCGACCCAGCCGATGGCACCGAATGCCAGGGTAACGATCAGCACCACCCACACGTAGCGGTTGGTCAGGTCGGCCCACAGCAGGGTGCTGACGGCGATGGCGGACAGGATCAGCGCCCCGCCCATGGTCGGGGTGCCGGACTTGGACAGGTGCGATTGCGGGCCGTCGTTACGCACGGCCTGGCCGATCTGGCGGATTTGCAGGGTACGGATCATCCACGGCCCCAGCCACAGCGCCAGGGACAACGCGGTCAGCACACCCAGAATCCCGCGCAGGGACAGGTACTGGAAGACCGCGAAGCCTTTGTGGAACTGTTGCAGATACTCGGCCAACAGCAGCAGCATTAATGTTTCTCCCCGCTGGCACCGCACAATGCCGCCACGACGTTTTCCATCGCAGCGCTGCGCGAGCCCTTGATCAAGATAGTGGTGTCGCTGGCATTCTCGGCGCCAACCGCGTCGATCAGTTCAGCTTGAGTAGCGAAATGGTGGCCATTGGCGCCGAACGCCTTGACCGCGTGTGTCATGTTGGTGCCCACCGCGTACAGGGCGTCTACCTTGCCACGCGCGTAGTCACCCACCTGACGGTGGCCTTCCTCCGCCCATTGCCCCAGTTCGCCGATATCCCCAAGCACCAGGATGGTGCGTCCGGAAAAGCCGGCGAGTATATCAATGGCTGCGCACATGGAGGTGGGATTTGCGTTGTAACTGTCGTCGATCACCCGCACGCCGTTCGGCGCGATCTGCGCCACGGTACGGCCCTTGACCGGTTGCACGGCAGCCAGGCCGGCGGCGATGCCGCTCAGGCTCAGACCAACGGCATGGGCAGCGGCGGCGGCGGCCAGGGCGTTGCTGACGTTATGCGTACCCAGCAGGTTCAACTGCACCGGCACCTTGCCATCAGGCCCATGCAGGGTGAACGACGGGCAGCCACGGGCATCACGGCCGATGTCACTGGCATGGAAGTCAGCCTGCGGGTTGTCCAGGGCAAAGCTGAGGATGCGGTGGTTGCCGGCACGTTTGCGCCAGATATCGAAGGCCTTGTCGGCCAGATTGAGGATGGCAGTGCCGCCCTCGCCCAGGCCTTCGAGAATCTCGCCCTTGGCTTCGACGATCTTTTCCGGGCCGCCGAACTCGCCAACGTGGGCGGTACCGGCGTTGTTGATGATGACCACCTGAGGCCGGGTCAGGCCGACGGTGTAGCGGATCTCGCCAATGCGCGAGGCGCCCAGCTCGATCACCGCGGCGCTGTGCTCTGGGGCGATCTCCAGCAGGGTCAGTGGCGCACCGAGGTCGTTGTTCAGGTTGCCGCGGGTGGCGTGCACCAGGCCACGGGTACGCAGGATGCTGGCGAGCATCTCCTTGACCGTGGTCTTGCCGCTGGAACCGGTGATGGCCACCACCGGCTTGTCGAAGGCAGCACGGTTCAGCGCGCCAAGCTGGCCGAGGGCCAGGCGGCAATCGGCCACCAACAGCTGCGGCAGGTCTACATCGGCCACTTCACGCTCGACCAGGGCCGCGACAGCGCCCTTGGCCTTTACATCGGCCAGGTAGTCGTGGCCATCGAAGCGCGGGCCGGCCAGGGCAACGAACAGCTGCCCGGCGCCAACACTGCGGCTGTCGATGCTGACGCCGGTGAACGTGGCGTCGGCACCGACTTGTTGACCACTCAGTGCTGTGGTCAGCTGGCTGAGTGACATCGGCTTAAGCATGTGGAGCCTCCCAGGCTACAAGTGCCTTTTCGGCCTCGGTCAGATCGGAGAAGTCATGGCGCTCGCCATTGATCTCCTGGTAATCCTCGTGCCCCTTGCCGGCCAGCACGATCACATCGTTGGCAGCGGCGGTAGCGATCAGATGCGCGATGGCTTCGCCACGACCGGCAACGAACTCGACTTCGGCAGGCTTGGTGAAGCCCGGGCGGATGTCGTCAAAGATGCGCAGCGGGTCTTCAGTACGCGGATTGTCGTCGGTGACCAGCACGCGGTCAGCCAGGCGCTCGGCCACTTCGGCCATCAGCGGGCGCTTGCCGCGGTCACGGTCGCCGCCGCAGCCGAACAGGCACAGCAACTTGCCGTGGGCGTGCGGGCGCAGGGCTTCGAGTACTTTTTCCAGGGCGTCCGGGGTGTGTGCGTAGTCGACCACCACCAGCGGCTTGTCACCGCCTCCCAGGCGCTGCATGCGGCCGACCGGCCCCTGCAGCTGCGGGGTGACCTTGAGGATTTCATCCAGCGCATAGTCCAGCGCCAGCAGGGTCGCCACGGCGGCGAGCATGTTGCTCAGGTTGAAGCGGCCCAGCAACTGGCTACGCAGGGTACGTTCACCCTGGGCGGTGACCAGGGTGGCGCGCACGCCATCGTCATTGAACACGGCCTCACGGCAGAACAGCGAGGCCTCCGGGTTCTCCAGGCTATAGCTGAGCAACCGGGTCTCGATATGGTCGGCACTCGGGCGGCGGGCAAAGTCCGCGGCCAGGCGACGGCCAAAGTCATCATCCAGGTTGACCACCTGACAACGCAGGCCCGGCCAGGCGAACAACTTGGCCTTGGCGGCCTCGTAGGCCTCCATGCTGCCGTGGTAGTCCAGATGGTCGCGGGACAGGTTGGTCATGACCGCGATGTCGAACTCCAGCGCGGCGACACGCCCCTGCTCCAGGGCATGGGAGGAAACCTCCATGGCCACGGCCTTGGCGCCGCCTTTCCTGAGGTCGTTGAGGGTCGACTGCACGGCGATCGGGTCGGGCGTGGTCAGGCGGCCACTCTGCAGCTCACCATAGAAGCCGGTACCCAGGGTGCCGATCAGGCCACAACGCTGGCCAAGCACGTCCAGCGCCTGGGCCACCAGCTGGGTGACGCTGGTCTTGCCGTTGGTGCCGGTCACGCCCACCAGGTTCAGCTGGCGGCTCGGCTCGCCATAGAAGCGACCTGCGATATCCGAAAGCTGGGCGATCAGGCCCTTGACCGGGATCAGCGGCACATCGGTGATTGGCAACACGCTCGCGCCCTGTTCTTCATAGGCCACGGCGGCAGCGCCACGGGCCAGGGCATCGGCGATATGCTCGCGGCCATCGACCTTGGCACCCGGCACGGCCAGGAACAGGTCGCCCGGGCGCACGTTGCGACTGTCCAGGGTCAGTTCACGGATCAGCGGGTCACGGCTGGCGTGAGCGAAAAGCTTGCTCAATGGCATTGTCATCATCCACGCCCTCCCTTGGCGGTTGCTGCTGCATTGACTTGCGATTGTTCGACGGGGGCTGGTGGCGGCAGGTTGTCTGGCGGCACGTTCATCAGGCGCAGCGTGCCGGACATGACCTTGCTGAACACCGGTGCCGAAACCAGGCCACCGAAGTAGCCGCCCTTGCCCGGTTCGTCGATGACCACGACGATGGCGTAGCGTGGGTCGCTCATCGGCCCGAAGCCGGCGAACAGTGAGCGGTAGGCGTTTTCGGTGTAGCCCTTGGACCCCACGGTGGCCTTGCGCGCGGTACCGGACTTGCCGGCCACGTGGTAGAACGGCACCTGGGCGCGGAACACGCCGCGCGGAGCTTCGATCACCTGCTGCAGCATGCCCTGGACGGTCTCGGCGGTTTCCTTCGGAATGGCCTGCACGGCTTCCGGGGCCTTGTCGACCTTGAGGATCGACAGCGGCACCATCTTGCCGTCGTTGGCCAGCGCCGCGTAGGCATGCACCAGCTGCAGGGCGGTCACCGACACGCCGTAGCCATAGGACAGGGTCGCGGTCTCGGCCTTGCGCCACTCGCGGTGGTTTGGCAGGTTGCCGACGCGCTCGCCGGGGAAGCCAAGGCCGGTGTACTGGCCCAGGCCGACCTGGGACATGACCCGGTAGATGGCCTCGCCACCGATGTCGAAGGCGATCTTGCTCATGCCGACGTTACTGGAGTTGATCAGGATGCCGGTCAGGTCGAGGATCGGGCCCTCGCTCTTGGACACGTCCTTGATGGTGTAGCGGCCGATCTGCAGGCTGCCGGGGTACACCTCGACCTTGTCGGTCGGCTTCCAGCGGCCACTCTGCAGCGCCGCGCTCATGGAGATCGGCTTGACCGTGGAGCCTGGCTCGAACACGTCGATGATCGCGCGGTTGCGCATTGCGGCCGGGAACATGCTGCGGCGGTTGTTGGGGTTGTAGGTCGGCTGGTTGACCATGGCCAGAACCTCACCGGTCTTGACGTCCATGATCACCAGGCTGCCGGCCTTGGCGTCCTGTTCGGCAATGGCGTTGCGCAGTTCGCGGGTGGCCAGGTACTGCAGGCGCAGGTCTATCGACAACGCCAAGGTCTTCCCTGCCTTGGCGTTCTTGGTTACCTGAATGTCCTTGATCAGCCGGCCGCGCCGGTCCTTGATCACCTGCCGCTTGCCGGGTACACCGGCCAGCCACTCGTCATAGGCCAGTTCCACCCCTTCGCGACCGTGGTCATCGAGGTCGGTAAAGCCGACCATGTGCGCGGTGACATCACCGGCCGGGTAGAAGCGGCGGAATTCTTCCAGGCCGTATACACCCGGCACTTTCAGGTCGAGCACATGCTGGCCCTGCTCCGGGGTCAGGCCGCGGACCAGGTAGATGAACTCTTTGCTGGCCTGTTGGGTCAGGCGCTCGGTCAGTTGCTGCGGGTTCTGCCCCAGCGCGGCGGCCAGCTGTGGCCAGCGGTCTTTGGAGGCCTGCATTTCCTTGGGGTTGGCCCACAGGGTGGTGACCGGGGTGCTGACTGCCAGCGGTTCGCCGTTACGGTCGGTGATCAGCCCACGGTGCGCCGGGATAGGGATGTGACGCAGGCTGCGCGCATCGCCCTGGCCCTTGAGGAAGTCACGGTCGACCACCTGCAGGTCGATGATGCGCCAGCAAATGGCACCGACCATCAGCGCCAGCAAGCCGATCACCACGCGGAAGCGCCACGGGTAGAGTGCACCTTCGAGCTTCATCATGGCGCCACCATCCGTACTTCGTCAGCCGAAGGTACGCGCATCTTCAGTTGCTCGGAGGCCAGGTTTTCGATGCGGCTGGCGGCGGTCCAGGTGCTTTGTTCGAGGATCAGCCGGCCCCACTCGGCCTGGGCCTTGTCGCGCTCGTTCAACTCGCCGTACAGGGTATTGAGCAACTGACGGTTCCAGTGCGCGCTGTAGGACACGGCGATGGCCGAAATCAGCACGGCAACGAACAGCAGAAGCATCAGGAAGCTTCCGCCTGGCAAGGGTTTGGCAAACAGCCTGCTCACCGCAGTTTCTCCGCCACGCGCATCACGGCGCTACGCGACCGTGGGTTGGCCTTGAGCTCGGCTTCGGAGGCGAACTGGGCCTTGCCGATGAGCTTGATTTTCGGCTCGAAGACCTTGTGCTGAACCGGCAGGTTGCGCGGCAGGTTGTCGGCCTCTCCCTTGGCCAGCTTGCGCATGAACAGTTTGACGATGCGGTCTTCCAGCGAGTGGAAGCTGATCACCGCCAGGCGGCCCCCAACTTCCAGCGCATCGATCGCGGCCTCGAGGCCCGCCTCGAGGTCACCCAGTTCGTTGTTGACGTGAATGCGCAGGCCCTGGAAGGCGCGGGTCGCCGGGTTCTTGCCCTTCTCCCAGGCCGGGTTGGCCACCTTCAGCACCTCGGCGAGGTCACCGGTGCGGGTGAACGGTTGCTGTTCGCGGCGCTGCACCACGGCGCGAGCCATGCGCTTGGCGAAGCGCTCTTCGCCGTATTCCTTGAACACGCGGGCAATTTCTTCTTCAGGTGCAGTGGCGATGAACTCGGCGGCACTGATGCCCTGGTCCGGGTTCATGCGCATGTCCAGCGGGCCATCATTGAGGAAGCTGAAGCCCCGCTCAGGGTCATCCAGCTGCGGCGAGGAAACGCCCAGGTCCAGCAATACGCCGCTGACCTTGCCATCCAGGCCGCGCTCGGCCACTTCCGCGCCCAGCTCGGCAAAGCTGCGCTGCACAATGACAAAGCGGCCGTCTTCGGCCGCCAGCGCTTGCCCCGTGGCAATCGCCTGTGGATCTTTGTCGAAACCCAGCAGCCGCCCTTGCGGCCCGAGCTTGCTGAGAATCAACCGGCTGTGCCCGCCACGGCCAAAGGTGCCGTCCAGATAGCAACCGTCGGCGCGCAGGGCCAATGCCTCGACAGCTTCGTCGAGCAGGACGGTAATGTGGTTGAAGCCGCTATCTATGGTCACAGGATCAGGTCACGCAATTCGTCGGGCATGGCGCCCGGTTGTTGAATAGCTGCAAGGTCAGCTGCCGAAACCGCGTTCCAGGCATCCTCATCCCACAGCTGGAATTTGTTCAGTTGCCCCACCAGCATCGCCTTCTTGTCGAGCTTGGCGTACTCACGCAGACGGGGCGGCACCAGGAAACGCCCACTGCCATCGAGCTCCAGGTCAACCGCATTACCGATCAGCAAACGCTGCAGGCGGCGGTTTTCCTCACGCAACGATGGCAAGGCACGCAACTTGGCTTCTATCTGTTCCCACTCATCGAGGGGATAAACACACAAGCAGGGGTCAACGGCGTCGATGGTCACGATCAGCTGACCATTGCAACGCGAATCGAGCTCGTCACGGTACCGGCTCGGCATGGCGAGACGGCCCTTGGCATCGAGGCTGACGGCGTTGGCTCCGCGGAACACGGCTGCGATTCCCCACAATGTTAGCTTTTTTGTGCCAGAAAACCCACTTCATCCCACTTTCTGCCACTTGCGCACACTATAGGAATCCGCCCGCAGCACCGTCAAGGCACGTTCGGAAGGAAAAGCCTTACAGGACCGAGATTTAGCGCAATAAGGGAATGCGGAAGGATTACCAAGGAGAAAAAAACACGAGAAAAATCAAACCCACGCAAGCAGGTGGAGTTCGAAGTTAAAGTGATTTATCAAGAGTAAGATTTTTTCGGTATTACCAGCGGGCATCTGCTATCGAATCAAGCAGGGAAGGAAAGGTGGAGAGTCGATCTGTAAGCCGGGTTTTGTCGAGGACAGTCATTCCTCTACGACGGCCATCGCTGGACGCCTCTAGCAACCTACCCGGTTCCGACGCGGGCCACGCCTGATGGAACCCTATTTGGTCTTGCTCCGAGTGGGGTTTACCTAGCCACGAACTGTTGCCAGCCGTGCGGTGCGCTCTTACCGCACCTTTTCACCCTTACCGGCACCGAAGTGCTTAGGCGGTTATTTTCTGTGGCACTTTCCGTAGGCTCGCGCCTCCCAGGCGTTACCTGGCACTCTGCCCTATGGAGCCCGGACTTTCCTCCCCCTGCTATTGCGGAACAAAAGCAGGCAGCGACTGTCCGATCGACTCTCCACCGCCAAGATTAACGGCACGCGCGCCCAAGGACAAGCAATACCGGCATTTATATCAATTAGCCACTACTCGGTTTTCTGCTTTTCCAGGGCAAGTTGATACAGCAGGTTCTTGCGCACCCCGGTAATTTCCGCGGCCAGCGCCGCCGCCCGCTTGAGCGGGAGCTCGGCCAGCAGCAGGTCGAGCACCCGCCGCGCCTCGGCACTGATCGCCTGCTCGCCCTCCGGCGCACTCCAGCCACCGACCAGCACCACGCACTCACCGCGCTGCTGGTTGCTGTCACCGGCAACGAATGCGCGCAGTTCGGCCAGGGGCAGGCCCTTGAGGGTCTCGAAGGTCTTGGTCAGCTCTCGCGCCAACAGCGCCGGGCGCTCGCCACCGAATACCGCCTCCATGTCTTCAAGGCACTCCAGGATACGGTGCGGGGCCTCATAGAAGATCAGCGTGCGCGGTTCCTCCTTTACCTGCTCCAGGCGCGCCCGACGCCCCGCCGCCTTGGCCGGCAGGAAGCCTTCGAAGATGAAGCGGTCCGACGGCAGGCCGGCCGCCGACAGTGCGGCGATCAGCGCGCAGGCGCCCGGCACCGGCACCACGTTCACCCCTGCAGCCCGCGCCTGACGCACCAGGTGGTAGCCCGGATCGGAAATCAGCGGCGTGCCTGCATCGGAAACCAACGCCACATTCTCACCCGCCAGCAACTTGGCAAGAAAACGCCCGCCCTCGTCACGCTCGTTGTGCTCATGGCAGGCCGCCAGCGGCGTGTCGATGCCGAAGTGCTGCAGCAGGCGGATCGAATGACGGGTATCTTCCGCCGCGATCAGGGCCACGTCCGCCAGCACCTTCAGCGCCCGAGCGCTCATGTCGTCGAGGTTACCGATGGGGGTTGCGACCACGTACAGCGTCCCCACGGTGGATTTCGAAGCCCCTGCCACATCAGTCACTGCGCACACCTGTCGTTCGGATCAAAGGCGCCATTGTAGCCCGAGCGCCTGCAACAGGGCGCAAAGAAACTCGCCGACGACCGATGGCAGGCCACCTATAGTGAAGGATCGACACGGCGACATCGCGCCCCGGCCAGCGCTTGGGTACAATTGCCGGCCACCTTGATCGAGTAACAGGACCTTTACATGATCGCTTGCCTGCGGCTGTTCACAGCCCTCTGCCTTGCCGCCCTGCTGGCAGCCTGTGCCAGCTCGCCCTCATCCAGCCTGGGCGAACTGCCACGCACCCCGGACGCCAGCATCGAGCAACTGCTCGAAAAGGCAGCTTCCAGCAAGTCCGCGGAAGACGCCGCCCTGCTGCGCCTGAGCGCAGCCGACCTGGCCTACAAGCAGAAGGACTTCCCACGCGCCGCACGCATCCTTGAGCAGGTGCCGCTGGACACGCTCAAGCCGGCCCAGCAAGTGTTCGCCAGCACCCTCGGTGCCGAGCTGGCCATGAGCCGCAACCAGCCCAAGGCTGCACTGACCGCCCTGGCTCACCCCAGCCTGCAACGCGTCGCCGAACTGCCAGAACAACAACAGGCGCGCACCTACAGCGTGCACGCAGCCGCCCTCGAAGCCGATGGCCAGGCCCTGGCCGCCGCGCAACAGCGCGTACTGCTGGCCCCGCTGCTCAGCGGCCAGGCCGCCAGCGCCAACAATGACGCCATCTGGGCCCTGGTCGCCTCGCTGCCGGCAGAGCAACTGCAGCAGCCAGGCAACGACCAGACCCTGGCCGGCTGGACCAGCCTGGCCTTCGCGGTAAAAAGCGCCGGCACCCTGGAGCAGCAGCAAGCGGCTATCGAAGCCTGGGTCAAGCAGCACCCGGACCACCCGGCCGCCCAGCAACTGCCGCTGGCGCTGACCAAGCTCAAGGAGCTGGCCAGCCAGCCGCTGACCAAGATTGCCCTGCTGCTGCCCCAGGAAGGCCCGCTGGCCGGTGTTGCCCGCGCCTTGCGTGACGGCTTCATGGCTGCGCACTTCCAGGCCCAGCAAGCCGGCCAGCAGGCGCCAGCCGTGCAGGTATTCGACAGCTCGCGCATCGGCTCGCTCGACGACTTCTATCGCCAGGCCCAGGCCGCTGGCGTACAGCTGGTCATTGGCCCGCTGGAAAAACCGCTGGTCAAGCAACTGGCTGCCAAGCCACAACTGCCGATCACTACCCTGGCCCTGAACTACGCCGACGCCGGCCAGAAGGCTCCGCCGCAGCTGTTCCAGTTCGGCCTGGCTGCCGAAGACGAAGCCCGTGAAGTGGCACGCCGCGCCCGCGCCGATGGCATGGTCCGCGCCGTAGCCCTGGTGCCGAGCGGCGAATGGGGCGACCGCGTGCTTGCCGCCTTCCGCCAGGACTGGGAGGGCAACGGTGGCACCCTGCTCGCCGCCGAGCGCATCGCCCAGCCGGTCGCCCTGGCCCAGCAGATTGCCGACCTGTTCCAACTGCGCCAGAGCGAGGGCCGCGCCAAGAGCCTGCAGAGCACGGTAGGCGGCAGCATCGCCGCACAGCCGTCGCGCCGCCAGGACATCGACTTCATCTTCCTCGCCTCGACCCCGCAACAGGCCCAGCAGATCAAGCCGACCTTGAACTTCCAGTACGCCGGTGACGTACCGGTCTACGCCACCTCGAACCTGTACAGCGCCAGTGGTGACGTCAACCAGTACAACGACATGAACGGCATCCGCTTCTGCGAAACGCCGTGGCTGCTCGACACCAGCAACAGCCTGCGCCAGCAGGTCGTGCAGCAGTGGCCGCAAGCCGCCGGCAGCCTGGGCCGCCTGTATGCCATGGGCATCGATGCCTACAGCCTGGCGCCACGCCTGGGCCAGCTGAAAGCGCTGCCGGACAACCGCGTACTGGGCCTTTCGGGCAGCCTGAGCATGAACGCCAACCAGCGCGTCGAACGCCAGTTGCCCTGGGCCGAGTTCTCCGGCGGCCAGGTCCAGCGCCTGCCTGACACCCCTCGCTGATGGCAGCAGCGTCGCCCACCCGCGCCGGGCAGGCAGCAGAAACCCAGGCCCTTGAGTACCTTCAAGGGCAGGGTCTGCAACTGCTGGCGCGCAACTGGCGATGCAAAGGTGGAGAGCTTGATCTGGTCATGCTCGACGCCGATACAGTAGTATTCGTCGAAGTCCGCTACCGGTTGCACGCGGGCTTCGGTGGCGCCCTCGGCAGTATCGACGGGCGCAAGCAGAAACGGTTGGTGCTCGCCGCCAGCCTGTTCCTGCAGAAGGAGCCCCACTGGGGCAACCACCCCTGCCGCTTCGACGTAGTCGCCCTGCAGGGCAGCCACCATGCAGGCAGACCGCTTCAATGGCTGAAAAATGCCTTCGAATGCTGAACCCACTCCGATTTTTTTGCTCTATGTTTCGCGGGCTGGTCGTTGTTGCGCGTAGCAAAGGCCACCGCCCCATTTAAGGTCACCAGATGGACATGCAATCCCGAATTCGCCGGCTGTTCCAGGCCAGCATCGATACCAAGCAACAGGCAATGGACATCCTGGCACCGCACATCGAGCAGGCCAGCCTGGTCATGGTCAACGCGCTGCTCAACGAGGGCAAGATGCTCGCCTGCGGCAACGGCGGCTCGGCCGGCGATGCCCAGCATTTTTCCTCGGAGCTGCTCAACCGCTTCGAGCGCGAACGCCCGAGCCTGCCGGCCATCGCGCTGACCACCGACAGCTCGACCCTGACCTCGATCGCCAACGACTACAGCTACAACGAAGTCTTTTCCAAGCAGATCCGCGCCCTGGGCCAGCCCGGCGACGTTCTGCTGGCGATTTCCACCAGCGGCAACTCGGCCAACGTCATCCAGGCGATCCAGGCCGCACATGACCGCGAAATGATTGTCGTAGCATTGACTGGCCGTGACGGCGGCGGCATGGCTTCGCTGCTGCTGCCCGAAGACGTGGAAATCCGCGTACCTTCGACGGTTACCGCACGCATCCAGGAAGTCCACCTGCTGGCGATCCACTGCCTGTGTGATCTGATCGACAGCCAACTGTTCGGGAGTGAAGAATGACCCCTATGCGCCTCGGCCTGATGGCCCTGACCCTGTGCCTGAGCGTCACCGGTTGCAGCTCGGTACTGACCTCTACCCGCAATTCGCCGATCGAAGATGATCGCGGCACGCGCACCATCGGCAGCAAGATCGACGATTCGCTGATCGAAACCAAGGCCTCGGTCAATATCGCCAAGGCCAGCCCTGACCTGGACAAAGGTTCGCACATCGTTGTCAGCAGCTACAACGGCATCGTCCTGCTGGCCGGCCAGACCCCACGTGCCGACCTCAAGAGCCTCGCCGAGCAGACCGCCAGCCAGGTGCAGCGGGTCAAGAAAGTGCACAACGAACTGCAGGTGATGCAGCCCTCTTCCATCCTGGCGCGCAACAACGACGCCTGGTTGACCACCAAGATCAAGGCCCAGATGCTGACCGACAATGCCGTCCCCAGCTCGCGCATCAAGGTGATTACCGAGAACGGCATCGTCTACCTGCTCGGCCTGGTGACCCAGCAGGAGGCCAACTCGGCCACTGCCGTGGTACAGGGTGTGTCGGGCGTGCAGAAGATCGTCAAGCTGTTCGAGTACATCGACTGATTCACTGATTGCCTGTGCTGGCCTCTTCGCGGGCAAGCCCGCGAAGAGGCCAGCACAGGCAACAACACTGCCCCACCTTTCGTAAACCCAGGAAACACCGCATGAAAAAGCTTCTGCTGCCCGCCCTGCTGTTCGGCACTTTCGCCACCCTGGCCGGCTGCTCCACCCCAAGCCTGATCACCCTCAACGATGGCCGTGAAATCCAGGCCGTCGACGCACCGAAGTTCGACCGCGACGCCGGCTTCTACGAGTTCCAGCAACTCGACGGCAAGCGCACCCGCATCAACAAGGACCAGGTACGCACCATCAGCGACCTGTAACCCAAAGTTGGCGGCAAAGAAAAAGGCGATCCGGTTGGATCGCCTTTTTTGTCACTTGACCACTTTCAGGCTTGGTCGCCCAGTCGGACGCGGCGGCTGGCCGCCCCCTTCCGGCGGGCCATCGTCATCCGGCTGTACATCATCGTCCTCAAGGTCGTCGCCATCCGGCGACTCCAGTTCGAAGACCATACCCTGGCCATTTTCGCGGGCGTAGATGCCCAGGATGGCGCCAACCGGCACGAACAGCGAGTGAGCCACGCCGCCGAAACGGCCCTCGAAGCTGACCGCATCGTTGTCCATGTGCAGGCTGCGCACGGCGCTTGGCGAGATATTCAAGACGATCTGGCCATCACTGGCGAAACCGTCCGGCACCTGGACTTTCGGGAACTCGGCATTGACCAGCATATGGGGCGTGCAATCGTTGTCGACGATCCACTCGTACAGTGCTCGAACCAGATAGGGGCGACTGGAGTTCATCAACGGCTCCTTAAAGCTTGCGCATTTCACGTTCTACGGAGGACAGGCTCGCCTGGAAAGGCTCGCGGGCGAACTGCCGCTCCATGTAATCCAGCAGCGGCTTGGCTTGCCGCGGCAACTCGATTCCCAACACCGGCAAACGCCAGAGTATGGGCAGTAGACAACAATCGACCAGGCTTTGCTCCTCGCTCATGAAACAGGCGAACTCGCCGAACAATGGCGAGACCCCGGTCAGGCTTTCGCGCAAGGCCTTGCGCGCCTCGGCACGAGCAGCCTCGCTGCTACGCGGGTCGAGCACGGTATCGGCCAGGGCACACCAGTCGCGCTGGATACGGTGCATCAGCAAACGGCTGTTGCCGCGCGCAACGGGGTACACCGGCATCAACGGCGGATGCGGGTAACGCTCCTCGAGGTATTCCATCACCACGGTCGATTCATACAACGCCAGGTCACGATCGACCAGGGTCGGCACGCTGCCGTAAGGGTTCACCTCGACCAGCTTGGGTGGCAGGCGACCAGGGTCGACATCGATGACCTGCACGCTGACGCCCTTCTCGGCGAGCACAAGGCGTACCCGATGAGAATAGTGATCAGCGGGGTCGGAATAGCAGGCTAACCTGTTGGTTGCGCCCATGTAGCGGCTCCTCGCACGGGATGCTTGTGAAACTGTAAATGAAAACGCGCCCGTGGTGACCTGGCAGATCTGCCAAGCCACCACGGGCGCGTTCAACAACCAGAAACTACTGCGTGATCAGTGCACGTCCTTCCAGTATTCACGCTTGAGCAAGTAGGCGAATACGAAGAAGAAAGCCAGGTACAGCAACACGTAGGTACCGATGCGCTGGCTTTCCAGTTTGACCGGGTTGGCCGAATAGGCCAGGAAGGTCACCAGGTTCTTGACCTTCTCGTCGAACTGCTCGGTCGTCAGGGTACCGGAATTCGGCGTAATGGTCAGCTGGTCGCAGGCTTCATGGGTTATCGGGGTGCCGGTCAACGGGTCGAATTGCTTCTTGCCATCGATCACGGTCTGCACCTGCTTGCAACCAACATGCTGGTTGCCCTGCAGGCCAACCAGTACGTTGGGCATGCCGACGTTCGGGAACACCTTGTTGTTCACCCCGTAAGGCCGCGACGGGTCCTCGTAGAAGCTGCGCAGGTAGGTGTACAGCCAGTCGGTGCCACGCACCCGGGCAACCAGGGTCAGGTCGGGCGGTGCCGCACCGAACCAGGTCTTGGCGTCACTGGGCTTCATGCCGATCTGCATGTGGTCACCGATCTTTGCCCCCGTGAACACCAGCTTCTCCAGCATCAGCTCGTGCGGGATGCCCAGGTCATCGGCCACCCGCTCGTAACGCTGGAACTTGGCACTGTGGCAACCCATGCAATAGTTGGCAAAGGTACGCGCACCGTCCTGCATGGCGGCCTTGTCACTCAGGTCGATGTCGACCTTGTCCAGCTCCAGGCCGGGTTCGGCCGCGAAGGAAAAGGCAGGCATCACTGCCAGCAAAAATACTGCAATCAACTTTTTCATCAGCCAGTCACCCTTTCCGGAACCGGTTTGGTCTTCTCGAGCCTTGTGTAGAACGGCATCAGCAGGAAGTAGGCGAAGTACAACACCGTGCACACCTGCGACAGCAAGGTACGCCCAGGTGTCGGCGCCAGTACGCCCAGCACGCCGAGGATGACGAAGGCCACGCAGAACACCAGCAGGAAGAGCTTGCTGATCCAGCCCTTGTAGCGCATTGAACGCACCGGGCTGCGGTCGAGCCAGGGCAGCACGAACAGCACGGCAATCGCCGCACCCATGGCGATAACACCCATCAGCTTGTCAGGTACCGCACGCAAGATCGCGTAGAACGGTGTGAAGTACCACACAGGCGCAATGTGCTCTGGGGTCTTGAAGGCGTTGGCCTGCTCGAAGTTCGGTTTTTCCAGGAAGTAACCGCCCATTTCCGGGAAGAAGAACACCACGGCGCAGAACACGAACAGGAACACCACCACGCCGACAATGTCCTTGACGGTGTAGTACGGGTGGAACGGGATACCGTCCAGCGGGATACCGTTTTCGTCCTTTTTCTTCTTGATGTCGACGCCATCGGGGTTGTTCGAACCCACTTCGTGAAGGGCAAGGATGTGCAGCACCACCAGGCCGAGAATCACGATTGGCAGGGCGACCACGTGCAGGGCGAAGAAGCGGTTCAGGGTGATGCCCGAGATCAGGTAGTCACCGCGGATCCACTGGGTAAGGTCGCCACCGATCACCGGGATGGCACCGAACAGCGAGATGATCACCTGGGCACCCCAGTACGACATCTGGCCCCACGGCAGCAGGTAGCCCATGAACGCTTCGGCCATCAGCGCCAGGTAGATCAGCATGCCGAACAGCCATACCAGTTCACGCGGCTTCTGGTAGGAGCCGTAGAGCAGGCCTCGGAACATGTGCAGGTAGACCACGATGAAGAACGCCGATGCACCGGTGGAGTGCAGGTAGCGCAGGATCCAGCCGTATTCCACGTCACGCATGATGTACTCGACCGAGGCGAACGCCTCTTCCGCCGAGGGCGTGAAGCTCATGGTCAGCCACACACCGGTGACGATCTGGTTGACCAGCACCAGCAGCGCCAGGGAGCCGAAGAAGTACAGGAAGTTGAAGTTCTTGGGCGCGTAATACTTGCTCAGGTGGTCTTCCCACATTTTGGTGGCGGGGAAGCGAGCATCAATCCAGTCCATGAACTTGCTCATCATGCGTTCTCCTGGTCAACGCCGATGACGACGATCTCGTCCGACTCGTAAGAGTGCGGTGGCACGGGCAGGTTGAGAGGCGCCGGCTGCGACTTGTAGACACGGCCAGCCAGGTCGTAGTGGGAGCCGTGGCACGGGCAGAAATAGCCACCGACCCATTTCGGGCCGAGGTCGGCGGGTGCGACTTCCGGGCGGAAGGTAGGCGAGCAGCCCAGGTGCGTGCACAGGCCGACGAGGATGAGGATTTCCGGTTTGATCGAACGAACCTGCGGATCGACGTAGGTCGGCTGAACCGAGGCCTTGGACTCGGGGTCAGCCAGATCACCGACGACTTTTTTCAGGTTGCCGAGAATCTCGTCCGTTCGCCGCACGATGAACACAGGCTGGCCACGCCACTCGGCCACCATCTGCTGCCCGGCCTCGACCTTGGCGATATTGACCTTCACCGGTGCACCCGCGGCTTTCGCCTTGGCACTGGGAAACCATGACCCCACGAACGGTACCGCAGCCCCCACTGCCCCCGCCGCCCCGACTACGGATGTCGCGGCTACGAGGAAGCGGCGCCGGCCTGCGTTGACGCCGTCATTGCTCATTCAGTCCTCTCCCATCAGCTTGCTTGGCCTGTTGAACCAGACCCTGTACTTAGGTTGTGTCAATGGCGCTAAAAATTGGCCGCCATGGTAAGAAACAAATCCACACACTGACAAGGTGATTACCCCAACCAGGGGCGACTACCCGTGCTTTGCTTGATCTGCGTCTATGCGACAAGTGGTCACTGACATGCTGACAGGTTAGTTCAAGACATAAAAAAAGCCCGGTTCCAAGGAACCGGGCTTTTTTCGACTGCCGAAGCGGTATTAACGCTTGGAGTACTGAGGACGCTTACGCGCTTTACGCAGACCCACTTTCTTACGCTCGACTTCACGAGCGTCGCGGGTGACGTAGCCAGCACGACGCAGAGCGCCACGCAGGGTTTCGTCGTATTCCATCAGAGCGCGGGTGATACCGTGACGGATCGCACCGGCTTGACCGCTGACACCACCACCGGAAACGGTGACGTAGATGTCGAACTTCTCAACGGTTTCGGTCAGCTCGAGCGGCTGACGAACAACCATGCGAGCGGTTTCGCGACCGAAGAACACGTCCAGAGAACGGTTGTTGATGGAAATGTTACCAGTACCCGGACGCAGGAATACGCGAGCGGTTGCGGTCTTGCGACGGCCAGTGCCGTAGTTTTGAGTCGCCGACATAATGAACTATCCCGTTAGATCTTCAGTTCTTGAGGCTGCTGAGCAGTGTGTGGGTGAGCAGCACCCGCGTACACTTTCAGCTTGCGGTACATGTCGCGACCCAGCGGGTTCTTCGGCAGCATGCCTTTGACCGCAGTTTCGATAACACGCTCAGGGGCCTTGGCGATCAACTTCTCGAAGTTGATTTCCTTGATGCCGCCCGGGAAACCGGAGTGGGAGTAGTACATCTTGTCGGAAGACTTGGCACCAGTCACACGAACCTGTTCAGCGTTGATAACGACGATGTAGTCGCCGGTGTCAACGTGAGGGGTGTATTCTGGTTTGTGTTTGCCACGCAGACGGCTAGCGATTTCGGTAGCCAGACGACCCAGGGTCTGGCCAGCGGCGTCGACTACGAACCACTCGCGCTTTACTGTTTCCGGTTTAGCAGTAAAAGTTTTCATTCTCTAAAGCCTCAGAGGCCGCCCAGCGAAAAATAGACGGCGAATCTTACTGGATAGTGCACAGCTTGCCAAGGGCAAGCGCGCAGCCGAACGCTGACGCTTTGGGGGCTCGGGTCAGGCACGCCAATGTTCGACGGGGTTCTTCCTGCGTGGTGGTGCATCACTTCCGCCACACGGAGAGGTGCCGAATTATCCAGATTGCGCGAAAAATTTCAACCTGCTTTGATGAGCTTCTTTGCCAAGGAGTGTCTACCCGATGGAATACCGCCAGCTCGGCCGTACCGACCTCACCGTCAGCGCCCTGTGCCTGGGCACCATGACCTGGGGCGAACAGAACGTCCAGGCCGAGGCCTTCGAGCAGATTGCCCGGGCCAAGGCCGCGGGGGTCAACTTCATCGACACCGCCGAGATGTACCCGGTGCCGCCCCGCCCCGAAACCTATGCCGCCACCGAGCGCATCATCGGCAACTGGTTCCGTGACAATGGCGATCGCGACGACTGGGTGCTGGCCAGCAAGGTCGCCGGCCCCGGCAACGGCATCAGCCACATCCGCGACGGCCAGCTCAAGCATAATCGCCAGCACATCGTCGCGGCGCTGGACGAGAGCCTCAAGCGCCTGCAGACCGACCGCATCGACCTGTACCAGCTGCACTGGCCCGAGCGCAGCACCAACTTCTTCGGCAAGCTGGGCTACCAGCACCTGCCACAGGACCACTTCACCCCGTTGGAAGAAACCCTCGAAGTGCTCGACGAGCAGGTGCGCGCAGGCAAGATCCGCCACATCGGCCTGTCCAACGAAACGCCGTGGGGCACCATGAAGTTCCTGCAACTGGCCGAAAGCCGCGGCTGGCCACGGGCGGTATCGATCCAGAACCCGTACAACCTGCTCAACCGCAGCTTCGAAGTGGGCCTGGCGGAAGTGGCCATCCGCGAACAGTGCGGCCTGCTGGCCTATTCGCCGCTGGCGTTCGGCATGCTTTCCGGCAAATACGAGAACGGCGCACGCCCGGAAAACGCACGCCTGACCCTGTTCAGCCGCTTTGCCCGCTACTCCAACCCACAGACCGTGGCGGCCTGCAGCCGCTATGTGCAACTGGCCCGCGAACATGGCCTGGACCCGGCGCAGATGGCCCTGGCGTTCGTCACCCGGCAGCCGTTCGTGACCAGCAACATCATTGGTGCGACCAGCCTCGAGCAGCTGGACAGCAACCTGGCCAGCCTCGAGCTGAGCCTGAGTGATGAACTGCTGGCGGCGATCGAGGCGATTCACCAAGAGCAGCCAAACCCGGCACCTTGAGCCGACCCTGTACCGGTTTCTTCGCGGGCGAGCCCGCGAAGAAACACGCGCAGTCCGGCAGGCTAGACACAATCGCCAAAAAATAAGACGATCCAGCCGGTGATTGACCACTCTACCCTATAAGAACAATGACAATGATGTTTACCCAACCCCCCGCGTCGCTGCGGCGCGTCAGCATCCTGGCCATTGACAAGGTGTTCGCTTCGACCTTGATGCAGGCCAAGGACTTCTTCCACCTCGCCAGCTTGCGCTACGGCAAACAGCTGGGCCTGGGCCTGCAGCCCATGTTCGAGATCCGCCTGGTGAGCCCGGACGGCCAGCCCGTGGACAGCTTCAGCCATGTGCAACTGCCGGTCGACGGCGGCCTGGACGACGCCGATGTGATCATCCTCCCGGCTTTCTGGGACGACTTCGACAACCTGCTGCAACGTTATCCACAGGTGCTGCCGTGGCTGCGTGAACAGCATGCCCGCGGCGCGGTGCTGTGCGCCGAGGCCAGTGGCGTGTTCTGGCTGGCCGAGTCCGGCCTGCTCGACGGCAAGGAAGCGACCACCTACTGGCGCTTCTTCACCAGCTTTGCCGAACGCTTCCCGAAGATCCGCCTGAACCAAGACAAGCACCTGACCGACGCCGACAATATCTATTGTGCTGGCGGCGCCACTTCAGCCTGCGACCTGTACATCTACCTGATCGAACGCTTCTGCGGCGCCAACGTGGCCCGCGCCGTGTCCCGCGACATCCTCTACGAAGTACAGCGCAACTACACCCCCGGGCGCATGGGCTTTGGCGGGCAGAAGCTGCACCAGGACCTGATCATCCTGCAGATCCAGCATTGGCTGGAGGAACACTTCGCCGACAAGTTCCGCTTCGAGGACGTGGCTCGCAACCACGGCATGAGCATTCGCAACTTCATGCGCCGCTTCCAGGGCGCGACGGGGGACAAACCGCTGCACTACCTGCAACGGTTGAGGATCGAGACGGCCAAGGGGTTGCTGTCGAGCACGCGCAAGAGCATCAAGACCATCAGTTACGAGGTCGGCTATGACGATGCCAGTTTCTTTGCGCGGCTGTTCCGCCAGCACACCGAGTTGTCGCCGAACCAGTATCGGCAGCAGTTCATGCAGGAGGCTTGAGGCCTTCCGGGGCTGCTTTGCAGCCCCGGATTCTCAGGGCTTGTGCGCCCGCGCCAGGAACTCGTGCGACTGCATCTCCAGCAAGCGGCTCAGGGTGCGCTGGAACTCGAAGGCCAAGCGCCCGCCGGTATACAGGTCCTTGAGCTCCACCTCGGCCGAGATGATCAGCTTGACGTTGCGGTCGTAGAACTCGTCCACCATGTTGATGAAGCGGCGGGCGATGTCGTCGGTGGTGACGCCCATCTGCTCCACGTTGCTCAACAGCACGGCATGGAAGATCTTGCCCAGTTCGATGTAGTCGTTCTGGCTACGAGGGCCGTCGCACAGCGCGCGGAAGTCGAACCAGGCCACGTCGTCACAGGTCAGCAGGGCCTGGATCGGGCGATTCTCGATCATCAGCACGTCGTTCTCGACCGCCTGGGTGCACTCAGGAGTCAAGGCCTTGAAGCTGGCGCGCAGGCTCTGGTGCGCCGCCTCATCGAGCGGGTAGTGGTACAGTTCGGCCTGCTCGAGGTGACGCAGACGATAGTCGACCCCGCTGTCGACGTTCACCACGTCGGTGTACTGCTTGATCATGGCGATGGCCGGCAGGAAGCGCGCGCGCTGCAGGCCGTCCTTGTACAGGCCGTCGGGCACGATGTTGGAGGTAGCCACCAGCGATACGCCGTTCTTGAACAACTCTTCCATCAGGGTGCCGAGGATCATCGCGTCGGTAATGTCCGACACGAAGAATTCGTCGAAGCAGATCACCTTGGCTTCTTCGCTGAAGCGCCTGGCGATGATGGTCAGCGGGTTCTTCTCGCCCTTGAGGGTTTTCATTTCCTCGTGCACACGCTTCATGAAGCGGTGGAAGTGCGTGCGCATCTTCTGCTTGAACGGCAGCGCCTCGAAAAAGGTATCGACCAGGTAGGTCTTGCCGCGCCCTACCCCACCCCAGAAGTACAGGCCCTTGACCGGGGTCTGCTCCTTCTTGCCGAACAGCTTGCCGAACACGCCCGGCTTGTTGTTCTGCGCGTGTACCAGGTCGTCGTACAGGCGCTGCAGGTGACGCACCGCAGTTTCCTGCGCCGCGTCATGGAAGAAGTCGGGACGTTTCAGATCTGCTTGATATCGTTCTAGGGGCGTCATGATTCGTTAGCGAGGCAACAAAAAACGGGCCGTCACTGTAGCGACAGGCCCGCTTAATGGCAATGCGACTTGCGTCAATATGCCTCATCCAGACCAACTAAGTGCTGGATGGCACCGGCTTTGCCGGTGTTCGCGGGTAAACCCGCTCCTACAGGCGAAATGCCTCAGTCCTGTTGTGGCTGAAGCGCTGCACGCAGGCTTTGAATGGCTGCATCACGGGCTTCGGCGCTGTCGAACTGCGGCCCGTCGGCAACCTGTTCGCCGTTCAGCCACAGGCCAAAGCCCAGGCCTTCGACGCGCACATCCGCCTCGCCACCCTGCTGCAACTGCTTGCTCACGGCGCCGGCGCTCTTGCCGTCGGCGAAGCTGCGCGACAGCAGCAGTTGTTCACCGTCGGCGGCCAGCAGACGGAAGCGGAAGCTGCCGTCGTCGTCACGGAAGCTGACAAAACGTGCACTCTTGGCGGCCTTCTTCTTCACTTCGGTGCTGGCCTGCACGCTGCTGCGGAACGAACGCAGGCCAACGGCCTCGCGCAACTGCTCGAGGAACGGCGTGGCGATCTTGCGGGCCTTGGCGGCGCCGGCCAGCAGGATGTCTTCCAGGTCCGCCGGGCGGGCGATCAGCTGGTGGTAGTACTCGCGCTTCTCGGCCAGCTGGCCATCCAGCAGCTGGAACAGCCGCTGCTTGGCTTCACCCCAGCCCAGGCCCTGCAGCAGCTCTTCACGGAACTCGGCGCACTGCGCCGGCGTCGAGAAGGCCTGGAACAGGGTGAACAGGTGCGCGTTGTCCGGGTCTTTCGCTTCGCCAGGCGCACGCGAGTCGGTGACAATGCGCGAGATGGCGTCCTTCATGTCCTTGGCGCTGGTGAACAGCGGGATGGTGTTGTCGTAGCTCTTGGACATCTTGCGCCCGTCCAGGCCCGGCAGGGTCGCCACGCTCTCCTCGATCACCGCTTCCGGCAGGGCGAAGAAGTCCTTGCCCTGGCCGAACAGGTGATTGAAGCGCTGGCCGATGTCGCGGGCCATTTCCACGTGCTGGATCTGGTCACGGCCGACCGGCACCTTGTTGGCGTTGAACATCAGGATGTCCGCGGCCATCAGCACCGGGTAGCTGTACAGGCCCATGGTCACGCCGGCATCCGGGTCTTCGCCGTTTTCCAGGTTCTTGTCCACCGAAGCCTTGTAGGCATGCGCGCGATTGAGCAGCCCCTTGGCGCTGACGCAGGTCAGCAGCCAGGTCAGCTCGGGGATTTCCGGGATGTCGGACTGGCGGTAGAAGGTCACCTTGTCCGGGTCGAGGCCACCGGCCAGCCAGGTGGCGGCGATTTCCAGGCGCGAACGCTGGATGCGCAGCGGGTCGTCGCACTTGATCAGGGCGTGGTAGTCGGCCAGGAAGTAGAACGAGTCGACACCGGGCTGCTGGCTGGCACGGATCGCCGGGCGAATGGCGCCGGCGTAGTTGCCCAGGTGCGGAGTGCCGGTGGTGGTGATACCGGTAAGAATGCGCGTGGTCATGGGTGTTCGCTTATTCAGGCTTGGCTCAGTTCGAAAGGCGCGGCAGCAGCAGATCCTTCAGATCGGTCAGCTTGCCATGGAAGAAGTGTCCGCATTCTGCCACTTTCAGCAGCTCATGGGGGCGCGACAGGCTGTCGGACCAATCGTAAACCAGCTGCGGCGCGACGACTTCGTCGGCGTCCGGCTGCACCACGGTGATCGGGCAGCGCTGCGGCAGCGGGAACTCCGCCGTCAGGCGCATGACCGCCGGGGCGATCATGAACAGCTGTTGCAGCTCTACTCCGGCAGCTTCCAGGCGGCCGGCCAGGCTGGTGGCGACGAAGCCGCCGAACGAGAAACCCATCAGCACCAGCGGCAGGCCCAGGTGCTTTTCGCGCAACCAGGCCGCAGCGGCCTCGGCATCGGCCACTTCGCCAGCGCCCATGTCATGACTGCCGGCGCTCTGCCCGACGCCACGGTAGTTGAAACGCAGGGTCACATAGCCGGCGTCACGGGCGGTGCGCTGCAGGGTCGAGACCACCTTGTTGAGCATGGTGCCGCCCTGGACCGGGTTGGGGTGGCAGATCAGCACCACGCCACGGGCATTGGCCACGTCCAGGTACAAGGCTTCCAGCTGGCCACTGGGGCCATCGATGAACAAGGGGGTTTCGCGGACAAGCAAGGCACTACTCCGTGACCTCGGGAGGGGTCGATTCGTCTAGGTGAGGAATTCTGTTCTGATTTGCGATCGCTCGCGGTATACAGCGCAGGTCTGAGCCGTTAACGTAAAGCAAAGCCGTTTATAGAGGAAGGACTCGTGGAACTCTCGCTCCTTGTTTGGTTGTTGCCGACCCTGGCCCTGGTCATCGGCGTGGTAGTCGGTTTCGTCGTCGCTCGCCTGCTGCCCAATGCCGCGCCGAGCAGCACCCAGCGTCAGCTGGATGACATCCAGAAGCGTTTCGACAGCTACCAGAACGAAGTGGTCACCCACTTCAATAGCACCGCCGTGCTGGTCAAGAAACTGACCCAGAGCTACCAGGACGTCCAGGACCACCTGGCCGAAGGCGCCAACAGCCTGGCCCTTGATGACGTCACGCGCCAGCGCCTGCTGGCCGCCCTGCACTCCGAAGGCAGCCAGGGCCCACGCGACCGCCTGACCCCACCGAAGGACACCGCCGAAGTGCCACGCGACTACGCGCCGAAAGCGCCGAACGCGCCGGGCATGCTCGACGAGAGCTACGGGCTCAAGCGTTGATCTGCCGAACATGACAAAGGCCTCGCAAGAGGCCTTTTTTGTGGGCTGGATTCACTGGCCTCTTCGCGGGCACGCCCGCTCCCACAGGTACGCCACCGCATCCGAAATCTGCGCAATGCCTGTGGGAGATTGCCCAGCCCTTGGCCTGCACTGTCGCGTAGATAAATGAAATTGCGAGCAATCCCACAGGGCCCCTGCTAACTCAATGAGTTATGGGCAGTTCTATGAAAGGAGCGTGCCCGCGAAGAGGACCGCCCCAGGCAACCTAGCTGCAAGCCTTTAACGCCTGCTCGACATCCGCCAGCAGGTCCTCCACATCTTCCAACCCCACCGACAAGCGCACCAGCCCCTCCGATATCCCGTGATGCGCCCGCTCCTTCGCAGTATGGCTGGAGTGCGTAATGCATCGCCCAGCCTGCCTTGATGCGCCCAAGCAGCAAGATCCTACAAATCATCAGGTGTGGTCCTACACCCTGTTTGGCCGCTCTTCTGACATACAAAAAAGTCGTCATTAGGCACACTATAAAAACATTCAGAACGGCCTATGGCATAAGAATATTGAAACACCCTCTCATGTCCATTCGCGTAACCAAGAGCGCTCGCAGGGCTTCCCTACTGAAATTTTCAATAACCCACTCAGAGATGACATATGAGTATTGAACTTCCGGCTTTGTATATCTATCCAAATAATTACGGCACAAGTCGTCCTAATGGCTTACAAACACCACACCCCGCAGCCATGATAGGTCGTGCCATTGAGGAGCGTAGCGCTGGCTATGCACAAGGCCACTGGAGGGAAATGCTAAACCTGCATCTTCCTAAAATGCAGTACACCCGTCCCATCGCTTTTACGCTTGACGGTTTCCTGATTCGTGAACTCAAAGCTGGGTCTGGTGCAGACGCAATAATGCTGGCCAATTCGAGCATCAGTATTCCAGATGCTTGGAACAAAGCATTTGAGTACACCAAAGAAAATCTTGATACTGCCCCCTTAGCTCAACCTATTGAATTTTCTGGGGGGTGGTTCACTCCGTTCAGAGCAATTGCACACTGGCTTTTAGGGAAAGGGCAGCAGGCTAAAGTCAACATAAACAATATAGGCATCGCACCCGAATTGCATAAAATTCCTCAACTACAGGCAACATTCGCTAGAGCAAGCGCAGGCACTAGTCGGATTGATGTCACCTTCCCATATAACACAGGCATGGATAGTAATATATCACGCATCTACCTAGGTTCTATTACCCTACGAGTTATTGGCGACCTGAATAAGGGTAGTGACGGAAAGCTCATTTTCGTCGGTGTGGTTCGCGCCTATTCGGATAAATATGATGCAAATGCGAGCAGCCACCGCGGCGGCTTCGACGAGAAAGCCACGACACTGCTTCGTGAAGTTGGGCGCGTTGCAAATGCACAAGACTACGAAATTCTAATTGAAGGCGACCTACCGCTAAACATAGCAAATTAATGGGAGGCCGCGACAACGAAGCGCAGCACGGGCGACACCATTGAATTGGCTTTTATTCTATACTATCTTAGCCCACTGAATTCAAGGTGGATTATGAATATCTCGAAAACGCTCTGTACAGCCACGGCCTCAGCCTTGAACGTAATTGCAACAGCACTATTGTTTAGCGCTTCGGAAGCTGCGCTCGAAAACCCTGGTGACCCGTATGACACTTCAGGCATACCCGCGTTATCGATGTATATAGTACTGCTAATAATTTCTACCACATTTTCAGTATTTTTCATGCTTGGAGGAACGATAGCAAACAAGCTGCTCACTGGCAAACTACCCAAGGCCATCAGACTTTTTCTTGAATTTATCCCAACTTTCGCGACAGCAACTCTTGGTATTTTTGTTTCCTTCGCTTACACCGACAACACAATATCGATGAACATGACTGCGCTTATTTATTTCCTATCAGCCGGATTCTCACTTGCTACTGCGATTTTTCTTCAAAAGAAACCCAGGAAGCGGACCTGACTATCAGGTTCTCGGCTGCAACAGTGGCGGCCTGATCATCAGGAACCGTATGCTCTACGACATTGACGATACGCCGTTGTTTGCTCTCTCTTCGGGCGACCACACCATTGACATCAGCTTTGCACCACCTAACTAGCTTGATGTCAGCATCCAGTGATGCCGTAACGGTTTTTGCCGCGAAGAGAGAGCTTCGGCAATTTACCTACACGCGTCCAGCGCCTGCTCGACATCCGCCAGCAGGTCCTCCACATCCTCCAGCCCCACCGACAAGCGCACCAGCCCCTCCGATATCCCGTGATGCGCCCGCTCCTGCGGCGTATAGCTGGAATGGGTCATGCTCGCCGGGTGCTGCGCCAGCGACTCGGCATCGCCCAGGCTCACCGCCCGGGCAAACAGTTGCAGGGCATTCATGAACCTGCGCCCGGCCTCGATACCGCCCTTGAGCTCGAAGGCGATCATCCCGCCCGGCAAACGCATCTGCCGCTGCGCCAGCTCGTACTGGGCAAACGTCGGCAACCCCGGGTAGTGAATCAGCTCCACCTGCGGCTGCCGAGCCAGAAACTCCGCCACCTGCTGGGCATTGGCGCAATGTCGGTCCATGCGCAGGGCCAAGGTCTTGATCCCGCGCATCAGCAGCGCTGCGTCGTGGGGTGACAGGACCGCCCCGGTCATATCCTTCAACCCTTCCAGGCGGATACGGTCAATCAGCGCCTTGCGTCCCACCACCAGGCCGGCAGTGATATCACCGTGGCCACTGAGGTACTTGGTCGCCGAATGCACCACCAGGTCCGCTCCCAGCTCCAGCGGCCGCTGCAGGTAGGGCGTGCAGTAGGTGTTGTCGACCACCACATGTACATCATGCCCGCGCACCGCCTCGGCCACCGCGGCGATATCCACCAGTTGCATGTTGGGGTTGGCCGGCGTTTCGAAGTAGATCATTCGTGTTTTGCTGTTGATCGCCGACTTCAGGGCCTTGGCATCGTTCAGGTCGACATGGCGGATTTTCACGCCGAATTCGCCAATGCCATGGTGCAGGAAGGCAAAGGTGCAGCCATACAGCGTGCGCCCGACGATCAGCTCGTCACCGGGCCGCAGCAGGGTCCAGATCGTCGAGGTAATGGCCCCCATGCCCGACGCCAATGCCAGCCCCGCCTCGCCGCCCTCCAGCGAGGCCATGCGCTGTTCCAGCAGGGCCAGGGTCGGGTTGGAGATGCGGCTGTAGAAATGGCCGGGCTCCTCCCCTGCGAAGCACGCAGCGCCGTATTCCACGGTGGGGAAGGCATAGGTAGCGGTCTGGTACACCGGCGGCACCAGGGCGCCGCCGTGGGAAAGCGGGTCGTAGCCATGGTGAATGGCCCGTGTGGAAAAACCGGTGTTGTTATGGGAGTCGCGCATCGCAACAGCCTCTTGTGGTTTGTTATAAGCTTATGCCACCGAGCTGCCCGATTTTTTCCAAAGTTACCCACGCATCCGCGTGTTTGCTGGAACAAAAACAATAATTACCGGATCAGGAGGGCAAAACATGCCTTCAAGCCTCGACCGCACCGACCGCGCCCTGCTCGCCGCCCTGCAGGACAACGCCCGCCTCACCGTTGCCGAACTGGCCGACAAGGTGGCACTGACCACCTCGCCCTGCTGGCGACGGGTCAAGCTGTTGGAGGACAACGGCTACATCACCGGCTACCAGGCCATCCTCTCGCCCAAGTCGCTGGGGTTTGGCGTGACCGCGTTCGTCAGCATCATGATGGACTCGCACACCAAGGACATGGCGCTGGCGTTCGAGCAGCGGTTGATGGAGATTCCCGAGATTGTCGCCTGCCACAACATTTCCGGGAGGTATGATTTTCTGCTGGAGATCCTGGCGCGGGACCTGGAGTCGTTTGGGGAGTTTGCGCGAGAGGTTTTGCAGCGATTGCCAGGCGTAAAGGAGATCTACTCGAGCTTTTCCTACAAAGAGGTGAAAAGCAAACGAGTAATTCCGGTAACAGAACGACACATCTGAGCGATAAACTCAGCCCACCTATCCAGGGACACATTATAAGCTGCAAGACATGCTTGCAGCTTATAACGTTACTACAATCAAAGAGCACGATAATCCCTATGGAAAATCATGAGGAATGCTAATCAACGGACGTGGAATTGGCGGATATATCTCTGGGTAAATTTTTGGTTTTTCGGGTATCCGTCCCGGCACGAAACCAAACCGCGCCCATCGAACCTCTGCATTGCGTCCATCAAAAATCAAGATATTGCCAGTGTCGGTTACGTTGAGATAATTATTCTCCCAATAGGATCTATCAAGTGTTTCCGTACTCGCTGCGGCCCACAGTCGCTCGCGAGCCGGGTCATACAGAAAACCAGAATTACTGACGACGAACTGCAGCGGTTCACGCTTCTTGGTATGGAGCGTATAACTATATGCCTGCCTTTCGTCTGCGACCCAGATAACGGAGCCATTCTCTTCTAGGACCAGGTTTCCATCGTGCCGGAGACGAAGCAGAAACCTGCCGCTGCGGGACCTGATGAATTGTCCCGGCTGCATCGCCTCATTTGGAGGAAGCAATTCGCCTCCAGAATTCTGAAACGGCTTGTATTGAATCTTCCGATATTTACTCTTCCCCATTACAAACCTCGATTTCAAGAAAGTTAACAAGCCGTCTACCTAAGCTTGCAAGCCCATTTTCCTCGGAACCGCCCCTTATAAACAGCCAGAAATCCCCCCGATGGAACCAGTAAAAAATCTTACAGCCTAAGAAGATCAAGACCACATAAATTCCCGCAGACTCAACTTACAGAGCGCGAGATAATACCTACGCAAAACAGCACCAATACGATTGCAATCTTTAAAAACACCAACCTTGACTTGCGACAAAAGCAGGTTTCAGTCATCACCAGGAGATCATATCCATGAAACATCTGACATTACTCAGTGTCCTGCTGTTATCAGGGTGCAGCGGTGAGCGCCCCCTAATACTTCCTGACCGTGAGCATGAAAAATTCAGCTGTGATATGGACCCCTACAAACAGGGGTGCGAACGGATGAAAGACTACCAAGAGCACTTCCGACTGATAAAAACACCCGTGAAGTGACGCTGCGCAAGTCACTTCAACCGTTCAAACGAAACGGACCTGCCAGCGACAGCCTCACGCTTTGCGCGGTTACTCATATGAAGTCTGTACGGATCGTGGCTATGCTGGGGCTGCTGCGCAGCCCATCGCGACACAAGGCCGCTCCTACAAGGGGCCGCGCACGCAAGTCGGGCAAAAACAAAAAACCCCGCCGAAGCGGGGTTTTTCTTGCAAGCCAGTGCTTAGATCGCGCCACGCTGACGCAGCAGGTCCAGCACCTGTTTGACGCCCTCGTCCACACTGGTGGACTGGGTATCGATCACCAGGTCGGCGTCCAGCGGCACATCGTACGGGAAGCTTTCGCCCGGGATGTTGTCGCCACCGGCAGCGTACAGGCCTTGCGGGTCACGCTCGCGGCAGGCCAGCGGCGAGGCCTGGACGTAAACGGTCAGCAGGCGTTCCTTGCCGATCAGCGCCTTGGCCTGCTCACGGCCCTCGGCATCCGGAGCCACGAACGCGGCCAGGGTCAGCAGACCGGCTTCGTTGAACTGGCGCGCCACATGGGCGGCGCGGCGCCAGTTCTCGGTACGGCCGGCGCGGTCCTGCGGCAGGCCCTTGTTCAGGTCGTGGCGCAGGTTCTGGCCGTCGAGCACGTACACCGCTCGGCCCATGTCGAACAGCTTGCGCTCCACGGCGTAGGCCAGGGTGCTCTTGCCTGCGCCGGACAGGCCGCTGAACAGCACGGTGGCTGGCTGCTGGCCGAAGCGCAGGGCGCGCTCTTCGGTGGCCACATGGCACAGCTTGCCATGATGACCGGTGCTGCCGTGCGGCAACACTGGCGGGGCGATGATCATGCCCGCGCCGACGGTACCGTTGGTCAGGCGGTCGATGACGATGAACGCACCGGTGGTGCGGTTGCTGTCGTAACCGTCCAGGGCGATCGAGGCGTCCAGGGACACCTTGACGCGGCCGATCTCGTTCAGTTGCAGTGCGCTGGCAGCGCCCTGCTCCAGGGTGTTCACATCGACCTTGTGGGTGATGCTGGCAATCGAGCCCGGCACGTAGCTGGTAGCGCGCTTGATGTCGTATTTCTTGCCCGGGAGCATCGGCTCCTCGGCCATCCACACCAGCATGGCGTCAAACTGGTCGGTGACCGGCGGGACGTTGTCGGCATGCACCAGCAGGTCGCCACGGGAGATGTCGATCTCGTCTTCCATGGTCAGGGTCACGGCCTGGCCAGGGCCTGCGTTTTCCAGCTCACCTTCGTAGGTGACGATGGACTTGACGCGGCTGCTCTTGCCCGACGGCAGCACGACGATTTCGTCACCCTTGTGCACCACGCCGCTGGCAATGGTACCGGCGAAGCCACGGAAGTTCAGGTTGGGGCGGTTGACGTACTGCACCGGGAAGCGCAGGTCGGTGAAGTTACGGTCGGCCGACACTTCGACGGTTTCGAGGATTTCCATCAGCGTCGGGCCGGCGTACCACGGCGAACGCTCGCTGGGGTTGACCACGTTGTCACCCTTGAGCGCCGACATCGGCACGAAGTGCAGGCTGCTCGGGGTCAGGTTGATGGCGTCGGCGAACTTCAGGTAGTCGGCCTTGATCGACTCGAAGACGTCCTGATCGAAGCCTTTGAGGTCCATCTTGTTGACCGCGACCACGATGTGCTTGATGCCCAGCAACGAGGCAATGTAGCTGTGGCGGCGGGTCTGGGTCTGCACGCCGTAGCGGGCGTCGACCAGGATGATCGCCAGGTCGCAGGTGGACGCGCCGGTGGCCATGTTGCGGGTGTACTGCTCATGGCCCGGGGTATCGGCAATGATGAACTTGCGCTTGGCGGTGGAGAAGTAGCGGTAGGCGACATCAATGGTGATGCCCTGCTCGCGCTCGGCCTGCAGGCCGTCGACCAGCAGTGCCAGGTCGACTTCCTCGCCGGTGGTGCCGACTTTCTTCGAATCACGGGTGATGGCCTCGAGGTGGTCCTCGTAGATCATCTTCGAGTCGTGCAGCAGACGCCCGATCAGGGTGCTCTTGCCGTCGTCGACGTTGCCGCAGGTCAGGAAGCGCAGCAGTTCCTTGCGCTCGTGCTGGGCCAGGTAGGCGAGGATGTCCTCGCTGATCAGATCAGATTGGTGCGACATGGAGTAACCCTGAAATTAGAAGTAGCCTTGGCGTTTCTTGTCTTCCATGGAACCGGCGCCATCGTGGTCGATGACACGGCCCTGGCGTTCGGACGTACGAGTCAGGAGCATTTCCTGAATGATGTCCGTCAGGGTCTCGGCTTCCGACTCGACAGCGCCCGTCAGCGGGTAGCAGCCGAGGGTACGGAAACGCACCTTCTTCTTGACGATGCGCGCTTTCTCTTCATCGGTGAGATGTTCGAGGATGCGCTCGTCGTCGATCATGATCAGGGTGCCGTTCTTCTCGATGACCTCACGCTCGGCGGCGAAGTACAGCGGCACGATCGGGATACCTTCGAGGTAGATGTACTGCCAGATGTCCAGCTCGGTCCAGTTCGACAGCGGGAAGACACGGATCGACTCGCCCTTGTTGACCTTGCCGTTGTACACGTTCCACAGTTCCGGGCGCTGGTTCTTCGGGTCCCAGCGGTGCTTGCTGTCACGGAACGAGTACACGCGCTCCTTGGCCCGCGACTTCTCTTCGTCGCGGCGCGCGCCACCGAAGGCGGCGTCGAAACCATGCTTGTCCAGCGCCTGCTTCAGGCCCTGGGTCTTCATGATGTCGGTGTGCTTGGAGCTGCCATGGGTGAACGGGTTGATGCCCTGCGCCACACCCTCGGGGTTGACGTGGGTGATCAGCTCCAGGCCCATTTCCTCGACCATCTTGTCGCGGAAGCTGTACATCTCCTGGAATTTCCACTGGGTGTCGACGTGCATCACCGGGAACGGCAGCTTGCCCGGGAAGAAGGCCTTGCGCGCCAGGTGCAGCATCACGGCGGAATCCTTGCCGATCGAGTACAGCATCACCGGGTTGTCGAACTCGGCGGCCACCTCGCGGATGATGTGGATGCTCTCCGCCTCCAGCTGTTTCAAGTGCGTCAGTTTGTCGACCATGGCTACTCACGAAAAACGATCTTATGGACGGCCTGCGGGCCGTGTTCGAGCGAGCCACTTTATCACAGCGGCTGCTTCTATTTAGGAGGCCGGCTAGATCGAAAAAGTCTAACGATATGACTGGGGGTTTGGGCTGGAATTGGGCCGCTCTGCGGCCTTTCGCGGGCACGCCCGCTCCCACAGGTGCAGCGCGTACTTGTGGGAGCGGGCGCACCCGCGAAGAAGGCGACGCCGATGTCAGATCGGGTTCGGGCAATCGATGAACAGGTGCTCCACGGCAAACCGCCGCGCCAGGTAATCACCCAGCGCCTGCACCCCATAGCGCTCGGTGGCATGGTGCCCGGCGGCAATGAAGCTGACACCATTCTCGCGGGCACTATGATAGGTCTGCTCCGACGCCTCGCCCGTCAGGTACAGGTCTACCCCGGCCGCGATCGCCGTGTCGATGTAGCCCTGCCCGCCCCCGGTGCACCAGCCGACCCGACTGATCATCTGCTCGCCTTCGACCAGCAACGGCTCACGCCCCAGCACCTCTCGCACCCGCCGGGCAAAGTCGCGCGCGGTCACTGGCTCGGCCAGCGAGCCGACCAGCCCGACCACCTTGGGGTTTTCCGGGTCCAGCGGCCCTTCGACGGTGATGTCCAGCTGCCGCGCCAGTTGCACGTTGTTGCCCACATCCGGGTGCACGTCCAGCGGCAGGTGGAAGGCCAGCAGACTGATGTCGTTGTTCAACAGGGTCTTCAGCCGGCGCTGCCGGATACCGGTGACGCACGGGTTCTCACCCTTCCAGAAGTAGCCATGGTGCACCAGCACCAGGTCGGCCTGGGCCTCGACCGCCGCATCCAGCAACGCCTGGCTGGCGGTAACACCGCTGACGATGCGGCTGACCTGCGGCCGGCCTTCTACCTGCAAACCGTTGGGGCAATAATCCTGGATCTTCGCGCTGCCCAGGTAACGCTCGGCTTCCTCGACCAGGGTGTTCAGAGCGACAGCCATGAAAATCTCCTCGAAATCTGCGTTTTTCTCGGGCACAACGCCCATGCAACGCCCGTATAATGCCGGCCATTATGAGCCGTCGCCGGCACTGGGGGAACCGGTGTATGATCGCGCGCGCTCATGCCCCACCGCGCGGCCACCGTACCCGCTCTTTCCAGGATTCATTCATGTTCAAGGCTTTGCGTTACTTTGGCTGGCCCCTGCTTACCGGCCTACTGATCGCCATGCTGATCATCCAGCGCTTCCCGGAATGGGTCGGCCTGCCCAGCCAGGACGTCAACCTGCAGCAGGCACCGCAGACCTCGCGGATCATGCAAGGCCCGGTGTCCTACGCCGATGCCGTGACCCTGGCCGCCCCGGCGGTGGTCAACCTGTACACCACCAAGGTGGTGAACAAGAGCGCCCACCCGCTGTTCGAAGACCCGCAGTTCCGCCGTTTCTTCGGTGACAACCTGCCCAAGCAGCGCCGCTGGGAATCGAGCCTGGGCTCGGCGGTGATCATGAGCCCCGAGGGCTACCTGCTGACCAACAACCACGTCACCAGTGGCGCCGACCAGATCGTCGTCGCCCTGAAGGATGGCCGCGAAACCTTGGCCCGGGTGATTGGTAGCGACCCGGAAACCGACCTGGCGGTGCTGAAGATCGACCTGAAGAGCCTGCCAGCGATCACCATCGGCCGCTCCGACAACATTCACATCGGCGACGTGTCGCTGGCCATCGGCAACCCGTTCGGCGTCGGCCAGACCGTGACCATGGGCATCATCAGCGCCACCGGCCGCAACCAGCTGGGCCTGAACAACTACGAAGACTTCATCCAGACCGACGCGGCGATCAACCCGGGCAACTCCGGGGGTGCGCTGGTGGATGCCAACGGCAACCTGATCGGCATCAACACCGCGATCTTCTCCAAATCCGGTGGTTCGCAGGGCATCGGTTTTGCCATCCCGGTAAAACTGGCGCTGGAGGTGATGAAGTCGATCGTCGAGCACGGCCAGGTCATCCGTGGCTGGCTGGGCATCGAGGTACAGCCGCTGAGCCAGGAACTGGCCGAGTCGTTCGGCATGAAGGACCGCCCGGGCATCGTGGTGGCGGGAATCTTCCGCGAGGGGCCGGCGGCGAAGGCCGGGCTGCAGCTGGGTGACGTGATCCTGAGCATCAACGGCGAGCCAGCCGGCGACGGGCGCAAATCGATGAACCAGGTGGCGCGGATCAAGCCCAACGAGAAGATCACCATCGAGGTGATGCGCAATGGGCAGCAGTTGAAGCTGATCGCCGAGGTGGGGCTGCGGCCGCCACCGGCGCCGGCAGTCGCCAAAGAAGAAGAGAAGTAACGCTGCAATCCTGGCTGTTTCGCAAACCTGTGGGAGCGGCCTTGCGTCGCGATGGGGCGCAAAGCGGCCCCAGGATTTCAGCTTCGCAGCATAAATGCCTGGGGCCGCTTTGCGGCCCTTTCGCGACGCAAGGCCGCTCCCACAGTGGACCGCGTCAGCGGCCCCTCTTGCATCAATGCAGGATCTGGCTCAGGAACAACTTGGTCCGGTCACTGCGCGGCCGGTCGAAGAAGTCATCCGGCGCCGCCTGCTCGACGATCTCGCCCTTGTCCATGAAGATCACCCGGTTCGCCACGGTCCGGGCAAAGCCCATCTCGTGGGTCACGCAAAGCATGGTCATGCCATCTTCGGCCAGGCCCACCATGGTATCGAGCACTTCCTTGACCATTTCCGGGTCCAGCGCCGAGGTCGGTTCGTCGAACAGCATGATCTTCGGCTTCATGCACAACGCACGGGCAATCGCCACACGCTGCTGCTGGCCACCGGACAACTGCCCAGGGTACTTGTGCGCCTGCTCCGGAATACGCACCCGCTCCAGGTAATGCATGGCGATTTCCTCGGCCTTGCGCCGGGGCATCTTGCGCACCCACATCGGTGCCAGGGTGCAGTTCTCCAGGATGCTCAGGTGCGGGAACAGGTTGAAATGCTGGAACACCATGCCCACCTCACGGCGGATCGCCTCGATCTGCTTGAGATCGTTGGTCAGCTCCACGCCATCGACCACAATGCGCCCCTGCTGGTGCTCTTCCAGGCGGTTGAGGCAACGGATAGTGGTGGACTTGCCCGAGCCGGACGGCCCGCACAGCACGATGCGCTCGCCCTGGCGCACGTTCAGGTTGATGTCCTTGAGCACATGGAACTGGCCGTACCACTTGTTCACGCCCTGCATCTGGATGATGCCTTCGGGGCCGGCAGGCTGCTTGATCGCTTCACTCATTTCGAAACTCCTAACGCTTGTGGCCAGTGTCCAGCTTGCGCTCCAGATGCATGGAGTAGCGGGACATACCGAAACAGAAAATCCAGAACACCAGGGCGGCGAACACGTAGCCCTCGGTAGCCATGCCCAGCCAGGCCGGGTCGGCGGCAGCTTGCTTGACGCTGTTCAGCAGGTCGAACAGGCCGATGATGATCACCAGGCTGGTGTCCTTGAACAGGGCAATGAAGGTGTTGACGATGCCAGGGATCACCAGCTTGAGCGCCTGCGGCAGAATCACCAGGCCCATCGCCCGCCAGTAACCCAGGCCCATGGCCGCGGCGGCTTCGTACTGGCCCTTGGGGATGGCCTGCAGGCCGCCCCGCACCACCTCGGCGATGTACGCCGACTGGAACAGGATCACGCCGATCATCGCCCGCAGCAGCTTGTCGAAGCTCATGCCCTCGGGCAGGAACAAAGGCAGCATCACCGACGACATGAACAGCACCGTGATCAACGGCACGCCGCGCCAGAACTCGATGAAGGTCACGCACACCACCTTCACCGCCGGCATCTTCGAACGCCGCCCCAGGGCCAGCAGGATGCCCAGCGGCAAGGCGCCGACGATGCCCACGGTGGCGATCACCAGGGTCAGCATCAGCCCGCCCCACTGGCTGGTCGCTACGTTTTCCAGGCCCAGGACGCCCCCGTGCAGCAGGGTGTAGGCCAGCACGGGGTACAGCACCAGGAAGCCCAGGCCATAGAAGGCCTTGCGCGGGAAACGCTTGATGAACAGTGGCGCGGTGCCGAGCACGGCAAGCCACACGGTCAGGTCCACGCGCCAGCGCAGCTCGGCCGGGTAGTAGCCGTACATGAACTGGCCGAAGCGCTGCTGCACGAACACCCAGCAGGCGCCCTCCTTGGTGCAGTCGGCACGGGTGGTGCCGACCCAGTTGGCGTCAAGCAACGCCCACTGCAGCAACGGCGGCACGATCAGCCACACCAGATAGATGGCGAACAGGGTCAGCAGCGTGTTGAGCCAGCTGGAGAACAGATTGGCACGCATCCATGCGAGCACGCCGACGGTTTTCACCGGTGGCGGCATATCGGGTTTGAAAACATGGGCATTCACGGGCGTATCCTCACCGCTCGATCAGCGCAATGCGCTTGTTGTACCAGTTCATCAGCAGCGAAATGCTGATGCTGATGGCGAGATAGACACTCATGGTGATGGCGATCACCTCGATGGCCTGGCCGGTCTGGTTGAGCACGGTACCGGCGAACAGCGAAACCATCTCCGGGTAGCCGATACCGGCCGCCAGCGACGAGTTCTTCGCCAGGTTCAGGTACTGGCTGGTCAGCGGCGGAATGATCACCCGCAGTGCCTGGGGGATGATCACCTTGCGCAGGGTCGGGCCCTCGCGCAGGCCCAGCGAGCGCGCGGCCTCGGTCTGGCCATGGCTGACCGAACGGATACCGGAGCGCACGATTTCGGCGATGAACGCTGCGGTATAGATGGTCAACGCCAGGGTCAACGCCAGCAGCTCGGGGATCAGCACCCACCCGCCGACGAAGTTGAATCCTTTCAATTGCGGCACTTCCCAGTGCACCGGGCTGCCGAACAGCAGTACGCAAACGCCCGGAATGGCGATGAACAGCGCCAGCCCCACCCAGAACTTGTGGAACGGTACACCGGTCTCGTCGAAGCGCTTGTTGGCAAAGCGCACCATTACCACGATGGCCAGCAGCGCCAGGACCAGGGCCACGACGAACGGCCAGAAGCCTTCGGCCATGGACGCGCCGGGCATGTTAAGGCCACGGTTGCTGATGAAGAAGGTGTCGTCGATATTGATACTGCCCCGCGGTCCCGGCAGGGTTAGGAACACGGCGAAGTACCAGAACAGGATCTGCAACAACGGCGGGATGTTGCGGAAGGTCTCCACATACACGGTCGCCAGCTTGTTGATCATCCAGTTCGGCGACAACCGCGCCACACCGATGATGAAGCCGAGGATGGTCGCCAGCACCACACCGATGAAGGTCACCAGCAGGGTGTTGAGCAGGCCGATGACGAACACCCGCGCATAGCTGTCGGATTCCACATAGGGAATCAGGTGCTGGGCGATGCCGAAGCCGGCACTGCGGTCGAGAAAGTCGAAGCCCGAGGTGATACCCCGGTGTTGCAGGTTGGTTTGCGTGTTGTGGAACAGGTACCAGCCCAGGCCGACCACGAAGACGATCGTGAGGATCTGGAACAGCCACGCGCGCACACGCGGATCGTTAAGGGACAAGCCCTTGGGTGCGCCGATTTGATTTTGCATGAAGTGCCCCGGACAGTAGGGATTCGAACAGCCTGCGGCGGCGGGATGCCGCCGCAGGGTGCAGCCATCAGCGCACAGGTGGCGCGTACTGGATGCCGCCGTTGTTCCACAGGGCGTTCATGCCACGGTCGATCTTCAGGTCGGTGCTCTGGCCCAGGTTCTTCTCGAACACTTCGCCGTAGTTACCGACTTGCTTCACGATTTGCACTACCCAGTCCTTGGGCAGCTTGAGGTCCTTGCCGTACTCACCATCCGCGCCCAGCAGGCGGGCGACGTCCGGGTTCTTGGTGCTCTTGGCTTCGGCCTCGACATTCTTCGAGGTGATGCCCGCCTCTTCGGCGTTGAGCATGGCGAACAGGGTCCACTTGACGATGCTGAACCATTCTTCGTCGCCCTTGCGCACCACCGGGCCCAGCGGTTCCTTGGAGATGGTTTCCGGCAGTACCACGTACTCGGTCGGCGCGGCCAGCTTGGAGCGCTGGGCGAACAGCTGCGACTTGTCCGAGGTCAGCACGTCGCAACGGCCCGACTCCAGCGACTTGGCGCTTTCGTCCGAGGTGTCGAAGGTGATCGGGGTGTACTTCAGGCCATTGGCGCGGAAGTAGTCCGATACGTTCAGCTCGGTGGTGGTACCGGCCTGGATGCAGATAGTCGCGCCATCGAGTTCCTTGGCACTGGATACACCCAGCTTTTTGTTGGCCAGGAAGCCAACGCCGTCGTAGTAGGTAACACCGGCGAATACCAGGCCCATGCCGGCATCACGCGAGCTGGTCCAGGTGGTGTTGCGCGACAGCACGTCGACTTCGCCCGACTGCAGGGCGGTAAAGCGTTCCTTGGCGTTGAGCTGGCTGAACTTGACCTTGGTGGCATCGCCGAACACGGCGGCGGCCACGGCGCGGCACACGTCGGCGTCGATACCAACGATCTTGCCCTGCGCATCAGGTACCGAGAAGCCTGGAAGACCGTCGCTCACGCCACACTGGACGAAGCCCTTCTTCTTTACCGCATCGAGGGTGGCGCCGGCCTGGGCGTTGCTCACGGCGCCCAGCGCGGCGGCAGCGGTCAGGACTGCCAGGGTGGTTTTCAACATCTTCATTCACAACCTCCAAATCGCTCTTGTTGTATCGAGCCGGAATTGCACCGCACCCTTTTGAGGCGTGTCCGACCCGTATTGGCTTGTTATTGGGTCAAATGGCGCAATGGACTGTTCTGTGACAGCCTTCGCGTGCTAAGGGTGTTACCGTCACGGCCTGCCCTTTGCATCACAGGTTGAATTGCAAAGCGCGTACCAAAATTTCTGGCTGTAGCGTTTAAGCGCTCGTCAAGTAGGGAAAGTTGTATCGTTGCGACATTCTTTTTCAGACAATCATTTCCAGCGCCTTCTTTTCACGCACGCCATAACAAGACCCGCACACTTTCGGAGCAGTCATGACCAACCCGTTGATTCTCGAACCGCAGAAAACCGCAGACGCCTGTGTGATCTGGTTGCACGGTCTGGGTGCCGACCGTTACGACTTCCTACCAGTGGCCGAATTCATGCAGGAACGCCTGCTCAGCACCCGTTTCGTCATGCCCCAGGCACCCACCCGCCCGGTAACCATCAACGGCGGCTATGCCATGCCCAGCTGGTATGACATCAAGGCCATGACCCCGGCCCGCGCCATCGACGAAGCACAGCTGGAAGAATCGGCCGAACAGCTCATTGCCCTGATCAAGGCCGAGCAGGCCAAGGGCATCAGCCTGTCGCGGATCTTCCTGGCCGGTTTCTCCCAAGGCGGTGCGGTGGTGCTGCACACTGCCTATATAAAGTGGCAAGAAGCGCTGGGTGGCGTGATCGCCCTGTCCACCTACGCCCCCACCTTCAACGACCAGCATCAGTTGAGCGCCTGCCAGCAACGCACCCCGGCCCTGTGCCTGCACGGCGTGCACGACCCGGTGGTGATCCCGTCCATGGGCCGCACCGCCTTCGAGTACCTGAATACCTGGGGCGTCGCCGCCCGCTGGCACGAATACCCGATGGAACATGAAGTGGCGGTGGAAGAGCTGAACGACATCCACGACTGGCTGGGCCAGCAATTGCAATAAGCCAAGGCAGCCTGTAGTTGTGAGGCTATTCCGCTACGCCGCGCCTGAATCTTGCATTACACTGCCCGGCGTACATTCCTTAACCAGTTGATG
This sequence comes from Pseudomonas sp. LS.1a, assembly GCF_022533585.1. Taxonomy (NCBI): domain Bacteria; kingdom Pseudomonadati; phylum Pseudomonadota; class Gammaproteobacteria; order Pseudomonadales; family Pseudomonadaceae; genus Pseudomonas; species Pseudomonas sp. LS.1a. The sequence continues at coordinate 4,787,888 of NZ_CP092827.1, forward strand.
AGACGATCGTGCTCAAGGCACTCAAGAAAATATTCGGCAAGGGAGACGCCGCGCCACAGGCCGTCGCTCCTGCTGCCAGCGTGACCCCGCCTGTGCCCGCGCCAGCCAGCGAGGCCCGGCCCGCAGCAAAGCCGGCCACCCCGCGCGCCAACCGCACTGCCGAGGCTGAACAGCCTGCCGCCGTTACGCCAGCCACCGACAAGCCGGCCAAGGACAAACCGCGTCGCGAGCGCAAGCCCAAGCCGCAGGCCAGCCTGTGGAAACCCGAAGACTTCGTGGTCGAGCCGCAAGAAGGCAAGACCCGCTTCCACGACTTCAAGCTGTCCAACGAGCTGATGCACGCCATCCACGACCTGGGCTTCCCGTACTGCACACCGATCCAGGCACAGGTGCTGGGTTACACCCTGCGTGGCCAGGACGCCATCGGCCGGGCCCAGACCGGTACCGGCAAGACGGCGGCGTTCCTGATCTCGATCATTTCCCAGCTGCAGCAGACGCCGCCGCCGAAGGAACGCTACATGGGCGAGCCACGCGCGCTGATCATCGCGCCCACCCGCGAGCTGGTGGTGCAGATCGCCAAGGACGCCATCGCCCTGACCAAGTACACCGGCCTGAACGTGATGAGCTTTGTCGGCGGCATGGACTTCGACAAGCAGCTCAAGGCCCTGGAAGCGCGCCACTGCGACATCCTGGTGGCCACCCCGGGCCGCCTGCTGGACTTCAACCAGCGCGGTGAGGTGCACCTGGACATGGTCGAGGTAATGGTGCTGGACGAAGCCGACCGCATGCTCGACATGGGCTTCATCCCCCAGGTACGCCAGATCATTCGCCAGACGCCGCCGAAAAGCGAGCGCCAGACCCTGCTGTTCTCCGCCACCTTCACCGACGACGTGATGAACCTGGCCAAGCAGTGGACCACCAACCCGGCCATCGTCGAGATCGAGCCGGAAAACGTGGCCAGCGAAACGGTGGAGCAGCACGTGTATGCGGTGGCCGGCAGCGACAAGTACAAGCTGCTGTACAACCTGGTGACCCAGAACAAGTGGGAACGGGTGATGGTATTCGCCAACCGCAAGGACGAAGTGCGGCGCATCGAGGAAAAACTGGTGCGCGACGGCATCAATGCCGCGCAGTTGTCGGGCGACGTGCCGCAGCACAAGCGTATCCGTACCCTGGAAAACTTCCGCGAAGGGCGAATCACCGTGCTGGTGGCCACCGACGTGGCAGGGCGTGGTATTCACATCGATGGCATCAGCCACGTGATCAACTTCACCCTGCCGGAAGACCCGGACGACTATGTGCACCGCATTGGCCGGACCGGCCGTGCGGGGACCAGTGGCGTGTCGATCAGCTTTGCCGGCGAGGATGACTCCTACCAGCTGCCGGCGATCGAAGAGCTGCTGGGGCGCAAGATCAAGTGTGAAATGCCGCCGGATGAGCTGCTGAAGCCGGTGCCGCGCAAGCACCATTGACCTGTGCCGGCCTCTTCGCGGGTAAACCCGCTCCCACAGAGGTACTCCACAGCTTTCGAAACCTGTGCAGTACCTGTGGGAGCGGGTTTACCCGTCGAACCGGGGCTACGCCCCGGCCATCAAACAAGGATCTACCAGCGCCCAGCGGCATCCTGGTCACTCTGCTTCCCTTCCACCCACCTTGCCCCTTCCTGAGTATTTTCCTTCTTCCAGAACGGCGCCCGGGTCTTCAGGTAGTCCATGATGAAGTTGCAGGCATCGAACGCCGCCTGCCGATGGGCACTGGCCACGCCGACGAACACGATCGGCTCGCCCGGTTCCAGCGCACCGATGCGGTGCAGCACCTCCACCTTGAGCAACGGCCAGCGCTGCTCGGCCTCGACCACGATCTTGGCCAGCGCCTTTTCGGTCATGCCCGGATAGTGCTCAAGGAACATCCCCGCCACTTCGCGGCCATCGTTGAAGTCCCGCACATAACCGACAAAACCGACCACCGCACCTACGCCGACATTGGCCGCATGCATGGCATTGGTCTCGGCCCCCGGGTCGAACGCGCCTTCCTGTACTCGCACAGCCATGTTCAGCCTCCGGTCACCGGCGGGAAGAACGCCACTTCATCGCCCTCTGCCAGCGGCTCATCGAGCTTGCACAGCTCTTCGTTGCGCGCACACATCAGGTTCTGCTCGGCCAGCACTTCGTACTGCCCGCCCTTGGCCACCAAAGCCTGGCGCACATCATCGAGCACCTTGAACACGCCCTCCACCCGCTCGGCATCCACGCCCAACAGTTCGCGGTAACGGGCGAAGTACATCACCTTGACCTTCATCACGCCTCCACCTTGTAGTGGCCGCTCTTGCCGCCAAGTTTTTCCAGCAGGCGCACCTGCTCGATGACCATACCTTTATCCACAGCCTTGCACATGTCGTAGATCGTCAGCGCGGCCACGCTGGCGGCGGTCAGCGCCTCCATCTCCACGCCAGTCTGCCCGGCCAGCTTGCAGCGGGCGACGATGCGCACGGCGTCCTGCCCCTCGGCACTGAGCTCGACCTTGACGCTGGTCAGCATCAGCGGGTGGCACAGCGGGATCAGGTCGCTGGTCTTCTTGGCCGCCTGGATCCCGGCGATGCGCGCCACGGCGAACACGTCGCCCTTGGGGTGTTCACCGTCGACAATCATCTGCAAGGTCTGCGGCAACATGCGCACCCGCGCCTCGGCGGTGGCCTCGCGCTCGGTCACGGCCTTTTCAGTGACGTCGACCATGTTGGCCCGCCCCTGGGAATCAAGATGTGTCAGCACTGCTCTGCTCCTGTGAAGGGAACTCGCAGTGTAAACCTGTGAGTCAGGTTTGAGCAGAGGGATGCGTCAACCGGTACGGGCTCTTCGCGGGCGTGCCCGCGAAGAGGCCGGGCGGCGAACCGCCCGGCGCAGAGGGTTACAGATGCGACTCGGCGTACTCGGCCAGCACCGAGCGTGGCACGCCCTGCAGGGTGATGTGCACGCCATGGGGGAAGTCCTTGAAGCGCTCGGTCAGGTAGGTCAGGCCCGAGCTGGTCGCGGACAGGTAGGGGGTGTCGATCTGCGCCAGGTTACCCAGGCAGACCACCTTGGAGCCGGAGCCGGCACGGGTGATGATGGTTTTCATCTGGTGCGGTGTCAGGTTCTGGCACTCGTCGATCAGGATCAGGCTCTGCTGGAAGCTACGGCCACGGATGTAGTTCAGCGACTTGAACTGCAACGGCACGCGTTCGAGGATGTACTCGACGCTGCCATGGGTGCTTTCGTCATCCATGTGCAAGGCTTCGAGGTTGTCGGTGATGGCGCCCAGCCAGGGCTCCATCTTCTCGGCCTCGGTGCCCGGCAGGAAGCCGATCTCCTGGTCCAGCCCCTGCACACTGCGGGTGGCGATGATGCGCCGGTAGCGCTTGCTGACCATGGTCTGCTCGATGGCCGCGGCCAGGGCCAGGATGGTCTTGCCGGAACCGGCGGCGCCGGTCAGGTTGACCAGGTGGATATCCGGGTCGAGCAGGGCGAACAGCGCCAGGCTCTGATGGATGTCCCGCGGCTTCAGGCCCCAGGCTTCCTGGTGCAGTAGCGGTTCCTGGTGCAGGTCGAGCAACAGCAACTCATCGTTGCGGATACCCTTGATCCAGCCGACGAAGCCCTGTTCATCGATGATGAACTCGTTGACATGCACCGCCGGCAGGTTGTCGATCAATTGCACGCGGTGCCAGGTACGGCCACGCTCCTGGCGGGTATCGACCTTGCTCACCCGGTCCCAGAACGAGCCGGTGACCGAATGGTAGCCCTTGGACAGCAAGGACACGTCATCGACCAGCTGGTCGGTGCTGTAGTCCTCGGCCGCGATGCCACAGGCACGTGCCTTCAGGCGCATGTTGATGTCTTTGGTGACCAGCACAACGTCCAGGTCGGTGCGCCGGGCCCGTACTTCGAGCAACTGGTTGATGATGATGTTGTCGTTGAGGTTTTCCGGCAGCAGCTTGTTCGGCTCGTTGCGCGGGGTCATCAGGATGGACAGGAAGCCCTTGGGCCCGCTCTTGCCACGCTGGATCGGAACGCCCTGCTCGACATCGCTGGGCGAGGCGTCACCCAGGGTCTGGTCGATCAGGCGAATGGCCTGGCGGCATTCGGCGGCGATGGTCTGTTTGCCGGTCTTGAGCTTGTCGAGTTCCTCCAGCACCGTCATCGGGATGGCGACATGGTGCTCCTCGAAGTTCAGTAACGCGTTAGGGTCGTGAATCAGGACGTTGGTATCGAGCACATACAGGATAGGCTTGCTGGAGGAAGGGTTGCGTCCTTGGTCATCCATACTCGGTCACCTTATGTCGAAGCCACACGGCGTGGTCTGTTACGCCGCAGAGTGACTGCCGCTGTCCCCGTATCCGCGTTGTTACGGGCGGGAAGCGAACCTGGCTAGGTGGGCCTGGATGACGCCACCTGTGCTGCAGGAATCGGCTGTCTGGTTTCTTCATACCGCAAAAATGATGACTAAAAAAAGTCTTTTTACGTGTAGGTGAAGTTTATTTTTCCAAATGACGAACAGGGGTTGGCGAGGGGGCGCGTGAGGACTACAGTAAAAATTCAGGCTGGCCTTGCCGAGGCCATCGCCAGCAGCCCATGCACGGTACCTGTGGAAGCTGGCGTGCCGGCGATGGGCCGCAAAGCGGCCCCCTACTCCCGCCAGGCATACGCCTGACAGTCCTCCCAACCAATCCCGCTCTGCGCGGTATTGCGCAACAACCACTCCACCGCCGGCTGCGCCTTGGGCAGGCTGTCATGGAACTGGATCACCCCTTTGCGCCACAGCAGCATCAAGGTCAGCACCCGCTGCGCCGAGGCCTCGGCGCTCAGTGCGCCATCATCCTGGGCATCGATGTCCCACAATGACACCCGCAACTGCTGGCTGGCCATGAATGCCTCGCCATCGGCCCGACGCTGCCCGTAAGGTGGCCGGAACAACGGCACATACTGCTCCGGCAGGTCTGCCTGCACCCGCGCCTGGCTACGCCGCAACGAGTCCTGCCAACCATTCCACAGCGCATGGGAGCGGTACTCCCAACCCTGTATCCCCACGCACTGCCCGCCATAGAGCTGACGCAAGGCATTCGCCACCCCGGCGTCGCGGCGTTGCTGCAGGCGGTTGCCGAGCACGAAGAACGTGCCTTCAAGCTTTTGCCGGCGCAGGTAATCAGCCAGCAGGTCGGTGCTGCCGCCCTCCGGCCCGGGCCCGCCGACGAAGGTCAGCAGGAACATGCGGTCGTTCAGTTCATCCCCGTTGCGCTCGCGCGAGGACAGCCGCTCCAGCTCGCTACTGGTCTGTGGCAGCAACGCAGCCTTGCGCAGTTGCTCGTCCAGGTAGCGCACATGGAACTGGTGACTCGGCTCGACCCAGCCGGTGTAGAACGTGCCGACATCGGCAGCGAACGTCGCCGCTTGAGCACGCAACTCCGCCATCGACGTTACCGGGTAACAGAACGACGCATCCTGCTCGCAACTGCGCTGCGCCTGTTGATAACCTTCCCACAACCGCTGCCACATGCGCGCCCGCACCAGGCGCACCTTCTGCAGGTTGATCTGCCGCAGCCCCAAGCGTGCCGCCAGCGCTGCGTCGTCCAACTGCTCGCTTTCGTGCAGCACCTGGGCGAACGAGAGGATTTCGGCGCGCGAGGCCACATCGAACAGCGCCGGGCTGTCCAGCTGTTCGGGCCACAGGCTGCGGTCCAGGCTCGCCTGGGGTAACGGGGCAGCTTGCACGGCCAGGCTCAGCAGAGCGGCCAGCAAGGCAGAGGCAATGCGCACGGTTGAAGGCTCCGCAACGGCAAAACGCGCACTATAGCGCCTGCACCGGCCATGGTCTGTGACTATCGTCGCCATAGTTTGGACTTGCACCGCCCAGCCCGTAGAATCCACGGTCAACGATGCCAGGAGCCGACCCGATGCTGACGGTGATTTCCCCCGCCAAGACCCTCGATTACGACACCCCGCCGGTGACCGAGCGTTTCACCCTGCCCCAGTACCTGGACGACTCCCAGGAACTGATCCAGCAACTGCGCGACCTGTCGCCGGCGCAGATCAGCGAACTGATGCACCTGTCCGACAAGCTCGCCGGCCTGAATGCCGCGCGCTTCGGCAGCTGGACCCCGGACTTCACCCCGGCCAATGCCAAGCAGGCGCTGCTGGCGTTCAAGGGTGACGTGTACACCGGCCTCGACGCCGAGAGCCTGGGCGAGGATGACTTCAGCTACGCCCAGCAGCACCTGCGCATGCTTTCGGGCCTGTACGGCCTGCTGCGCCCGCTCGACCTGATGCAACCCTACCGCCTGGAAATGGGCACCAAGCTGGCCAACGCCCGCGGCAAGGACCTGTACGCCTTCTGGGGCACACGCATCAGCGAATGGCTGAACCAGGCCCTGGCCGAACAGGGCGATGACGTGCTGCTGAACCTGGCCAGCAACGAGTATTTCAGTGCGGTGAAACGCAGTGCGCTCAAGGCCCGGGTGATCAACGTCGACTTCAAGGACCTGAAGAACGGCCAGTACAAGATCATCAGCTTCTACGCCAAGAAAGCCCGCGGCATGATGAGCCGCTTCGTCATCCAGCAGCGCATCAGTGACCCGGAGCAGCTCAAGCAGTTCGATGTGCAGGGGTACTACTACAGTGCCGAGCAGTCGAAGCCTGACCACCTGGTGTTCCTGCGCGATCATCCTTCCGAGTGATCCTGTCACGCCCTCTTCGCGGCTGAAGCCGCTCCCACAGCCCCCCCACTGAACTCAAGACCAGTGCAAAACCTGTGGGAGCGGCTTTAGCCGCGAAGAGGCCAGCAGCCATTACGCACCTCTCCTGCCCCGCAACAGGGCGCACTTCATATCGCCATTACGTCATAAACCTGGCGTCAATAAATCGCCACCACCCTACTTATAGCCAAACGCCATAAGACCGTTCGTAGCTTTTTTGACGAATTTTTCAAAATATTTTTCGATGCTGGCATAAAAATATCTCGCAACAGTTTCGCCCTTTATATATCGGGGTAAAACACCCGTGTGCTATCAGATTGAAATTGTCCGCCACTGAAAAAATATTTAGAAATCTTTCATCCGCGCCGAACCCACTCCGGAACTTCTGCTACGACGAATCGCTCATAGTGCCGTAACGATTTTCCTGCCCCCGGGCTGTGAGAGATGACTTACAAGTGACAACGGCAGGTATCCACTACCAGCCCCAACAACTTCGACAGGTATGACAGGCACCCCCTGAAAACCCTGTCCACGCAGGAGAGACGCGTCCCTTACATATCGTCCTAGTGGTTGATTTCAAAGGATTTTTCCACTTGAAAAAACAAGCACAGCAACGCGCCATGTAGCGCATTGCAATAAAGACGGCTGCATTCCAGGGCACGTTTTTTAATTAATGGCTTTTTACTGCCACATTTGAGTGCATAACTTTTTGCGCTCCGGATTTATTTTGCCTGCGCTCGGCGAAGTGTGCATTTCGCCATGGATCCGTGCGCCCGAAAACTGTTGTTAATCAACCCAGCCCGGCTCTTCCCGGAGAGGCCGGCGTGATAAACACATGAGGTGATAGCGATGCGTATCAGCATCTTTGGTTTGGGTTATGTGGGTGCAGTCTGTGCAGGCTGCCTGACGGCGCGAGGCCATGAAGTGATCGGTGTGGACGTGTCCAGCACCAAGATCGACCTGATCAATCAGGGCAAGTCCCCCATCGTCGAACCTGGCCTGGAAGCACTGCTGCAACAGGGCATCGCCAACGGCCGCCTGCGCGGTACTACCGATTTCGCCGAAGCCATCCGTGCCAGCGACGTATCGATGATCTGCGTGGGTACCCCAAGCAAGAAGAACGGCGACCTGGGCCTGGAATACATCGAGTCGGTGTGCCGCGAAATCGGCTACGTACTGCGCGATAGCGAGCGCCGTCACACCATCGTGGTACGCAGCACCGTGCTGCCAGGCACCGTGAAGAACGTGGTGATCCCGATCCTCGAAGACTGCTCGGGCAAGAAAGCCGGCGTCGACTTCGGTGTCGCGGTCAACCCGGAATTCCTGCGTGAAAGCACCGCGATCAAGGACTACGACCAGCCACCGATGACCGTCATCGGCGAACTGGACAGCGCCAGCGGCGACATCCTGCAGGCCCTGTACGAAGAGCTCGACGCACCGATCATCCGCAAGCCGATCGAAGTGGCCGAGATGATCAAGTACACCTGCAACGTATGGCACGCCACCAAGGTCACCTTCGCCAACGAGATCGGCAACATCGCCAAAGCCGTAGGCGTGGATGGCCGTGAGGTGATGGACGTGGTCTGCCAGGACAAAGTGCTGAACCTGTCCCAGTACTACATGCGCCCTGGCTTCGCCTTCGGCGGCTCGTGCCTGCCCAAGGACGTGCGCGCCCTCACCTATCGTGCCGCCAGCCTCGATGTACGCGCACCGCTGCTCGACTCGCTGATGCGCAGCAACGAGTCGCAGGTGCAGAACGCCTTCGAGCTGATCGAAGCCCACGACAAGCGCAAGGTCGCCCTGCTCGGCCTGAGCTTCAAGGCCGGCACCGACGACCTGCGTGAAAGCCCGCTGGTGGAACTGGCCGAGCGCCTGATCGGCAAGGGCTACCAGCTGGACATCTACGACGAGAACGTCCAGTACGCCCGCGTCCACGGCGCCAACAAGGACTACATCGAATCGAAGATCCCGCACGTGTCGTCGCTGCTCAACGCCGACTTCCAGAAGGTGATCGACAACGCCGACATCATCGTCCTGGGCAACCGTGACGAGCAGTTCCGTGCACTGGCCCAGCAAGCACCGGCCGGCAAGCACGTGATCGACCTGGTCGGCTTCATGAGCAAACCGACCTGCGCCACCAGCCGCACCGAAGGCATCTGCTGGTAAGTGCTGGCCGGGCAGCGGGGGCCTCCCCACCCCCGCTGCCCACCTTTTCCCGAATTCTCGACGGATGCTGAACATGCAAAGGCTCCAGACAGTGCTGTTGCAGTGCGCCGGTTGGCTGCTCTACATGAGTCTGCTCATGCTGATCGCCCTGGCCCTGCCAGCCGATATCTTCGACTCGCAGTCGAAGCACTTCATCTTCCTGGTCGGCGCAGTCGGCATCTGGCGCTATTCCATGGGCGCCACCCATTTCATCCGCGGCATGATCTTCCTCTACGGCGTGTATCCGTACCTGCGCCGCAAGGTGCAGAAGATGGGCAAGGACACCGACCCGTCCCACGTGTACCTGATGGTGACCAGCTTCCGCATCGAAGCACTCACCACCGCCCAGGTGTACAGCTCGGTGATCCGCGAAGCGATCAACTGTGGCTTCCCCACCACCGTGGTCTGCTCGCTGGTGGAAATGTCGGACGAACTGCTGGTGAAAAGCCTGTGGGCCAAATACAACCCGCCAGCCCACGTGAAGCTGGACATCGTGCGCATCGCCGGTACCGGCAAGCGTGACGGCCTGGCCTACGGCTTCCGTGCCATCTCGCGCATGCTGCCGGACGACAACGCCGTGGTGGCGGTGATCGACGGCGACACCGTGCTGGGCGATGGCGTGGTACGCAAGACCGTGCCGTGGTTCAAGCTGTTCCCCAACGTCGGCGGCCTGACCACCAACGAGTTCTGCGAAGTGCGTGGCGGCTACATCATGAGCGAGTGGCACAAGCTGCGCTTCGCCCAGCGCCACATCAACATGTGCTCGATGGCCCTGTCCAAGCGCGTGCTGACCATGACCGGGCGCATGTCGATGTTCCGCGCCAGCGTGGTGACCAACCCCGAGTTCATCGCCGACGTCGAAAGCGACTCGCTGATGCACTGGCGCCTGGGCCGCTTCAAGTTCCTTACCGGTGACGACAAGTCCAGCTGGTTCAGCCTGATGCGCCTGGGCTACGACACTTTCTACGTGCCGGACGCCGCCATCAACACGGTCGAGCACCCGCCGGAGAAGAGCTTCCTCAAGGCCAGCCGCAAGCTGATGTACCGCTGGTACGGCAACAACCTGCGGCAGAACTCCCGCGCGCTTGGCCTGGGCCTGCGCCGCCTGGGGCTGTTCACCAGCATCGTCCTGTTCGACCAGCGCGTGTCGATGTGGACCAGCCTGCTGGGCCTGACCGTGGCGGTGATCGCCAGCCTCAAGTTCGGCCTGGGCTTCCTGCTGGTGTACCTGCTGTGGATCGGCATCACCCGCCTGATCCTCACCATCATGCTGCTGTGCTCCGGCCACAACGTAGGCCCGGCCTACCCGCTGATTCTCTATTACAACCAGATCATCGGCGCGCTGATGAAGATCTACGTGTTCTTCCGCCTCGACAAGCAGTCCTGGACGCGTCAGCCCACTGCCCTCAAGCGTGACCTCGCCAGCTTTCAACAATGGTTCAACACCTGGTCCTCGCGGACCATGACCTTCTCGGCTGCCAGCATCTTCGTCGCTGTGCTGTTCATGGTCGTGTGAGCCCAACCCGGATCGGAACTAACAGGAACAAACCACATGAATACCGCCGTGAACGTCAACGTCGTGCATGAGTCCGAAGCCCAGCGCCAGCATGCCCGGGTACGCATCCCCGCCAAGCTACGGTTCCTCGACCCTCAGCGCCAGGCCCACGATGTGAAGGTCGACGACCTCTCTGCCGGTGGCCTGAGCTTCCACACCAAGCAACAACTGACGGTTGGCGACGTACTACGCGGACGGCTGCAGTTCACGGTCGACAACCTCGGCCTGTCGATGGACATCGAGTTCCAGGTGCGCTCCTACCACCCGGACAGTGGCCGCACCGGCGCGCAGTTCCAGAACCTCGAGCCACGCGACATCGCCACGCTGCGCCATATCATCACTTCGCACCTCTCGGGTGAGCTGATCACTGCCGGCGATGTGCTCAGCACCTTGCAGCGCGACAACTTCACCAAGGCACGCAAGCAGAAGGATGGCGGCAGTGGCCTGAGCGCCTTCGGCCGCCTCAAGGCGGTCACCGTCACCCTCGGCGTGTTCGTGGTCGGTGTCGCCGCCTTCGGCTTCATCGCCAAGTCGCTGTACGGCATGTACTTCGTCAGCCATGCCGAAGCCGGCGTGGTCGCAGTGCCCACCACCACCATCACCATGCCGCGCGACGGCACCGTGAACAGCCTGGTCGACAGCGGTGGGCAGATCGCCAAGGGCGCGCCACTGGCCAGCTTCACCACCAGCATGCTGGACATGCTCAAGGGCAACCTGGAGGACGCACAGCTGGAGCCGGCGAAGATCGAGGAACTGTTCGGCAAGCAGCTGTCCGGCACCCTTACCAGCCCATGTGATTGCGTGGTCGCCCGCCAGCTGGTGGACAACGGCCAGTACGCCGCCAAGGGCCAGCCGATCTTCCAGCTGATCCCGCGCACCACCAACCCGATGATCGAGGCGCGCTTCACCTACCGCCAGTTCGACGAGGTCAAGCCAGGTACCCGGGTCAACTTCCAGGTAGCCGGCGAAGACGAAGTGCGCACCGGCCAGATCGTCAGCAGCGCCAGCCTCAACAGCGAAGACCTGGCCGCCGACATCCGCGTGCAGATCAAGCCCGACAGCGCCCTGCCCGCCGAACTCGCCGGCCGCCCGGCTTCGGTCAACAGCGACCGTGGCCCGTCGCTGAACTGGCTGATCGACAAAGCCATGGCCCGTGGGCTGTAAGAGGATCACAACATGATTCCCTACAAGAAAAGCGCCAGCCTGGGCCTGTGTGCCCTGGCTGCAGCCATCACCCTGGCTGGCTGTGCCGGCCTGCCCGACCAGCGCCTGGCCAACGAAGCCATGAAGCGCGGTGACACGGCACTGGCCGAGCGCAACTACAAGGCCCTGGCCGACCTGGGCTACAGCGAAGCGCAAGTGGGCCTGGCCGACATCAAGGTCGCCACCCGCGACCCCGCGAAAATCAAGGAAGCCGAGGCCACCTACCGCGCCGCGGCCGCCATTTCGCCGCGTGCCCAGGCGCGCCTGGGCCGCCTGCTGGTGGCCAAGCCCGACAGCACCCAGGCCGAGCGCGAAGAAGCCGAGACCCTGCTCAAGCAAGCCGCCAGGCAGGGCGAAAGCAACACCCTGATCCCGCTGGCGATGCTCTACCTGAGCTACCCGCAAAGCTTCCCCAAGGTCAACGCGCAACAGCAGATCGACCAGTGGCGCGCCGGCGGCAACCCGGAAGCGGGCCTGGCCCAGGTGCTGCTGTACCGCACCCAGGGCACCTACGACCAGCACCTGGGCGAAGTGGAGAACATCTGCAAGGCCGCGCTGAACAGCACCGACATCTGCTACGTCGAGCTGGCCACCGTGTACCAGAAGCGTGGCCAGGCCGACCAGCAGGCCGCCCTGCTCGGCCAGCTCAAGGCTGCCTACGCCCGTGGTGCAGTACCGGCCACCCGGGTCGACAGCGTTGCCCGGGTACTGGCTGACCGCAGCCTCGGCCAGACCGACGAGAAAACCGCCAAGGACCTGCTCGAACAGGTAGCCCCGGCCAACCCGGCGTCCTGGGTCAGCCTGGCGCAGCTGGTGTACGACTTCCCCGAGCTGGGCGATACCGACCAGCTGATGGCCTACATCGACAAAGGCCGCGAAGCTGAACAGCCACGCGCCGAACTGTTGCTGGGCCGCCTGTACTACGAAGGCAAGACCGTACCTGCGGATGCGGCCAAAGCCGAACAACACCTGCAGGCTGCCGCCGACGCCGGCGAAGTCAGCGCCCATTACTACCTGGGCCAGCTCTACCGCCGCGGCTACCTGGGCAACGTCGAGCCGCAAAAGGCCGTCGACCACCTGCTGGCCGCCGCCCGCGGTGGGCAGAACAGCGCCGACTATGCCCTGGCCCAGCTGTTCAGCGAAGGCCACGGCATTCGCCCGCAACCGGGTAACGCCTGGGTCTTCGCCCAGCTGGCCCAGGTCAACCCGACGCCACAGTCCGCTGAACTGCTGCAGCAGCTCGACCAGCAACTCACGCCTGACCAGCGCAGCCAGGCCCAGCAACTGCTGGCCCAAGAAAAACAGGCGCGCGGCAGCATGAGCCAAGGCGCCAACAGCACCTTGGCCATCGAAGCCCTGCAAGACGACGAAAAAGAAGTAACCGGTGAGGACTCGCTATGACGCTCAATCCCCTCGTGAAAGCTGGCATCGGCCTGAGCTTCGCCCTGCTGTGGTCCTGCCCGACCCTGGCGGCAATGACCGCTGAAAAGAACTTCGGCCTGGATGTGAAAATCACCGGCCAGTCGGAAGACGACCGTGACCTGGGCACCCGCTCCGGCGGCGACGTCAACGGCCTCGGTCTCGATCTGCGCCCCTGGGTATATGGCGAGCGTGGCAACTGGAGCGCCTATGCCATGGGCCAGGCCGTCACCGCCACCGACACCATCGAAACCGACACCCTGCGCCAGAACGACGACGGCACCAGCACCGACACCGCCGCCGACGGCCGCGAGCAGGACAAGAGCTACCTGGCCATGCGCGAATTCTGGGTCGGCTACAGCGGCCTCACCGCCTACCCTGGCGAGCAACTGCGTTTCGGTCGCCAGCGCCTGCGCAGCGACGATGGCATGTGGCGTGACACCAACATCGAGGCGCTGAACTGGACCTTCGACACCACGTTGCTCAAGGCCGACCTGGGTGTGGCCCAGCGCTTCAGCGAATACCGCACCGACCTCACCGAGCTGGCCCCGGAAGACAAGGACCGCACACACCTCTACGGCAACGTCGCCACGCAGTGGACCCCTGGCCACTGGGTCGGCGTACGCGCCCACCACACCCACGACGGCGGCAGCCTGAAGAACCCGGGCGAAACCGTCGATGCGCTGGACAAGACCCGCACCGGCGACCTCACCTGGCTGGGCCTGGAAGCCAACAGCGACGCCTACAACTGGCGCAACGATCACACCGTCAACTACTGGGGCAGCGTCACCTGGCTGACCGGTGACCGCGACACCCTCAGCAGCCAGGTCGTCGGCGACCAGACCGTGGCCACCGGCAAGCAGAGCGGTGACGTCAACGCCTGGGCCACCGACTTCGGCGTCCGCCTGCGCCTCGACCCGCAATGGCAGGTTGGTGCGGCCTACGCCCGTGGCAGCGGCGGTGGTGGCGACGACGGTTCGAGCAACTACGAGCAGACCGGCCTGGAGAGCAACCGCTCCAACTACACCGGTACCCGTTCGCGCGTACACCGCTTTGGTGAAGCCTTCCGTGGCGAGCTGGGCAACCTGCAGGCGGCCACCCTGTTCGCCTCCTGGCAGCTGCGCGACGACTACGACGCCAGCTTCATCTACCACAAGTTCTGGCGTGTCGATGGCAACCAGAACATCGGTTCCAGCGGCATCAACGCGGTGGTCAACGACAACGGTGTGAACCGCCCACTGGTCGATGGCGAAAAAGACCTTGGCCAGGAGATGGACGTGGTCGTGACCAAGTACTTCAAGCAAGGCCTGCTGCCAGCTTCGATGAGCCAGGCCATCGACGAGCCATCTGCCCTGGTGCGTCTGCGTGCCGGTGTGTTCAAGCCGGGCGATGCCTACGGCAAGGAAGCGGACTCGTACATGCACCGCGCCTTCGTCGATGTGATCTGGCGCTTCTGAGGCCGGTAGAGGACTTACCGTTATGAACCTTCACCCGCACTTACGCCACAGCCTGTTGGCCAGCGCCTTGCTGCTGGCCAGTGGCCTGGTCGCTGCCGCAGAACCCCAGGTGATCGCCAAGGAACTGCAGCAAGCCAAGACCTATACGGTCTCCAGCGCACCGATCGAGCCGCTGCACATGGACCCGCCGAAGCTGCCTGACCTGACCGGCTACACCTTTGATGCGGTGCAGAAAAAAATCGACCGCCGCCACAAGGGCAAGGTCAGCCTGCGCCGCATGTTCCAGGAGGATACCCTCAAGGAATTCGTCGGTGGCGACAACAAGGCGGCCGAGTGGGTCCAGCGCCAGCATGGCATTCCGCAGGCGATCTTCGTCGATGACGGCCATGTCGACCTGGTCGAACTGAGCAAGAAGGTACCCAGGCAGTACCTCAGCGAAGTCGAGCCGGGCGTTTACCTGGCGCGCCTGCCGATCGTGGTCGGGCCGAAGGGCATCCTCGAGATCGACGGTAAGGTCAAGCAACTGCGCCTGTCCCAGGAAGGCGGTTCGTTCCTGGTCAACGACGGCAAGCTGTTCGTCACCGACACCCAGGTGACCGGCTGGCGGGAAAAGGACAACGGCCCGGCGACCTTCCGCTCGCCCAAGGAATTCCGCCCGTTCCTGCTGTCGTGGGGCGGCACCGAGACCTACATCGTCAATACGAAAATGGCCAGCTTCGGCTATGCCAAGTCCAAGTCGTATGGCGTGAGTATCTCGCAGTACACGCCGAACATGGCCAAGCGCATGGGCCGCCCTGAACCCACCGGCTGGATCATCGGCTCCGAGTTCAGCGACATGTGGTACGGCTTCTACTGCTACGAGACCCAGGACTTCGTGGTCAAGGACAGCACCTACCGCGACAACATCGTCTACGGCATCGACCCGCACGACCGCTCGCACCGGCTGATCATCGCCGGCAACACGGTGTACGGCACCAAGAAGAAGCACGGCATCATCGTGTCGCGTGAGGTCAACGACAGCTGGATCATCAACAACAAGAGCTTCGACAACAAGCTCTCGGGCGTGGTGATCGACCGTAACAGCGTCAACAACCTGATCGCCTACAACGAGATCTACCGCAACCACACCGACGGTATCACCCTGTACGAAAGCGGCGACAACCTGATCTGGGGCAACAAGCTGATCAACAACCGCCGCCACGGCATCCGCGTGCGTAACAGCGTGAACATTCGCCTGTACGAAAACGTCGCCATGGCCAACGGCCTGGTGGGTGTGTACGGCCACATCAAGGACCTGTCCGATACCGACCGCGACATCGCCCTCGACCCGTTCGACACCAAGGTGTCGCTGATTCTGGTCGGTGGCGAACTGTCGGCCAACGGCTCCGGCCCACTGTCGATCGACTCGCCACTGTCGGTCGAACTGTACAAGGTGTCCATGCTCGCCCCGCGCAAGGCCAGCGGCATCAGCCTCAACGGCGTCCTCGGCGAACGCCAGGACGAAATCCTCGACCTGCTGGTACGCCAGCAAAAGGCTGTGCTGATCGACCCGGTCGAACGCCAGACCGAAATGATCGATTAAGGAAGCCCAGACCATGACGCCACATCTGATGAAACTGCTGGGCCTGTCCGCCGCCCTCCTGGCGATCAGCCAGGGCGTGCGCGCCGAAGACGTCAAGGCCCCCACCTTCAGCGCCGAGCCCTGCTGCCAGCTGTGCCCTGAAGCACATGACGCCAGCCGCTACACAACCCGCTACCAGCAGAACTTCACCACGCTGGTGCAGGCCCAGGGCGACTGGCTGTTCCGTACCCGCGAAGACCTGCGCACCGAGTTCAACACCACCCCTGCCGGCTACAAGCGCCTGCAGCAGGTGCACGACGCGTTCAAGAAGCGCGGCGTGGAACTGGTGGTGGTGTACCAGCCGACCCGTGGCCTGGTGAACCGCAACATGCTCAACCCGGCGGAAAAAGCCGCCTTCGACTACCAGAAGGCCCTGGGCAACTACCAGGCCATGCTCAAGCGCTTCGCCAGCATGGGCTACAACGTGCCCGACCTGTCGCCACTGACCAACGAACAGCTGGCCGCTGCCGACCAGGGCAAGGACTTCTACTTCCGTGGCGACCAGCACTGGACGCCGTATGGCGCCGAGCGTGCGGCGAAGATCGTGGCCGACACCGTGCACAAGATGCCGGCCTTCGAAGGCATCCCGCGCAAGGAGTTCGAGACGAAGAAGTCCGGGCGCATGGGCAAGACCGGCACCTTGCATAACGTCGCCGGCCAGCTCTGTGGCACCAGTTACGCCGTTCAGTACATGGACCAGTTCGCCACCGAGCCGAAAGGCTCCGACGGTGGCGGTGACGACCTGTTCGGTGACGCCGGCAACGCGCAGATCACGTTGGTGGGTACCAGTCACAGCGGCAAGAACTACAACTTTGCGGGCTTCCTGCAACAGTACATTGGTGCCGATGTATTGAACGTGGCCTTCCCTGGCGGTGGCCTGGAAGGCTCGATGATCCAGTACCTGGGCAGCGAAGAATTCCAGAAGAACCCGCCGAAGATCCTGATCTGGGAATTCTCCCCGCTGTATCGCCTGGACCAGGAAACCATCTGGCGGCAAATCCTTGGCCTGCTCGACGACGGCTGCGATGACCGCCCGGCCCTGATGAGCGCCAGCGCCACCCTCAAGCCCGGCAAGAACGAGCTGATGGTCAACGGCAAGGGTGGCGTGCTCAAGGACCTGGTCAACCGCAACATACAAATGGACGTGAAGTTCGAAGACCCGTCGGTGAAGGTGCTGCAGGCCACCCTCTGGTACCTCAACGGCCGCCACGAGGACATCAAGCTGGAGAAACCGGAAACCTCCGACACCGACGGCCGCTTCGTCTTCCAGATGCGCGAAGACGAGGACTGGGCCAGCCAGAGCCTGTTGGCGTTCGAGGTGCAGGGGCCGGAAAGCGGTACCCAGAAGGTCGAAGCCAAGCTCTGCAAACGCAACAACTTCGCCGTGCCCGCGCAGACCGCGCAGGCCGGCCAGTGAGGCGACCATGATCCCGTTCAAGCGAATTTCCCGCCCCGCCCTGCTTGCCCTTGCGTTGTGCGGCGGTGCCGCGCACGCCGCGCTGGTACCACCCCAGGGTTACTACGAGGGGATCGAAAAGCTCAAGACCGGCGACGGCAACTTCCGCTGCGAGGCTGCCCCCAAGCCGTACACCGGCGCCCTGCAGTTCCGCAGCAAGTACGAAGGCTCGGACAAGGCGCGGGCCACGCTCAATGCCGCCTCGGAAAAGGCCTTTCGCAAGTCCACCGAAGACATCACCACCCTTGAGAAAGGTGTGAGCAAGATGATCGGCCAGTACATGCGTGACGGCCGCCCGGCACAGCTCGACTGCACCCTGGCCTGGCTGGGCAGCTGGGCCCGCGCCGATGCGCTGATGTCCACCGACTACAACCACACCGGCAAGTCGATGCGCAAATGGGCACTGGGCAGCATGAGCGGTTCGTGGCTGCGCCTGAAGTTCTCCAGTTCGCAGCCGCTGGCCGCGCACCAGGCCGAAGCCGAGCTGATCGAAAAATGGTTTGCCCGGCTGGCCGAACAGACCGTGCGCGACTGGAGCGACCTGCCGCTGGAGAAGATCAACAACCACAGCTACTGGGCAGCCTGGGCGGTAATGGCCAGCGCCGTGGCCACCGACCGTCGCGACCTGTTCGACTGGGCCGTGAAGGAATACCGGGTTGGCGCCAACCAGGTCGACCAGCAGGGCTTCCTGCCCAACGAACTGAAACGCAAGCAACGCGCCCTGGCCTACCACAACTACGCCCTGCCACCGCTGGCGATGATCGCCAGCTTCGCCCAGGTCAATGGCGTGGATGTGCGTGGCGAGAACAACAACGCCCTGCAGCGCCTGGCGCAGCGGGTGCTGAACGGGTCGAAGGACCCCAGCGCGTTCAAGGCCCGCAATGGCGAGAAACAGGACATGAAAGACCTGAAGATCGACAGCAAGTACGCGTGGATGGAGCCCTACTGCAGCCTGTATGCGTGCAGTGGCGACACCCTGCAACGCAAGCGTGGCATGCAGCCGTTCAACAGCTTCCGGCTGGGCGGCGACCTGACCCGGGTCTACGACCCGAGCGCAGAATCGAAAAAGTAACGCAAAACCCCTGTGGGAGCGGGTTTACCCGCGAAAAGGCCAGACCTGCCATGTGCGGTGCCTGTGCCGGCCTCTTCGCGGGTAAACCCGCTCCCACAGGAATCTAGGTAGCCCGCCACGAACATGTGGGGGGTTTGGGGGGCGCTTTGCCCCGGATGCTGTGAACAAAAAGGAGAACCGGGATGGTCTTCTCGTCCAACGTGTTCCTGTTCCTGTTCTTGCCGATCTTCCTCGGCCTGTACTACTTGAGCGGGCAACGTTATCGCAACCTGCTGCTGCTGGTCGCCAGCTACATCTTCTACGCCTGGTGGCGGGTGGACTTCCTGGCCCTGTTCGCCGGGGTCACCCTGTGGAACTACTGGATCGGCCTGAAAGTCGGCGCCGCCGGTGTACGCACCAAGCCCGCGCAGCGCTGGCTGCTGCTCGGCGTCGGTGTCGACCTGGCGATCCTCGGCTACTTCAAGTACGCCAACTTCGGCGTCGACAGCCTCAACGCGATCATCTCCTCGTTCGGCCTGGAGCCGTTCATCCTCACCCATGTGCTGCTGCCGATCGGTATCTCGTTCTACATCTTCGAGTCGATCAGCTACATCATCGACGTGTACCGCGGCGATACCCCGGCCACCCGCAACCTGATCGACTTCGCGGCGTTCGTGGCGATCTTCCCGCACCTGATCGCCGGCCCCGTGCTGCGCTTCAAGGACCTGGTCGACCAGTTCAACAACCGTACCCACACCCTGGACAAGTTCTCCGAAGGCTGCACCCGCTTCATGCAGGGCTTCATCAAGAAAGTGTTCATCGCCGACACCCTGGCGGTAGTGGCAGACCACTGTTTCGCCCTGCAGAACCCGACCACCGGCGATGCCTGGCTCGGCGCCCTGGCCTACACCGCGCAGCTGTACTTCGACTTCAGCGGCTACAGCGACATGGCCATCGGCCTGGGCCTGATGATGGGCTTCCGCTTCATGGAAAACTTCAAGCAGCCGTACATCAGCCAGTCGATCACCGAGTTCTGGCGGCGCTGGCACATCAGCCTGTCGACCTGGCTGCGCGACTACCTGTACATCACCCTGGGTGGTAACCGCAAAGGCACCTTCAACACCTACCGCAACCTGTTCCTGACCATGCTGCTGGGCGGCCTGTGGCACGGCGCCAACTTCACCTACATCATCTGGGGTGCCTGGCACGGCATGTGGCTGGCCATCGAGCGCGCGCTGGGCATCGACACCAACCCGCAGCGTTTCAACCCGGTGAAGTGGGCGTTCACCTTCCTGCTGGTGGTGGTCGGCTGGGTGATCTTCCGTGCCGAGAACCTGGAAGTGGCCGGCCGCATGTACGGCGCCATGTTCAGCTTCGGCGACTGGCAGCTGTCGGAACTCAACCGTGCCCAGCTCACCGGCCTGCAGGTAGCCACCCTGGTGGTCGCCTACATCACCCTGGCGTTCTTCGGCCTGCGCGACTTCTACCGCAACGCCAGGCCAACGCCCAAGGCCACCCCGGTGGAGGTCAACAACGACGGTTCGATCGGCCTGGACTGGACCCGGGTGATGACCCGCGCCCTGGTGCTGCTGCTGTTCGTGGCCTCGATCCTCAAGCTTTCGGCGCAGAGCTACTCGCCGTTCCTTTACTTCCAGTTCTGAGGTTGATGACATGACCCGGACATTACGCATTACCTATTCGCTGTCGTTCCTTGGCCTGCTGGTGGGCATGGGCGTGTGGTCCACCGGTGGCCTGCAAAGCTTCCAGCGTACCGAGCAGATGACCCTGCTCAACGGCAAGCTGGCCAAGGCCGCCGAGACCCACTACGACGAGCAGTTCCCGATCAAGCGCCTGGGCACCAACCTGTGGGCGGCGATGGACTTCAAGCTGTTCAACGAAGGCCGCCCCGGCGTGGTTCTGGGCCGCGACCAGTGGCTGTTCAGTGACGAAGAGTTCAAGCCCACCGCCGGTGCCGAGCAGCTGATGCAGGAAAACCTGGCGCTGATCCGTGGCGTGCGCGACACCCTGCAGCAGCACGGCAGCCAGCTGGTGCTGGCGATCGTGCCGGCCAAGGCGCGGGTGTATGCCGAGTACCTGGGCAATGAGCTGCCGACCAGCCTGCATGACGACCTGTACAACCAGTTCCATGCCCAGGTGCGCCAGGCCAACGTGTTCGCCCCGGACCTGATGGCACCTATGGAGCAGGCCAAGGCCCGCGGCCAGGTGTTCCTGCGCACCGACACCCACTGGACGCCGATGGGCGCCGAAGTGGCGGCACAGGCACTGGCCGAAGCGGTAAGCCGCCAGAGCCTGCTCAATGGCGCCCCACAGACGTTCATCACCGAAGCCGGCAGTACCGCGCCGTACAAGGGCGACCTGACCAACTTCCTGCCACTGGACCCGCTGTTCAGCAACCTGCTGCCGGCCCCGGACAACCTGCAGCAGCGCACCACTCGCCCGGTCGAGGCCGAAGGTGAAGCCGGTGACGCACTGTTTGCCGACACACAGATCCCGGTTGCGCTGGTAGGCACCAGCTACAGCGCCAACCCGCACTGGAACTTCCTCGGCGCGCTGCAGCAGGCCTTGCGCAGCGACGTGGCCAACTACGCCGAAGACGGCCATGGCCCGCTACTGCCGATGCTCAAGTACCTGCAAAGCGATGCTTTCAAGAACGCCGCCCCGCAAGTGGTGGTGTGGGAATTCCCCGAACGTTATCTGCCAATGAAGAACGACCTCAGCAGCTTCGATCCACAGTGGATCGCCCAGCTGAAGAACACCCGTAAATCCGAAGAAAACCTGGCTTTGTCGTCCACCCGGACAACCCACTGATCAGAGGAAACATACACATGACTACCAAGACTTCCATTGCCAAAGCCCTCACCCTCGCAGCCGGCCTGTCCCTGGCCTCCATGCAGGCCTTCGCCGGCGCCGACGCCGCGCTGTACGGCCCGAGCGCACCGAAAGGCTCGACCTTCGTACGCCTGTACAACGCCTCCAGCGCACCGGCTGCAGCCTCGGTCGGCAACACCCAGATCAAGCAGGTTGGCGCCCAGGCCAGCAGCGACTTCAGCTTCCTGCCAGGGGGCGACTACACCGCCCAGGTCGGCGGCAAGAGCGTGCCGGTCAAGCTGGCCTCGGACAAGTACTACACCCTGGTCAACAGCGCCAGCGGCAACCCGCAGCTGATCGAAGAGCCGCCGTTCAAGAACAAGCAGAAAGCCCTGGTTCGCGTGCAGAACCTGAGCGACCAGCAACTGACCCTGAAGACTGCCGACGGCAAGACCGAAGTGGTCAAGCCGGTGGCCGCCAACGGCCGTGGCGAACGCGAAATCAACCCGGTCAAGGTCAACCTGGCGCTGTACCAAGGAGACAAGAAAGTGGGTGACGTCAAACCCGTCGCCCTGGAGCGCGGCGAAGCCGCAGTGCTGTACGTAACGGGTTCCGGCAACGCCTTGTCGCCGGTGTGGGTAACTCGCCCCGTGGCTAGCAACTGATTCCCCTGCCTCTCAACGACTATTGGAGAAACATGATGATCCCGGTAATTCTTTCTGGTGGTAGCGGTTCCCGTCTGTGGCCTCTGTCGCGCAAGCAGTTCCCCAAACAGTTCCTGGCCCTGACCAGTGAACACACGCTGTTCCAGCAAACCCTCGAGCGCCTGGTGTTCGAAGGCATGGACACGCCGATCGTGGTCTGCAACAAGGACCACAAGTTCATCGTCCAGGAGCAACTGGCCGCGCTGAAGCTGGAAACCCAAGGCATCCTGATGGAACCGTTCGGCCGCAACACCGCGCCGGCCGTGGCCATGGCGGCCATGAAACTGGTCAACGAAGGCCGCGACGAGCTGATGCTGGTGCTGCCCGCCGACCACGTGATCGAGGACCAGAAGGCCCTGCAACGCGCCCTGGCCCTGGCCACCGTGGCCGCCGAGCGTGGCGAGATGGTGCTGTTCGGCGTGCCGGCGACCAAGCCGGAAACCGGCTACGGCTACATCCGTTCCAGCCAGGACGCCCTGCTGCCTGAAGGCGTGGCGCGCGTGGCGCAGTTCGTCGAGAAGCCCGACGAAAAACGCGCCGCCGAGTTCGTCCAGGCCGGCGGCTACTTCTGGAACAGCGGCATGTTCCTGTTCCGTGCCAGCCGCTTCCTCGAAGAGCTGAAGAAGCACGACGGCGACATCTACGACACCTGCGTACTGGCGCTGGAGCGCAGCCAGGAAGACGGTGATGTGCTGAGCATCGACGAGGCCACCTTCGCCTGCTGCCCGGACAACTCCATCGACTACGCGGTGATGGAAAAGACCCAGCGCGCCTGCGTGGTGCCGATGTCGGCCGGCTGGAGCGACGTTGGCTGCTGGTCGTCGCTGTGGGAAGTGCACGAGAAGGACGACAACGGCAACGTCACCAAGGGCGATGTGGTGGTGCAGGACAGCCGCAACTGCATGATCCACGGCAACGGCAAGCTGGTGTCGGTGATCGGCCTGGAGAACATCGTGGTGGTCGAGACCAAGGACGCCATGATGATTGCCCACAAGGACAAGGTCCAGGGCGTCAAGCAGATGGTCAAGACCCTCGACGAGCAGGGCCGCAGCGAAACCCAGAACCACCTGGAAGTGTATCGCCCATGGGGCTCGTACGACTCGGTGGACATGGGTGGCCGCTTCCAGGTCAAGCACATCACCGTCAAGCCGGGCGCCAGCCTGTCGCTGCAGATGCACCACCACCGCGCCGAGCACTGGATCGTGGTGTCCGGCACCGCCGAGGTGACCTGTGACGAGAACGTGTTCCTGCTGACCGAGAACCAGTCGACCTACATCCCGATCGCCTCGGTGCACCGCCTGCGCAACCCGGGCAAGATCCCGCTGGAGATCATCGAAGTGCAGTCCGGCAGCTACCTGGGCGAGGATGACATCGAACGCTTCGAGGATGTGTATGGGCGTACCTCCACACCGATCGAGCGTGGTATTTCGGTGAAGACCATCGCGCAGTAAGCAAGACCCTGGGGCCGCTTTGCGGCCCCGCTTTTTGAGCCACTCCCCATTTCGGGCTACGATGGTCAGACCCCGCGCAATCAAGGTCTGCCCGCCCCATGATCATCGGTGCCTTCCTCATCCTCACCTGGCTGGTGCTGCTGCTGCGCTACCCGGCCAAGGCCCTGCCGATCTCGCTGGCTGCCGTATGCGGCCTGGGCCTGGTGGCCCTGTTCGTCGTCTGGCAGGACACCCGCGAAACCTCGCAACTGGCCCGTCTGGACCTGCGCCTGACCTACGCCCCCGAACACTGCCCCGCCGACCGCGCCCTGCAGGTGCGCATGAAGAACGGCAACGACGTGCCGCTCACCGAACTGCGCTGGCGAGTGGCGGCCTATGCGCCGGGCGATACCGTGAACCTGGCCGAGAATACCTACAACGCCCCGCGCTACCGTGGGCCGGGTGAACTGCAGCCAGGGGCCGAGTGGAAAGACTGCCTGCCATTGCCACCCCTGCGCTCCGGGTACCGGCCGCAGACCCTGGAATTTCGGGCAGAGCACCTGCAAGGTACGTTTGCCAACTGATTTATCGCCTGTGCGGGCCTCTTCGCGGGTAAACCCGCTCCCACAGGGACCACACAGGTCTCAAATTCTGTGGTGTACCTGTGGGAGCGGGTTTACCCGCGAAGAGGCCCGCACAGGAAAAACCAATCCTCCCTGACAACAGGCCCCAACCATGCCCACCGTCCTGATCACCGGTTGTTCCAGCGGCATCGGCCGCGCCCTGGCCGACGCCTTCCGCGACGCCGGCCACCAAGTCTGGGCCACCGCCCGCAAACCAGAGGATGTCGCACAGCTGAGTGCCGCTGGTTACACCGCCCGGCAACTTGATGTAAACGACAGCGAGGCGCTGGCCCGCCTGGCCGAGGAACTGGAAAACCTCGATATCCTGATCAACAACGCCGGCTACGGCGCCATGGGCCCGCTGCTCGATGGCGGTGTGGATGCCCTGCGCCAGCAGTTCGAAACCAACGTCTTCGCCGTGGTTGGCGTTACCCGCGCATTGTTCCCACAGCTACGCCGCTCACGGGGCCTGGTGGTGAACATCGGCAGCGTATCAGGCGTGCTGGTCACCCCGTTCGCCGGCGCCTACTGCGCCTCGAAAGCAGCCGTGCACGCCCTGAGCGATGCCTTGCGCCTGGAACTGGCGCCGTTTGGTGTGCAGGTCATGGAAGTGCAGCCAGGAGCGATTGCCTCGCAGTTCGCCAGCAATGCCCAGCGCCAGGCCGAGCAGGTGCTGGCGGCGGATTCGGCATGGTGGCCGTTGCGCGAGCAGGTGCAGGCTCGGGCGCGGGCTTCGCAGGACAAACCTACTTCAGCGGCGGTGTTTGCCCAGGGCGTGCTGGCGGCGGTCGGGAAGTCGCCGGTGCCGGCGGTGGTGCGGTTGGGCAATGGCAGCATGGCGTTGCCGTTGATGGCCCGGTTACTACCGCGGCGGTTGCTGGATTGGGCGCTACGCAAGCGGTTTGGCCTACTGCGCCCGCTCTGATTGACGGGTTGCCTGTGCTGGCCTCTTCGCGGGTAAACCCGCTCCCACAGGTACAGTGCAATCTTCGGAATCACACTCTCCCTGTGGGAGCGGGTTTACCCGCGAAGAGGCCGGTACAGGCAAAACAGATCAGGCAATGGAACGCAGCACCCCGCCATCCACCCGCAAGGCAGCCCCGGTGGTAGCACTGGCCTGCATCGATGCCAGGTACACCACCATGTTCGCCACCTCCTCCACCGTCGCCAGCCGCTTGATCAGCGAGGTCGGCCGGTGCTCAGCCAGGAAGTTGGCTTCCAGTTCTGCAGTCGACACCCCCTGCTCCTCGGCCAGCTTGGCAAAGAAGTCACCCACCCCCTCCGAACGCGTAGGCCCCGGCAGCACCGAATTCACCGTCACCCCGGTACCAGCCAGCGTCTCGGCCAACCCGCGCGACACCGCCAGCAACGCCGTCTTGGTCATGCCGTAATGAATCATCTCGGTCGGAATCTGCAGCGCCGACTCACTGGACAGGAACACCACCCGCCCCCATTTGCGCTCGGCCATACCCTGGGCATAGTGGCGCGACAGGCGAACGGCACTGAGCACATTGACGTCGAAGAAACGCTGCCAGTCCTCATCCCCGATCTCGAAGAACGGCTTGGGCTCGAAGATACCCAGGTTGTTGACCAGGATGTCGGTGTGCGGCACCTGGTTGAACAGCTGCTGCGCACCGGCCTGGGTGCCCAGGTCGGCAGCAATGCCGATGATGCGCGCCTGCGGCAGGCGCTCGCGCACGGCCTTGAGGGCTTCGTCGACCCGGGCCTGGGTGCGACCGTTGAGGACCACTTCGGCCCCCGCCTCGGCCAGGCCAGTGACAATGGCCAGGCCAATGCCGGCGGTGGAGCCGCTGACGATGGCGCGCTTGCCGTTCAGGGAAATGTGCATTTGTGCCTCCTCGGTAATCAGGACAATTGCCGGGGCTGCTTGGCAGCCCCAAAAATCACACTTTCTTCACAGGCTGCTCATCAAACGCCTGCCAGCCCCCCCCCAGAGCCTTGTACAGCCCCACCAGCGCCTGCGACACCGCCGCCGAACTGTCAATCCACTGCTCCTCGCTGGCCAGCAATGCACCCTGCACCGTCAGCACATTGAGAAAGTCCACTGCCCCTTCCACATACTGGCGCTGGGCAGTTTCCAGGGCGATGCGGTTCTGCCGCACTGCCTCGGCCAAGTGATCGCGGCGCAGCTGGCTGGCGTTGTACAGGCGTAGCACATCGTCGATTTCATGCCAGGCGCCCAACACCACCTTGCGGTAGTTCAGCGCCGCTTCCTGCTGTTGCGCCTCGCGCAGTTCCAGGGTGCCCGTGAGCCGGCCACCCTCGAAGATCGGCAGCGACAGCTGCGGCCCGAAGGCGAAGCGGCGCGAATCCCAGGCGCCGAAATCGGACAGCTGCATGGCCTGGAACCCGACACTGCCCGACAGCCGGATGCTGGGGTAGAAGTCGGCCTTGGCCACGCCAATGCTGGCGGTGGCGGCATGCAGGCGGGCCTCGGCCTGGCGAATGTCCGGGCGGCGCTCAGCCAGTTCGGACGGCAAGCCAATGGCGAACGTCTGCTGCGGCGCAGGCAGTTCGCCGCCCTGCAGCAACTCGGCCTGCAGGCTGCGCGGCGGTTCGGCGGCGAGCAGGCTGAGGGCGTTGATCAGGTCATCGCGCCGTGCTTCCAGGCTTGGCAGGCGCGACACGATCGAGGCGACCTGGGCACTGGCCTGGGCCACGTCCAGACGCGTGGCGACACCTTCGGCCTGGCGGTTTTCAGACAACTTCAGGCTGTGCTGGGCAACTTTGAGGTTGTCGCGGGTCACATCGATGGTGTGCTGCACGGCGCGCAGCTGGATGTAGTTGCCGGCGGTTTCCGCAAGCAATGCCAGCAGCACGCCACGGCGATCGTTCTCGGCCACTTCGACCGTGGCATCGGCAGCCTCGACCTGGCGCCGCACGCGGCCCCACAGGTCCAGCTCCCAACCAGCCACCAGGTCGCCCTGCCAGAGGTTGAAGGCTTCCTTGCCCGCCTTGCCGGACGGGTCACTCAGGCCTTCGGCACTGTTGCGCGCGCGGCTGTAGCCAGCATTCACATCCACCGACGGTACTTCGTCGGCAGCCACGGTGCTGCGCAGGGCGCGGCTTTGCAGCAGGCGGGCGCTGGCCATCTGCAGGTCGAGGTTGCGCTCGGCAACGCGCTGGATCAAGGCACTCAGGCGGGCGTCGTGGAAGCTTTCCCACCAGCGCAGTTCCAGCGGTTCGGCCTGCGGCTGGCTGACTGCCGCCTCACCTTGCAGCGGCGCCCACTGCTGCGGTGCCTGGCTGTCAGGGCGCTGGAAGTCCGGGCCCAGCGTGCAGCCAGCCATCAACACGGCCAGCAGCAACGGGCTCAAGCGTAATGCCGGTTTCATCGTGCGCTTACCTCTTTGCCGTCGAGCTTGTCGCCACGGGTGTCGATGGTCGCTTCCACCGACATGCCCACGCGCAGGCGGGCAAGCAGCGGCTGGCCATCATCGAAAACGATCTTCACCGGGATGCGCTGCACCACCTTGGTGAAGTTGCCGGTGGCGTTATCCGGCTTTACGGCGGCGAAGGTCACGCCGGTGGCCGGAGCGATGCTTTCCACATGGCCTTGCAGCTTCTCACCGGCAAAGGTGTCGACGCTGATGCTCACCGCCTGGCCGGGCTGCACGTGGGTCAGCTGGGTTTCCTGGAAGTTGCCGACCACGTAGGCATGCTGCAACGGCACCACCGACAGCAGGCGAGCGCCCGGGTTGACGTAGGCACCGACACGCAAGGCGCGCTCGCCGACCATGCCGTCCACTGGCGCGGTGATGCGGGTGTAGGACAAGTCGAGCTGAGCCTTTTCCAGCCCCGCTTCGGCCCGCTTCAACTGGCCGTCGGCGCTGGCCACCTGGGCGGTAAGGATATCCACCTGCTTGCGCGCCGCGACCAGTGCCGCCTGGGCATTGGCCAGGCGCGCACGGGCCTGGTCGACCCCGCTGCGCGCCTGCTGGGCGTTCTGCACGGTGCCGGCACCCTGCTCGGCCAGGCGGCTGTAGCGGTTGACCTCATGGTCGGCGAACGCAGCTTCGGCCTGGGCCGCCTTCACCGCCGCCTCAGCCTGGGCAATCAGCGACGCCTGGCGCTCGAGGGTGGCGCGGGCATCGGCGCTTTGCGCCTGGGCCACCAGCAACTGCGCCTGTGCGGCATCCAGCGCGGCCTGGTAGTCACGGGCATCGATGGTTGCCAGCAACTGACCGGCCTTGACCTGCTGGTTGTCTTCCACCAGCACCTCCTTGATGAAGCCGGCGACCTTGGGCGCGACCACGGTGTAGTCAGCGATCACATAGGCGTCATTGGTGCTCTGGCGGTGGTCGCTGCCGAACATCCAGGGGCCGACGATGCCGGCCAGGACGGCCACGGCCAGCACCGAGCCGATGAACAGGGTTTTGCGGTTGTTGGTCATTTCAGTGGTTCTCGAATTCATCCAGGGTTCAGGCCACCGCGCGCGGCGGATAGACCCGGGTAGGCACGAAAGGAATCAGGCAGATCAGGGCTACGGCAATGCAGGCCATGACCAGATAGAGGTCGGCCGAGGTCAGCACCAGCGCCTGGTCGTGGATACGCCTGGCCAGGCCGGCTGCGTTATCGTCGACCAGCGGGGCGTTGCCCAGGCTGTCCACCAGGTGGTTGGAATGGAAGTGCCGGCGCAGGGTGCCCAAGGCGTCCAGCAGGCCACCGGCGATCACTGCGGCGATGCCCTTGACGGTGTTGAACCAGCTGGAGGCGAACGGGCCTTCCTGCGGGGTCATGCCGTTGGTGGACAGCATCAGCAACGGCAGCACCGCCATCGGCTGGCCGAACACCTGCAGCAGGTAGAACGGGTAGAAATCGCCACGGATCCACTGGCTGGTCAACAGGCTGCTGCCCACGCAGGACACCGCCAGCATCGCCAGGCCGATACCCAGCACCCAGCGGCAGTCCACCGCACGGATGTTGCACAGCGCCGCCGTCAGCGGCAGGGCGATGAGCTGTGGCATGGCGACCAGCATCATCAGCGGGCTGGTCTGCGCCGGGCGGTAGCCCTGGATCTGCGCCAGGTAGGCCGACGGGATGCTGCCCACGCCCGAGAGCACGATCAGCACGCCAGCCAGGGTCACCAGGGCGAAACTCAGGTTGCGCCGCGACAGCATGCGCAACTGGAAGAACGGCAGCGGCTCGGACCATTCGTTGTACATGAACAGCACCAGCAACAGCAGGCCACCGCCGAGCAGCCAGCAGATCAGCGGCGAATCGAACCAGCCCCAGCGGTCGCCCAGCGACAGGCCCAGCACGATGCAACTGATGGCCGGCAGGCCGAGCAGCAGGCCGCGCCAGTCGAACTGCTTGAAGCGCTCCAGGCGCAGCGGGTCCTGCGGCAGGCCCCAACCGACGCAGGCAGCAGCCAGCGCCGCGGGCAGGATGATCTGCCAGAACGCCCATTGCCAGCCGACGTATTCGGTCCACAGCCCTGCCAGCGGTGTGCCGAGGTTGGGGCCGAAGGTAGCGGTGAGGGCATAGCAGGCCAGGCCATAGACCTTGATGCCCGGCGGCAGGAAGCGCAGCGCCACGCTCATCAGCATCGGTGGCAACGCGCCAGAGGCGAAGCCCTGGAGCACACGCAGCAGCATCAGGCTGTGCAGGTTGGGGGCGAACGGTTGCAGCAGGCCGAGCACGGCGAACAGGCCGATGGCGCTCATGGTGAAGCGCCGCAGCGAGAACGTGGTGGCCAGCCATGGCGCGAAGGCCATGGCCGAGACCGAGGCGGCGCTGTAAACCGCCAGCAGCCAGGCGCCTTCGTCGGCACCGATGCCCATGGCCCCGCGGATATCGGCCAGGGAGATCTTGGTCACCGACTCGTTGAGGCCCGCGCACAGCACGGCCAGCAACACGCCGAACAGCCCGACCACTACCTGCAGGCCAAACGCAGTCTGCGCAGGCGCGGCCGGCGCGGGGGCGGCGGCAAGCGCGGCAGACGGGGCGGACAGGGAACTCATGGGCAGACATCTCCAGCAACAAATTTGCGACTGGAGCAAGTCTAAGAAGGTCGAATGCTGACGAAAACTGACTTCTCGGTAGGTTTATGTTGCGTTAGACGCAATTCACTTCAAAACCGAGTCGCCTGCTTCGCGGGTGAACCCGCTCCCACAGGTACACCACACCTCTCAAGGCTTGTGCTGTCCTGTGGGAGCGGGTTCACCCGCGAAGAGGCCGGCACAGGCGGAACATCACTCAAGGGTCGACACTGCAGCAAGCCTTCAGGGTCTGCCGCAACCAGCGATGCGCCGGGTCATTGTGAAACCGTGGGTGCCATGCCTGCAGCACGGTCACCCGCTCCAGCGGCACCGGGATCTGGAACGAGCGCAGCGGCAGCCCAAGCTTGTGCACGCTGTTGAGGATGTTCGCCGGCATCGGCAGGATCAGGTCGGAATCCGGCAGCGAGAACAGCGCCGAGTGAAAGCTCGGGGTGATCAGCGCCACCCGCCGCTGCACCTTGAAGTTGGCCAGCTCCACATCGATCGGCCCGTTGGCCCGACCACGGCGGGACACGCTGATCTGTGGATAACTGGCAAAGCTGGTCGGCGTGATCGGTTGCTCGAAGATTGGGTGGTCACGCCGCGCCAGGCCCACGTAGTAGGTCTGGAACAGGCTCTGCACCTTGATCTCCGGGCCCAGGTCCACGGTCGAGCTGATGATCAGGTCGGTACGGCCGTCGCGCAGCACGCTGTCGTCATCGCCGCCGGGGCTTTCCGGCACGAAGCGCAGCACCGTGCGCGGCGCCTGCTCGTGCATGCGCCGCAGCAACTGGGCGCCGTAAAGGGCGATGAACAGGTCATTGGTGCGAATGTTGAAGGCCCGGTCGAGCTTGGGCAGGTCGACCTCGTCGGCACTGCGGAACACCTCGCCAGCCTGTTCCACCAGTGCCGCCACCTGCTCGCGCAGGGCCAACGCCCGCGGCGTCGGCACCAGGCCACGGCCGGCGCGGACAAGAATCGGGTCCCCCAATGCATCGCGGATACGCCCCAGGGTCCGGCTCATCGCCGCCGGGCTCAGGTTCATGCGCTGCGCCGCGCCAACCACGCTGCCCTCGTCGAGCAGGGCATCGAGGGCGACGAGCAGGTTCATGTCCGGGAGTTGCATGGCCGTTTTCCGTTACAGCTGTGAGGAATGGCGATGGTAGCAGGTTGGTGGAATGCACCAGACGCAATGCGCTCGTGCGTGGTGGGGCATTTATCCTGAGGGTGGGTTGAGCCAAGAATGAGGAACGGCAGGTTCGGCCTCTTCGCGGGTGAACCCGCTCCCACAGAGACTGCACAGATTCTGAATATTGTGGCGCACCTGTGGGAGCGGGTTTACCCGCGAAGAGGCCAGAACAGACAACCCCTCAGCCAGCCTGGAACAAGGATTCCACATGCCCAGCCCCGTCCTGATCGCCATCGATGCCTCCCCTGCATCCACCGCCCTGCTCACCCTCGCCCGCCGCTACTGCCGCCCCGACGAGCACGAACTGCACGTGCTGCTGGCCATCGACTCTACCTTCGCCGTCCACGACCAGCCCGCGCCCTACACCGCCGAGGAACTGGAAGAATACCCCGCCGCCTGCGAAGAGCAGCACCAGGCCGACCAGGCCGTGGCCAAGGCGGTGCGCGAGCTGCAGCAAGCCGGCTTCGCCAGCCAGAGCTGCATGGTAGCCGGGCAGCCGGTCGAGGCGATCGTGGCCAAGGCGCAGGAACTGAATTGTGAACTGATCATCATGGGCCACCGCCACCTGTCGCGGCTGGGGCGGTTGCTGGACCCGTCGATCAGCGCCAAGGTGATTGATCGGGTGAAGGTGCCAGTGTTGGTAGGGGCTGCGAGCTAACTGCTCTGCGAGAAGTGTTCATTGCTCCTGGCCTCTTCGCGGGCAGCCCGCGAAGAGGCCAGGAGCCGCACTTCCTCACCCCGGCTCATCCCTCGCTCGGCTTCACCACCACCGTACAAGTCGTCCCCGCCGCCAGCAAAAACCCGTCCGGCACTTCATCGATATGAATGCGCACCGGCACCCGCTGCGCCAGTCGTACCCAGTTGAAGGTCGGGTTAACATCGGCGATCAACTCGCGGCTCTGCGGGTTGTCGCGGTCGTAGATGCCGCGGGCGATGCTCTCCACATGGCCCTTGATGCGCTCGCCGCTCATCATCTGCAGCTCGGCCTGGTCACCCACCTTCACATGCGGCAGCTTGGTCTCCTCGAAGAATCCATACACCCAGAACGAGTTTTCGTCGACCACCGCCATCACCGCTTCACCGGTGCGCGCATAGTCACCCTTGTGGATATTCAGGTTGGTCACGTAGCCGTCCACGGTGGCCACGATCTGCGTGCGCTTGAGGTTCAGCTCGGCTGCGGCCAGTTCGGCGAGGGCCTGCTGGTAGTCCGCCTGGGCGGAGTTGGCGATGTTGCTGGCGTCGTCTCGGTTTTCCTTGGAGATCACCAGGTTGTCCATGTCGGCACGGCGCTTGGCGTTGACCTTGCGCATCTCCCAGGTGGCCTTGCGCGATGCAACCTGCGCCTTGGCCTGGTCGACTGCCAGCTGGTAGTGCTCGGGGTCGATCTGGATCAGCAAGTCGCCCTTCTTCACCCGCTGGTTGTCCTTGACCGGCACGTCCACCACATAGCCGGGCACGTCGGCGGCGACGTTGATGATATCGGCACGCACGCGGCCGTCGCGGGTCCATGGCGTGGTCATGTAATGCAGCCACAACTGGCGACCGATCACCACGGCAGCGGTCAGCACCAGCAGGGTGGCGATCAGGCTGAAGAACTTTTTCATCGAAGGATTCTCACCAGTAGAGCGACAGCGCCAGGGCGCCGAACAGGCAGACGAACAGGCTCAGGCGCAGCAGCGCCGGGTGCCAGAAGAAGCGGTAGCCATCATGGCTGGCGATGAACCGGTCCAGGCCCCAGGCCAGGCCCAGGGCGAACAGGAACATCAAGGTCATGGTGGGCATGTACACGCCATGGAAGGCGATTTCACGGGGCATGGTTTCACGGAGCATCGTGCAGTCCTTTCGCCGGTGCCAACGGCGACTGTGGGTCGAGCAGGGAAGAACGGATGAAATGCAGGTAGCTTTGCGCGCGGCGCAGCACCGAGGTGTCGAAGTGACGAGCGAAGGGCTCGTCGGTGGCCTGCACACGGGCGATGGCGTGGTCCACTGCCACCAGCGCGCGTTCGTGGTTGCTGGCGCTGGGCTGCAGGAACAGCCGGGCCAGGGCACGGCCCATCACGCGGATCGCCTGGCGCCAGGGCTGCGACTCGGCGTAGGCCGGGTGCACCGGCGCACGGGCCTGCTCCTTGCGCAGCTCGATGACCGCGTGGCCGATCTCCAGCACGGTGAACATCCAGCCCATCAGCTGGCTCTGCACCTGCGGCTTGCCAGCGGCCAGGCCATAGGCCTGGTGCAGCAGGTCACGGGTGCGGCTTTCGAAGGCGGTGCCGATGCCTCGCAGGCGGCCGCTGATGGCAAACAGCACCTGCTCGCGCAGCTCCTGCTCCAGGCGGCTCCACAGCCAGCGGCTGTTGGGCGGCAGGATGATCGCCCCGGCCGCGGCACAGACGAACATGCCAATGACCATGCCGATATAGTCGTTGATGAAGGTGTACGGGTCATACACGGTGAGGTTGTTCGGCACCGAACCGATGGCGAAGAACACCAGCAGGCCGATGCCGTAGCCGGCATAGGCTGGCCGTGACGAGAGGAACGCGCCCAGCACGAACACCGGTGCCAGGACCATGCACAGCAGTGGGAAACCGTCGATCCAGGGGAACACGAAGAAGGTTTCGAAGAAGCCGACAAAGGCACCGATCGCTGTGCCGCAAGCCATCTGGAACGACATGCGCTTGGGGTTCGGCGAGGCCGCCGAGAGGCCCACGGTGACGGTGGCGATCAGGGTCATCATGGCGCCGCTGGGCCAGTCGCTGAACAGCCAGTAGCTGCCCAGCAGCAACAGCACCGCCGAGGCGCGCACACCGGCGGCCAACGACACCAGCCAGCTGGTCTGCGCCACGTAGGGCTCATCCCACTGCTCGCGTTCGTGCCGGTGCGCGGCCAGCGAGGCGTGGGTTTCGGCGTAGCTGTACATCTCGTCGACGAAGCGGTAAAGCAGCTCGAAGGCGGTGTGGAAGTCGAGCAGGTCGGACTCGCTCGGCTCGGTCGCCAGGTACTCGGCGCGCAGGCCGCGCACCTGGGCCTGCAGGCCTTCCTTGTAGGCGGCCAGCTCCAGGGTCAGGCGCAGCGCATCGGCGTCGGTCAGCGCCCGGCCCACGTAAGGTTGCAACAGTTCCACCAGGGTGTTCAGGCCCGGTTCGATGGCGCCGACGATCTGCAGCGGGCCACGGGCGCGCAGGCGCTCCAGCAAACGGTGCAGGGCATTGAAGCGCGTGGTGATGGCCATGAATTCGCTGTTCATGCGCACCAGGCGACCAGAACGCCGGCGCATGTGCGGGTCCTCGAAGGCGGTGACGTTGCGCAGGCTCTCAAGGCCCACTGCTTCAGCGACGAAGCGCACGTTGCTGCTCTCGAAGCGGTCCCGCTGGCTGTCGCCACGCAGGGCCTCGACCACCACCCCGGCGAACACGCCAAAGCGCTGGTACAGGGCGTTGCGCATGGCGGCACTGGCCGACTGCGGCAGGATCGCGGCGCTGACGAAGGTCGACACCAGAATGCCCAGGGCGATTTCCAGCACCCGCCATACCGCCGCCATGAACGCCTGGTCGGGGTGCTGCAGCACCGGCAGGCCGATCATCGCCGCGGTGTAGCCGGCCAGCACGAAGCCATAGGCGCGGAAAGTGCGGTAGCGCATGGCACCGGCCGAGCACAGGCCTACCCACAGGGCCAGGCTGGGCAGGAACAGCTCGGTGTTCTGCGGGAAGATGGCGATCAGCGCCACCATCATCGCCGAGCCGGCCAGGGTGCCGAGCACCCGGTAGAAGCTCTTGGCGAACACATGCCCGCTTTGCGGCTGCATGACGATGAACACGGTGATCATCGCCGTGCGCGGTTGCGGCAGCTCCAGGCGCATGGCCAGCCACAGGGTGATGAATGCAGCGGCCAGCACCTTGAAGATGTACACCCAGGTCACCCCGTCGGTGCGCGCCCAGGCAAAGAAGCCCCGGCGCCATTCCAGGCTCTGCAGCCAGCGCAAGGGCAAACTGGAAGTGCTCATTCGGCGTTATCCGGCTTCTTGTCGAAAATGGCCAGGGTGGCCGGGGTTTTCGGTGCTGCCTGACGCTCCTCTTCCGGCACGTCCTGACCGGCCTGCAAGCCGCCGCCCAGGGCGGTGACCAGCTCGGCATGGGCAATCAGGCGGGCGGCCTGCACCTGCTGTTGCACCTGCTGCTGGCGGAACAGCAAGGTCTGGGCGTTGAGCACGTTGAGGTAGTCGGTAAGGCCACGCTGGAAAGCGACCATGGCGATGTCGTAGGTTTTCTGCGCGGCCGCGACCGACTCGGCGGCGAAGTGCGACTGCTCTTTCATCGACTCGCGGCGGATCAGCTGGTCGGAGATGTTCTTCAGCGCACCGACCACGGTCTGGTTGTAGCGCGCCACGGCCACGTCATAGCCCGCCGAGGCCACGCCCAGCTGCGAGCGCAGGCGGCCACCGTCGAAGATCGGCAGGCTGATGGCCGGGCCGACGTTGTAGTTGAACTTGCGCCCGGTGAGGAATTCCAGCGGGCCACCGCCGGTGGCCATGAAGCCAAGGCTGCCGACCAGGTCGACGTTGGGGAAGAAGCCGGCGTGGGCAACATCGATGCCACGCGCCTGAGCGGCTACCTGCCAACGGCTGGCAACCACGTCAGGGCGCTGGCCGACCAGTTCGGCCGGCAGGTTCGACGGCAGCTTAAGTGGCGCGGCCAGGGCCAGGCTCGGGCGCTGCAACTGCGTACCCTCCCCCGGGCCCTTGCCGGCCAGGGCGGCCAGCTGGTTGCGGGCCAGGGCAATTTCTTCGTCGAGGCTGTCGAGCTGGCGGTGGGTTTCCGGCAACGGCGCTTCAGCCTGGCTGACTTCGAAGTGGGTGCCGATGCCGGCATCCAGACGGCGCTTGGCCAGGGCCAGGATCTGCTCCTGCTGTTCCAGCTCGGCCTTGACGATATCGCGCTGGGCGAAGTGCAGGCTCAGCTGAATGTAGGCGCGCACCACGTTGTTCTGCAGCTCCAGCTGCGCCTGGCGGGCTTCGGCCACGCTCATGTGCGCCTGGTCCACGGCCTGCTCGCTGGCATTGCGTTCGCGGCCCCACAAGTCGAGCGCGTAGCTGAAGCCAATCGCGGCGTTGTTGTCCCAGGTGTTGGCGCCGGACAGCGCGCCCGGGCCGTAGAACTGGTCTTCAGGCCAGTTGTGGCGCTTGAGCGTGGCCTGGCCATTGGCCTGGAGCTTTTCCGCCGACTCGACCACACCGGCCATGGCCCTGGCTTCGCGTACCCGCGCCGCAGCCATGGCCAGGCTCGGGCTGCCGGCCACGGCCAGGGCAACCCAGCGGTCCAGCTGTGGGTCGCCATAGGCGCGCCACCACTGCTGGTCGGGCCAATGGGCGTCGGTCGCGGCTTCACGTATGGCCGCGTCGGTGGTCAGGGTGTTGGCTTGCAGCGTCTTGCTTTGCGGGGCAATGCCCCAGGTTCCGATACAGCCGCTCAAGGTGAGGGCAAGGGCACAGGCACTGAACGCATTGAGCGTTCTGATGATGCGACGCGGCACAGCTGCGATTTCCCGAGGAAGAGGTGAAGAGGCCGGGCAATTCTAGGGGGCGTCAGCACTGGCGATAAGCGTGGATTCCTGCGAATCTTTGTTACCAAAACGGCGATAATCCGCCTTTGGTCGAAGGCAACTTTTCATCTCTTTTACGTTACTTCGTGACACAATTTTGTCCTCTACATCGAGAGTGACCCATGGACACCCTGCAAAACATGCGTGCTTTCAGTTGCGTAGCCCAACTCGGCAGCTTTACCGCTGCCGCCGGGCAACTGGATACGACCACCGCGAACGTGTCGCGGGCGGTCTCCAACCTGGAAGCCCATCTGCAAACAAGGCTGCTCAACCGTACCACCCGCCGCATTGCGCTGACCGAAGCCGGCAAGCGCTACCTGATGCGTTGCGAACAGATTCTTACCTATGTCGAAGAAGCCGAGGCCGAGGCCAGCGATGCCCATGCCCGCCCGGCCGGGATGTTGAAGGTGCACTCGATGACCGGGGTCGGTCAGCACTTCGTGGTCGACGCCATCGCCCGCTATCGCGAATCGCACCCGGACGTGACCTTCGACCTGACCATGGCCAACCGCGTGCCCGACCTGCTCGACGAGGGCTATGACGTGTCCATCGTGCTGGCCACCGAACTGCCCGACTCAGGGTTCGTGTCCCAACGGCTGGGCATCACCTACAGCATCGTCTGCGCCTCGCCCGCCTACATCGCCCGCCACGGCGTGGCGCACAAGCCTGCCGACCTGCTCAAGCACGCCTGCCTGCGCATGGTCAGCCCGGTGATCCCGCTGGAGAAATGGCTGTTCGACGGGCCGGAAGGCCAGGAAATGGTCAACATCACCAGCTCGCCGTTCATGGTCAATACTGCCGATGCCATGAAGACTGCGATCCGCAGCGGCATGGGTGTGGGCGTGCTGCCGATCTATTCGGCCATCGACGGCCTGCGCGACGGCAGCCTGGTGCGGGTACTGCCCGAGTACCGGCTGCAGGAGCTCAACCTGTACGCCATCTACCCGTCGCGGCAGTACCTGGATGCCAAGATCAAGACCTGGGTCGAGTACCTGCGCAACTCGCTGCCGGAGATTCTCGCGGCGCATGAGGCGGACCTGAAAACCCATCAGGTGATGATCGCCAACTAAAAAGCTGCTGTATTGCGGGGGCGGACAATGGTAGGTTGCTAACCATTGCCGACCTCTTCGCGGGTAAACCCGCTCCCACAGGTACACCACTGCCTTCCACGCCTGTGCAATACCTGTGGGAGCGGGTTCACCCGCGAAGAAACCACCACCGCCCCACCGCCTTGCAGAGACGTAGCCCGATGAAAAAGACCGTCCTGGCCTTCAGCCGTATCACCCCGGCCATGGCCGAACGCCTGCAGCAAGACTTCAACGTGATCATCCCGAACCCCAAGCTCGGCGATATCAACGCCCAGTTCAACGAAGCCCTGCCCGAGGCCCATGGCCTGATCGGCGTTGGCCGCAAGCTCGGCCGGGCGCAGCTTGAAGGCGCGGCCAGGCTGGAGGTGGTATCCAGCGTGTCGGTCGGCTACGACAACTACGACCTGGACTACTTCAACGAGCGCGGCATCGCCCTGACCAACACCCCCGACGTGCTGACCGAAAGCACCGCCGACCTGGGCTTTTCGCTGATCATGGGCTGCGCCCGCCGCACCGCCGAGCTGGATGCCTGGACCAAGGCCGGCAACTGGCAGGCCACCGTGGGCCCGGCCCACTTCGGCAGCGATGTGCATGGCAAGACCCTGGGCATCGTCGGCATGGGCAACATCGGTGCCGCCATTGCCCGTCGCGGCCGGTTCGGTTTCAACATGCCGGTCATCTATTCCGGCAATAGCCGCAAGACCGCGCTGGAGCAAGAGCTGGGGGCGCAGTTCCGCAGCCTGGAGCAACTGCTGACCGAAGCCGATTTCGTCTGCATCGTGGTGCCGTTGTCCGATGCCACCCGCAAGCTGATCGGTGCGCGTGAGTTGCAACTGATGAAGCCGAGCGCGTTCCTGATCAACATCGCCCGCGGGCCGGTGGTGGATGAAGCTGCGCTGATCGATGCACTGCAGAACGGTACCATTCGTGGTGCGGGCCTGGACGTGTACGAGAAAGAGCCGCTGAGCGATTCGCCGCTGTTCAAGCTGCCCAATGCGCTGACCTTGCCGCACGTTGGCTCAGCTACCGCCGAAACCCGCGAGGCCATGGCCAACCGGGCAATCGACAACCTGCGCGCGGCCCTGCTGGGTGAGCGGCCGCGGGACCTGGTGAACCCGCAGGTGTGGAAGGGCTGATAGCCCTCTACTGCCGGCACCGGCCCTTTCGCGGGTAAACCCGCTCCCACAGGTATTGCACAGGCTCTGAGGGCTGCGGGGTAGCTGTGGGAGCGGGTTTACCCGCGAAGAGGCCGGTGCAGGCAACACATTACCTATTTGGCCACCACAACACCCTCAGCCAACTTGACTCTGGGCTTGCGAAACACCAGCACATTCCCCGCCATCACCGCCACCAGCCCCAACAAGGCCGGCGCCGTCCACTGATATCCCTCGGCCACCGCCGACACATTCAACGCCACCAACGGGAACAGCACCGTGCAGTACGCTGCCCGCTCCGGCCCCATGCGCCCGACCAGGGTCAAGTAGGCGGTAAAGGCGATCACCGAGCCCGGCACCACCAGGTACAGCAACGAGCCGATGTAGCGCACGTTCCACTCCATGCTGAACGGCACGCCACTGACCACACAGAACACCGCCAGCATCGCTGCCCCGTAGACCATGCCCCAGGCATTGGTGGTCATGGGCTTGAGCCCGGCCTTCTGCTGCATGCTCGACAGCATGTTGCCGGCCGAGAAGCATAGCGTGCCGAGCAGGGCCAGGCCGAGGCCGTACAGGGTTTCGCGGCTGGCCGCCTGGTGCGACAGCTCCGGCCAGAACAGCAGGCCCAGGCCGAGCAAGCCCAAGGCGCCGCCGCCGAGCACATTGCTGGCGATCTTCTGGCCAAAGAAGATCCGTGCGTTCAGCGCGTTCCACAGGGTGGCGGTGGAGAACACTACGGCGATCAGGCCGCTGGCGATCCACTGGCTGGCACTGAGGAAGCAGATGAAGTTGACGCAGAACAGGCACAGGCCCTGGGCCAGGCAGATCTGGTGGCCACGTCGGTTCATCGGCTGCAGGCGCCGGGTGAGCAGCAGGAAGGCGAACAGGATCAGCCCGGCCAAGGCAAAGCGGTAGACGATCGAGACCGGAATGGCGACCACGCCCAGCTGGAGTTTCAGGGCGATCCAGGTGGTGCCCCAGATCAGGACGGTGAGCAGGTAGAGTGACAGGTTCATGGCGGCGGTTCCTTGGGCCTTTCAAGATCGGTGCCCGGCGCTTCGCGGCTAAAGCCGCTCCCACAGGGACCGCGCAGCTCACTGGGCTGCGCGGTCCCTGTGGGAGCGGCTTTAGCCGCGAATCGAGGGCGCAGCCCTCGCCGAGGCATTTCAGTGTTCTCCTGTCGAACACCCACGCGCTTGCACAAACTTGCGCATTTGTCCCGCGGGTAGCTGTAAGCCTGCCCAAGGCGCAGTAGGATGGCTGGCAAGAGGAACCGCCCATGACCCCACTCACCCAGCTGCAAGTGTTCAACGCCATGCACGCCTCGCCCCACGCCCGGCTGGAGCTGAGCGCGCACCTGGGCGACGGGCTGGCAGCGGCGTTGTGGAGCAACCGCGATGATGCCCGCGACTACCAGGCACCGAGCCATCACACCCTGTCGTGCTACATCGCCGACGGCACTGGCACCTTCCGCCGCCAGCGCCCGGGCGACAAAGGGGCGCCCGACAAGCTGTGCGTGATGCCGGCCGGGCACGAGTCGAACTGGGTGGTCAATGGCGCGATCCGCCTGGCACACCTGTATGTCAGCGAGGCGCAATTCGCCCTGGGCTGCGTGCGCCTGCTCGACCGTGAACCGCGTGAGCTGCAACTGCAGGAAGCGACCTTTCTCGATGACCCGCAACAAGCCACGCGCTTTCGCCAGCTGATAACCCTGGACTGGGATGAACCTGGCGAACGCCTGCTGGCCAGCAGCCTTGCACACGAGATCGTCGACCATGCGCTGCTCAGCCAGGTCGGGCTGCGCCAGGGCCTGCGCCTGAAAGGCGGGCTGGCACCGAACCTGCGCCGGCAGCTGGTCGACTACATCGAAGCGCACCTCGACCAGCCCATCACCCTGGGTGAACTGGCCTTGCGCTGCAACCTGTCCGAATACCACTTTGCCCGCATGTTCCGCGCCAGTTTCGGGCTGCCGCCGCACCAGTACCTGCTGGCCCGGCGGCTGCATCGGGCCTGCCAGCTGTTGCGGCTGGGGGGGATGCCGTTGGGGGAGATTGCCCTGTTGTGCGGGTTTGCCAGTGCCAGCCATTTCAGCAAC
The DNA here is from genome assembly GCF_022533585.1 of Pseudomonas sp. LS.1a. Lineage (NCBI taxonomy): Bacteria > Pseudomonadati > Pseudomonadota > Gammaproteobacteria > Pseudomonadales > Pseudomonadaceae > Pseudomonas > Pseudomonas sp. LS.1a. The sequence continues at coordinate 4,829,288 of NZ_CP092827.1, forward strand.
CGGTTCCGCCAGGCGGTCGGTGCAACACCGGGCGAATACCGTTTAGCCTTCAATTCGTGAAACTGGGGCCGCTTTGCGGCCCCAAATACCTAGAACTCGAAGGTACTGGACAAGCTCACCTGCCGTGCATCGCCAATGGCCACAAAGTACTGGTTCACCGCCGAGCTGTAGTAAACCTTGTCGAACAGGTTCTTCACGTTCAGCTGCAACAGCACCTTGTGCTCGTCGAGCCTGGTCTCGTAGCTGGCAAAGGCATCGGCCACGGTATAGGACGGCAGGTCGAAGGTGTTGGTCGGGTTGCCAGCGCGCTCGCCCACGTACCGCGCCCCCGCGCCAATGCGCAGGCGATCGCCACCGAACAGGCTGCCATAGTCATACACCGCCGACAGCGAACCACTGTGCCGGGCCACGTTTTGCAGGCGGTTGCCCTTGAGGTCCGGGTCCTTGGTCACTTGCGCATCGGTGAAGGCGTAGCTGCCGATCAGGCTCCAGCGCTCACTCAGCTGGCCGGTCAGGTCCAGCTCGACGCCCCGTGAGCTGACCTCCCCGGCATTGCTGTACACCGTTTCGCGCGTACTGGTGTCAAAGTTGGAAACGAGCACGTTGCGCTTGGTGATATCGAACAACGCCAGAGTGCCCGTGACACGGCCAGGCATGTCGAGTTTGGCGCCCAGCTCCCATGATTTGCCTTCCTCCGGGGCAAAGCTGCCGTCGAGGGTCTGGGTAAGGCCACCGCCAATGCTCAAGGGTGCAATCGTCGAGTTGGGCTTGAACGATTCGCTGTAGCTGGCATAGAGCGACAGCTGCTCATCGACCTTGTAGACCACACCGGCATGCGGTACCCAGCTCTGGCCGCTGGTGTCGGTGTTGACCAGGAACGGCCGGCCGCGCCCGGCCAACTGGTCGTATTGCTGGAAGCGTGCGCCAGCCACCAGGATCCAGTGGTCGTCCAGGTGCAGGGCATCCTGGAAGAACAGCGAATCAGTACGCAGCTTGTCGGTCTGGTCGCTCTCCTTGGCACCGACTTGGGTGCCCTCCACTTCCTGACCGTAGACCGGGCTCACATAGCTGAAGGTGGATCGGGCCGTCTGCCGGATCAGGTCGCCGCGGAAGATCTTGCGGTCCTCATGATCGACACCGAACAGCAGGTCGTTCTGCATCCCGGCCAGTTCCACATTACCGGCCAGGCTCAGCGTGGCGAACTGGTCACGGCTCATGGCGTTGTGGGTGCCGTCGATGCTGCGCGCCAGCGTGCCGCTTTCTTCATTTACGCCGGTCACCCGCACCTGGCTGGCATCATAGGTTTCGCGGTTGAAGCTGTAGCCGAAGTGCAGCTTCCAGTCATCGGCCAGTTGGTGGTCGACTTCCAGACGGTACAGGTCGGAACGCCCCTCCATGTCGTTGAACGGCTCGTCAAGGCGCCGCGTGGCCGGGATGTCCAGCGGGTGGCCGTTGTTGCCGAACGCCGTACCACGGTCGAAGGGGGAGAGAAATTCGCGGTGCTCGTAGGCCAGTACCACCTGGGTATCTTCACCCAGCCAGGCCAGCGACGGCGCCACCAGCGATTCGCGGTGCACGCCGTAGTTGCGCCAGTAGTCCTCATCCTCGTGATCGACGATCAGGCGATAGGCGAAGTTGCTGTCGCCCAGCGCACCGGTGCTGTCGAGCCCGCCGCCGCTGCCGTTCTTGCCGCTGCCGTAGGTGGACCCGCGCACGGTCAGGGCGTTGTACTGCTCGAGTTGCGGGCGCTTGCTGACCACGTTGATCACCCCGCCCGGGTCCTGGATGCCGTACAGCAGCGAGGCCGGGCCCTTGAGCACTTCGACCCGCTCGGTGCTGGCGCTGAGGTTGCGGCCCTGCACGACGGGCATGCCATCGCGCATGATCGAGCCGTCGCGGTTGTCGCCGAAGCCGCGCTTCATCACCGTGTCGGAGGTACCGCCGAAGTTGTTGCCCTGGGTGATGCCGCTGACGTTGGCCAGGGCGTCGTCGAGGTTGCGCGGGGCCTGGTCACGGATGACCTGGGCCGGTACCACATTGATTGCCTGGGGGATGTCCTGGCTCGGGCCCTGCCCGCGCATGATCGAGGCGGTAGCCGGGGGCTGGTAGCTGTAGTCGTCCAGTTGCGAGGTCACGGTGGTGGCCTGCAGGTTGAGGGCGCCGGAGGTGTCCACCGCCTCAAGGGTGAGGGTGCGTGCATCGACGCGGCGCCAGGCCAGCCCGGTAGTGCCCAGCAGCTGTTGCAGGGCCTGCTCGGCGCTGAACCTGCCGTTCAGCGCCGGCGCCTGCACGCCGGGCAGTTCCAGGGTGTAGACCACGCTCTGGCCGGTGGTGCGGCTGAAGGCGCTGAGTGCCTGGACCAGGGGTTGCGCCGGCTGGGCAAAGGCGTACGCCTGCTGTTGCTCGGCGGCGCAGGCCAGGGGGGCGACAGCGAGTGCCGGGAGCACGGAAAGGCCTAGCCAGAGGGGGACACAACGCGGGGTGAACTTCATGGACGCTGACCTGTGAGAGGGATTTGACTGCGAATGAATCGCACTTCCACTCATTACACGGATGCCACGTCCTGTTACCTCACCTGTTGACTGAAAAATATTTTCTGCCTGTGCCGGCCTCTTCGCGGGCTTGCCCGCTCCTACAGGGACTGCACAAGTTTCGAATCCGGTGCAGTACCTGTGGGAGCGGGCAAGCCCGCGAAGAGGCCGGCACAGGCGCCTACCGGACCAGGGTCAACCGCCCCAGCACAGTCTGCCGCGAAAAGCCCATTACCTTGCCCAGCGAATCCAGCGCCAGCAACGGCTCGGCCACCGGGAAACTACCACTGACCTTGCGCTGCCCCAGCTCACCATCGAGCAACAGGATGCGCCCCGGGTAATAGCGCCCCAGGTCCTCGACCACCTGTGCCAGCGGCACCTGGTAGTAATTCAGCCAGCCCTGTCGCCAGGCCAGGCGGTTGTCGCTGTCCACTGCCTGGGTATCGCCCACCCGACCGGCAGCGTAGGCCACCTGTTGGTTGGCCGTCAGTTCACGCGATATGGCGCCCGGTGCCGGGCTCACCGCCACCCGCCCGCTGCGTACCGTGACGTGGGCACCATCGTCCTGCTCGCGCACTTCGAACTGGGTGCCGAGCACCCGCACCTCGCCACCACCTGCTTCGACCACGAACGGCTCGCCGGTATGCGAGACCTGAAAGAACGCCGCGCCATGTAACAGCCGCACACGACGCTCGCCGTGGGCGAAATCCACCGCAATCGCACTACCCGCATCCAGCGTCACTTGTGACTGGTCAGCCAACGTTACCTGGCGAACTTGCCCGGTGCTGCTGTAGTCGGCTCGCAGGTCCTGCAACCAGTATCCCGGGTGCCAACCACCGGCGACACCAAAGGCCAGTACCAGGCAGGCCGCCACTGCAATCGCCCCGACCCGCCACCGGCGCGTGGCCGGTGGCCTGGCCATGGCATCCAGGTAGCGCTGCAGGCCTTCATGCTCTTCATCAGCCAGGCGCGCCGCCGGGATGGCACTTCTCTGCCACAGCGCCTGGGCCTGTTCGTAGGCTGCGCGATGCCCGGGGTCGGCCAACAACCAACGCTTGAACGCCGCCCCCTCGGCCTGCGCGGGCTGCTCGTTGATTCGGCTGAGCCATTGCAGCGCGGCCCGGGACTGCGCCTCGGTGATCTGCGGTAAACGGCTCATCGACGGGCACTCCCTGGCCGGCGTGGGGTGGACGCGGGCTCGGCAACACTCGCCTTGCACGCTTCGAGGGCGCGCATCATATGCTTTTCCACAGCACTCTGGGACAGTTGCATGGCCTTGGCGATCTCGCCGTACTTGCAGCCGTGGATGCGGTTGAGCAGGAAGATCTGCCGGGTGCGTTCAGGCAAGGCACGCAAGGCAGCTTCGATGCGCTGCAAGTCGTGGTCGACCTCCACGGCCTGCTCCGGCGCCTGGGCCATGGCCGCTGCATCCACCGGCAACACAGCTTCGGCCGCACGTTCACGGCTGCCTTCGCTGCGCAGGTGGTCGATGGCCAGGTTGCCGGCGCAACGCAGCAGGTAGGTGTCCAGCGCCTCGACCTTGACCTCAGGGCGGCGCCAGAAGCGCAGGAACAGCTCCTGGACCAGGTCCGATGCCGTGGCCCGGCAGCCGACCCGGCGGCTCACCAGTGCCTCCATGCGTGCCCGCTGGGCCAGGAACACCTGGACGAAGCGCGCACGCCCGCCGCCGCTTTCGGCATCCGCCTCGGTCATGTCGCCCGGCTCGCTCACCGGGTCACTCGGCGAACACGGCCAGCAACGGCCCCAGCACCACGCTGGCGGCCGCCAGGCCCAGCAGCAGGCGGGGCTGGTATGGCAGGCCGAACACCCACAGGGTCACCCCGGCCATCAGCACTGCAGTCCACTCCACCAGGCCATGGGCCATGCCGCGCAGGTGCACGCTGAGCAGCAGCGAAAGCACCAGCAGCAGCCAGCCGGCGCTGCGCAACAGGCGCAACTGCCCCGGGCGCGGCTTGCGCCCGAGCAGGTCGGTGAAATGTTTCTCCATGGCCAGGCACAGGGCAACGAAGCCTGCGAAGGCGATCAGTGCATTACCCAGCATCAGCTTGCCTCCGCCGTTTCAGTGCTCGGTTTTTTTGCTGCACGAGGGGCGCGCTTGGCCACTGGCTTGGGGCTGCGCAACATCTTGCCGGCCAGCCAGGCCAGGAACAGGCCGGTGCCTAGCGCGGTCAGGTCGAAGCCGGCCATGGCCCAGTCACCCGCCTGCAGCGAATGGTTCAAGCCCTGGCCGGTGGTCAGGCCATTGAGCAGCGGCAGCAAGGCGAAGGCCAGCGCGCCGAGTACCAGTTGCTCGCCCCAGGCCCGGCGCCCGCTGCGCAGCACGGCATGCACCAGCGAAAGGCCCCAGGTGATGAAAAAGGCATTGACCTCCCAGTCGGCCCGGCCTTCGACGCCCATGGGGATCAGGCGGTTGGCCCAGAAGAAGCCCGCCACGGCCAGCAGCAGGCCGCTCATGCTGGCGATATTGAGCACTTCGACCAGGCGCAGTCCACCCGGCAGCCGTTCGCTCCTGGCATGCTTGAGCTGGCGCTTGCCCAGCCACATCACCAACCCGGTACCGATCACCGCAGTACCGGCCACGCCAAAGAAGAAGTACAGCCAGCGCAGCCAGGGCCTGGCGAAGTTGCCCATGTGCAGGCCGGCAAAGCTGAAGGCGGTCATCATCGCCCCGCTCTCCGGCTTGCCCTGGCTCAGCAGCGCACCACTGGCACCATCGAAGGTCCAGTTGGCGCTGCGCCGATAGGCCACATGGTCGGCCGCAGACTGGGTGAAGGTGACGCGGGCATTGCTGTCGCCGGCATTGTCCACCTGGATACGGCCGATACGCGCGCCCGGTTGCAGGTCCTGCACCTTGGCATACAGGCTCGGCAACGGTACCAGCGGCGCGGCCACCTGGGCCGCCTTGGGCGCATCGTTACGGCCGAACAGGTCGTTGAAGTACTTGCCGGTGTCATTGCCGTAGCTGGCCATGATGCCGGCCGGCATCACCAGGTACATGAACAGCACCAGGCTGCTGTAGCTGATCATCAGATGGAACGGCAGCACCAGCACGCCGATGGCGTTGTGCCCGTCCAGCCAGGAGCGCTGGCCCTTGCCGGGGCGGAAGGTGAAGAACTCCTTGAAGATCTTCTTGTGGGTGATGATGCCGGTGACCAGGCCCAGCAGCATGATGAAGGCACAGAACGTCGACAGCCAGCGGCCGAAGGGGTGAGGCATCTGCAACTGGAAGTGGAAGCGGTAGAAGAACTCGCCACCGCGACTGTCGCGTGCCTCGACCGGCTGGCCGGTCTGGGTATCGAGTGTCTTGCTGGCGAAGCCGCGCGGCCCGCCATTGGGGTCGCGATAGCCCACGCTCAAGGCGGCCTCGCGTGCGTTGGGCATGCGGATCAGCCAGGTGCCCGAGTGCCCGGCGTTATCCTGCAGGTAACGCTGGGCCACCTCCAGGCTATGGATTGGGTCCAGTGCATGGCTGCGCACTTCGGGCTGCGACCAGTGGGTAATTTCTTCCTTGAAATACGACAGCGTGCCGGTGAGGAAGATGGCGAACAACAGCCAGCCGAAGATCAGTCCGGTCCAGGTGTGCAGCCAGGCCATGGCCTGGCGGAAGCCTTCTTTCATGGGGTTTTCATCCAGTAGGCCAACCCGCTGATCACCCCCAGCAGCACGCTTGGCGCCAGCACGCCCAGCCAGGCGCGCAAAGCGCTGCGGCAGGCGAAGCACCAGATGAACGCCAGCAGGTAGAAGACGAATGACAGCAGCAGGCCGGTGAGCGTGGCATCGACCTGTGGCAGTGGCGCTACCAGGGCAATACAGACGCTGGCCATGGACGCCAGCAGGTAGCCGCCCAGCAGCGCGGCCAGGCTGCGTGAGGTCACGGCCATGCGATAGCTGAGCGAGAGGCCGGCGGTTTTGCGCGTCATGGCGAAGGTCCGGGCGTTTACGGGGCTGCAATAATAATGATTTCAATTCTCATAAGCAAAGGCCGAGCGATTCGCCGCCTGTCGCCTTGAATGCAACAAGAAATTTATTTTCAAAAAGGGCTTGAATTCGTCACGCCATTGCCTGACCTTAGAGTCAAGAGACGCAGAAATACCAAGGGTCTCAAAGGCCTAGGCGCGTCTCCATGCGAGCAAGCTGAATAAGGATTGAATCATGCAAATCCAGGTCAACAGCAGCAACCATTTCGAAGGCAATGCCCGGCTCGACCAGTGGGTCCGCAGCACACTGCAGAACTCGCTGGAACGTTACGAGGACGACCTCACCCGCATCGAGGTTCACCTGCGCGACGAGAACGGCGCCAAGCCCGGACCGCATGACAAACGCTGCCAGATGGAGGCTCGCCCCAAAGGCCATCAACCGATTTCGGTGACCCACACCGCCACTTCGCTGGACCAGGCGGTCGACGGTGCCGCCGCCAAGCTCAACCACGCGCTGGAACACTTCTACGGCAAACTGCGCAGCAAGCGCGGCGCCCTGGAGCTGAGTGATCCGGACGCCTGATCGGCAATGCAAAACGCCCGGCCTGATGCCGGGCGTTTTCGTTTGTATCGATCGCTGGCGCTGAACCAACCGGCGATACTCCCGGTCAACTGCTGCATCCATTCAGCGCAGAAGCAAGACCATGAGCAACCCATTCGAACGAATCAGTGCTGCATTCGCCCCCGAATACCGGGTCAACCTGAGTATTGCAAACCTCGACGGCAGCATCATGCTGACCCTGTCCGACGACGCCGGCGTGGTCGCCAAGCGCCTCATCACCCAGGCCCAGCGCAATGACCCGGTGCGCCTGCAGCGGGTAATCGACAGCATCCGCCTGGGCCTGGCCATCGAACTCAGCCAGAACCCCATGCAGGTGCTGGCCGCATTGACCCGCGATGCACGCCACGAGCCGCGCCACTTCATGGCCAACTGAGGGCTACTTGCCCTCCTCCACTTCCTTGCCGCTGGCATCCAGCGCCTTGGTCGAGGGGTAGCGGTAAGAGGCGTAGCGCACCACCAGGATCGCGAACGCCAGCAACAGGATGCCACCGCACACGTACAACAGCCCTGCGTCCGGCGCCTTGTGGTGCGAGACGTCGCCGATCAGCAGGCGGGTCAGCGCAGTGATGGCCACGTACAGCAGGAAGCGGATCGGCATGTGGTTGGTCTTGAAGTAGATACCGACCATCGCCCCCAGTTCCAGGTAGATGAACAGCAGCAGGATGTCATCGACACTGACCCCACCCTTGCCGAGCATGTCCATGAACGTCATCACCGCCGCATAGGCGGTGATCGCGCCGATGCCGAACAGTGCCAGGTAATGGAATGCCTCGACGCACAGGTTGCCCAGCGAGTCGGCCGAGCCGTGCAGGCCCTTGCGCAGCTTTTCTGCCCATTTGATGTTCACGATGTTCCATTCCCCGATACGTCTTGAAGGATGATGCGTCACCGCTGTGACGCTTGTGCCATGCAGTTAAAGGGCCAGGCCCCTGCCTTGGAAGGCGACCGATTGCCGCAAGGCACCTTGAGGCGTGGCAAGTTGCCAGAAACACGGCCCTGTGCTGGGAAAAATCAGATTTAACCCCTTCCTTGTAGGGCATTTCCCAAAGATACTCCCTGCCATTGTGGTGTTCGGGGATGGGCACTAGTCTCGGATCGTCGCTGCCAAACAGCGACCGGCTTTGACAGGCCGCCCTGAACTAACCACATGGCTTTGCCTTTATGGCAGCTGTCATGGGGCACCTCGTGTGCGCCGGCTTTTGGTTCTGTTCACCGGTCTGTCAACCCATGCACAGCTGCCGCCTTCCTGTTTGACAGCAGGAGGTGGTGGCCCAAACTTGAACAGGCCTTCATCATGCTGAAAGTAGTCCCCGATCCACCCCACACCCCCCCTTCCCTTGAAGACACCCTGATCCAGGCTACGGACTATGCGTTGTGCGCAGCCACCGTGGTGCATCAGGCCTTGTTGCTTCAGCCCAAGTCGCCAGCATCGATTTTGATGATGACCTCAATGCATGAGCTGGAGACGTTGCGGGCTTTGCTTGAGTCGGCACTAGTTCAGGTGCAGAGGCCCGCTGAGCCTCGGACTTTGCACTGAGGTTTGAGTGTTGCGTTGTCTGGGCTGGCCTCTTCGCGGGTAAACCCGCTCCCACAGGATCTCCACAGGCCCTGAGGTAGATGCAGTACCTGTGGGAGCGGGTTCACCCGCGAAAGGGCCCGTCCAGGCAGTCGAGAATTTTCAGGGGATTCAAAAATGACCACAGAAGACACCCAATTCACCGTCGGCAAAACCACCTTCTTCCAAGGTGAAAACGGCACCCACCCACTCTTCCGCATCGAGCCAGGCATCCCTTGCCGGGACGCCCGCGAGCAGTCCTCAGAGCTGATGGGCTATGTACGCGAACTGACCATCACCGGCCTGATGGACGAGAAACCGATGATGATCTGGGCTGCGCACTACTTGAGCGCGATGGCCAAGGCGCTGATGGATGATGCTGAGTTGGGCATGAAGCAGTAAGCCCTTTGCGCCACGCTACAATTTCTGCTTGCGAACCAATCAACATTGCCATTACTGTATATGGATACAGTATAAACCCAGCAAAAGGCATAGAGGTGATGAATGGCCGTCGAAGTGGTGTACCGCAGCAGCCGCGACCCGGAGCGCTTGTTCATGGATAAGGCCGAAGCAGACCGTCACGACAAGATGCTCGAACTGGCCGAGCGCCTGGCCGAAGTACTGCACAAGGCTGTACCCTCGCTGACCGAGCAGCAGGTCGAGGAAGCCGGTATCTACATGGCCAGGAACCGCGATGTGTTCGCAAGGGCGTTCAAGAGCCAGCCGGATGCGTTGGCCGAGTTGCTCGAAGCGCCAGCGGCCGAGTAATTGCCTGCACTGGCCGCTCCAGCAGGTACGGCACAAGCGCTGGGCTGGAGGTATTCCTGTGGGAGCGGCTTTAGCCGCGAAGAATCCAACGCGGTGCATGGCACCGGCTGCGCCGGTGTTCGCGGCTAAAGCCGCTCCCACAGAGTCCCTGCTAATTCAATGAGTTATGTGCAACTCCATGAGAGCGGGCGTGCCCGCGAAGAGGCCAGCAAAGCCGGTATCAACCTTCAGCCGTAGAGCAACCGCTCCGCCAGCATCTGCGCCACCCGTGCCGGCGAGCGCTTCTCTGCCTGCGCATGGCCAAACACTTCGGTCAGCCGCGAAGGTATCCGCGCCAGGTGCGCAGTGATGGTGCCCAGGTCTTCGCCACGATGCTTGAGCGCCACATAGATCAACCCACCGGCATTGATCACGTAGTCGGGTGCATACAGTATCCCGCGCGACTCCAGCTGGTCGGCTACCTGCAAGGTGGTCAACTGGTTGTTCGCCGCCCCCGCCACTGCCGCGCAACGCAACTGCATCACGCTCTGCCCGTTCAACACCGGCCCCACGCCGCAAGGGGCAAAGATGTCGCAAGGGGTGCTGATCAACGCATCGTTGGTCACCGGATGGGCATTGAACTGCTCCACCGCCAGCCGCACCCGCCCAGGGTCCAGATCACTCACCAGCAGGTCCGCACCCGCCGCATGCAGTTGCTCCGCCAGCGCATAACCGACATTGCCCAGCCCTTGCACCGCCACCCGCAGCCCTTGCAGGTCATCACTGCCAAGGCGGAACGAAGTGGTCGCACGAATGCCGGCAAAAACCCCCATCGCCGCATGCGGTGAGGGGTCACCCGAGGCCGTGGTGCTGGTCACATGCGGAGTACTCTGGGCAATGCAGTCCATGTCCAGGGTCGAGGTGCCACTGTCCACGGCGATGATGAAGCGCCCTTGCAAGGTGTCGATGAAGCGGCCAAAGGCCTCGAACAGCGCAGCACGGTTTTCCACATGCGGGTTGCGCATGATCACCGCCTTGCCGCCCCCCAGTGGCAGGCCGGCCAGCGCCGCCTTGTAGCTCATGCCCTGGGCCAGGCGAATGGCGTCGGTCATGGCGCTTTCATCATCGGCGTAAGGCAGGTAGCGGCAGCCGCCCATGGCCGGGCCCAGCTGCTCGCTGTGGATCACCACCACGGCCTTCAGGCCGGTGGGCGGGTGGGTGAACAAGTGCAACGACTGGGTACGGGTGCTTTGCATCAGCGCGAACATCGACAGGCTCCCCTACGAGGTGCTCCTTCCAGTATAGGCACGGCCCTTGGGCTGGCGCCGCCGCCGGACCACTGGACGAAACCGCGCGCCGCGGCTAATACTCAAGCGTGTGTGGAGAAGCCCCATGAAGCCACGTCAAGCCTGCCTGGCCTGCCTGGAACGCGAGCCCGTCGCCCTGCTGGAAGCCGCATTGTGGATTGCCGCCGAGCACGACCCCAGCGTCGAGCCCGCGGCCAGCCTTGCCAAGCTGCATGACCTGCAGCGCGAGATCAGCGCCAACCTGCCGATGCTGCCGCTGTGCGAACTGGCCCAGCCACTGCTGCGCCAACTCACTGCCCTGGGCTTCCAGCAGGATGAATACCACCCGCTGCGCCCGCATGCCGCGATGATGGACAAGGTGCTGCAGCGCCGCCGTGGCCAACCGCTGACCCTGGCCATCCTCGCCCTGGAACTGGCCTGGCGCCTCTCCATCCCCCTTGAGGGCGTCGGCTTCCCCGGCCATTTCCTGCTGCGCGTACCAGGTGCCGATCACCTGCTCGACCCCTGTGGTGGCCGGCGCCTGTACCCTAACGATTGCCGTGAGCTGCTGGCGCGCCAGTTCGGCCCGCAGGTAGCGCTGACTGCCGAGCACATGCGCAGCGCCAGCCCGCAGCAGATGCTGCAACGCCTTTCGCGCAACCTGCGCCAGTTGCACATGAGCAACGACGACCACCTGGCGGCGCTGATCGATGCCGAGCGAGTCATGCAACTGGGGCCGGTACAGGTCAGCGACTACGTGACCCGTGCCTCGCTCTACCAGCACCTGGATTGCCCGCAGGCCGAGCGCTTCGACCTGGAGCATGCGTTACTGCTGACGGAAGACCCGGTCCAGCGCCTGAAGCTGTCCGAACGTATCGGCAAGCTTCCGGCGGCGAACCGTTCCATTCACTGAGCCGGGCTGTCCGGCTGCTGTGCGGGGTGGGCCTGGGCGAACGCCGGGTGACCGGCCGCCAGGGCGGCAACCCGCAGGATGCGCGGGAAGCTGTCGAGGTCGATGTTGAAGCGTTCGGCCGCGTACAACTGCGGGATCAGGTAGACATCCGCCAGGCCCGGCTCATCACCGAAGCAGAAGCCGTGATCGCCAATCAGTTGCTCCACTGCCGCCAGCCCCTGGCTGATCCAGTGGCCGATCCACTGGTTGACCTGGCTCTCGTCCTGGCCGGCCTGACGCAGCCGGTTGAGCACGCTGACGTTGTGCAATGGATGGATGTCGCAGCCGATGATCGCCGCCACTCCCCGCACCTTGGCGCGCGCCTCGGCCGTGGCAGGCAGCAGCGCGGGCTGTGGATAAACCTCTTCCAGGTACTCGATGATCGCCGGCGACTGCACCAGCAGCTCACCGCCGTCAGTGCGCAAGGCCGGCACGCGGCCCTGCGGGTTGACGGCGACATAGCCTGCACCACGCTGCTCACCCTGCAGCAGGTTGACCGGCAGGGACTGGTAGGCCAGCCCCTTCAGTGCCAGGGCAATGCGCACCCGGTAGGACGAGGTGGAACGGTAATAGGTGTACAGCTCCATGCCCCTGCCTCCTCAGTTGGCCGCGATGACCGTGCCACGGCATTCGCCGAAGCCGATGCTGGCCACACCATCACGCGCACAGCGGGCACGCAGGATGATCTCGTCGCCGTCTTCGAGGAACTTGCGCACCTCGCCGCTGGCCAGCTCCACCGGGTGCTTGCCGCCTTCGGTGATCTCCAGCAGGCTGCCGAACGAACCTGGCGTGGCGCCCGACAGCGTGCCCGAACCGAACAGGTCGCCCGGTTGCAGCTGGCAGCCGTTGACGCTGTGGTGCGCGACCAACTGCGCCACGGTCCAGTACATGCTGCGGGTGTTGCTCAAGGTCAGGCGGTGCGGGGCAAGGCCCTGCTCGCGCATGCGCTCGGTCAGCAGCAGCACCTCCAGCTCGATATCGTATGCACCGGCGGCCTGGTCGCGCTTGTCCAGCAGATACGACAGTGGCTGCGGGTCGCCTTCCGGGCGTGCCGGCTGGGCACAGCGGAACGGCTCCAGCGCTTCGGCGGTGACCACCCAGGGCGAGACGGTGGTGATGAAACTCTTGGACAGGAACGGGCCCAGCGGCTGGTATTCCCAGGCCTGGATATCGCGCGCCGACCAGTCGTTGAGCAGGCACAGGCCGGCCACGTGCTCGGCGGCATCGCCTACCGGAATCGCCTGGCCCATGTCATTGCCCTGACCGATCCAGATGCCCAGTTCCAGTTCATAGTCCAGGCGCGCGCAGGGGCCGAAGCTCGGCTCGGTGTGCCCGGCCGGCAGGGTCTGGCCCTTGGGCCGGCGTACATCGGTGCCGGACGGGCGAATGGTCGAGGCGCGGCCGTGATAACCGATCGGCACGTACTTGTAGTTGGGCAGCAGCGGGTTGTCGGGGCGGAACAGCTTGCCCACGTTCTTGGCGTGCTCGATGCCCACGTAGAAGTCGGTGTAGTCACCGATCTGCGCCGGTACATGCAGCTGGCAAGCGCTGGCCGGATACAGTGCAGCCTGCAGCGCCGCCTGGTGTTCGCTGTGCTCGCCCAGCAGCACCAGCAGGCGCTCGCGCAGGGCAACACGGGCACCGCGGCCGAGGGCGAAGAATGCGTTCAACGCCCCACCACGGGTGGCCTCGACGGCGGCCTTGGCGGCACCGTCGAACAGGCCGGCGGCAAGCACCGCCTCCAGGTCGAGGATCGCGTCGCCGATGGCCACGCCACAGCGCCTGGCTTCACCCGGCCGGCTGAAGATGCCCAACGGCAGGTTCTGCAGCGGGAAGTCGCTGTGCCCGTTGGCGTGCTCGACCCAGCTACGGGCAATGGCGGTCTGGTTCATGGTTATCTCCGGTTCGGGTTGAAGGTGCTCGGCAAGGTGGCCCAGCAACTATCGTAGTCGGCCTGCAACTGCGGGCATTCAAGGGCTTGCAGGCTCGGGCGCAGCACTTGGCTGGTCTCGAACATGAAGGCCATGGTGTTGTCGATCTTGTGCGGCGCCAGGTCGGCGGCAATAGCCTTTTCGCAGGTTTCGGCGTCGGGGCCATGGGCGCTCATCACCCCGTGCAGCGAGGCACCGCCCGGCACGAAGCCCTCGGCCTTGGCGTCGTAGGCACCGTTGATCAGGCCCATGAACTCGTTCATCAGGTTGCGGTGGAACCATGGTGGACGGAAGGTGTTTTCGGCCACCATCCAGCGTGGCGGGAAGATCACGAAGTCCATGTTGGCCAGGCCATGCACGCTGGTCGGCGAGGTCAGCACGGTGAAGATCGACGGGTCCGGGTGGTCGAAGCTGACCGTGCCGATGGTGTTGAAGCGGCGCAGGTCGTACTTGTACGGCACGTTGCTGCCGTGCCAGGCGACCACGTCCAGTGGCGAGTGCTGCAGTTCGCAGGCCCAGTGTTCGCCAAGAAACTTCTGCACCAGTTGCACCGGGCCATCGGCCTCTTCGTAGTGCGCCACCGGGGTGAGGAAGTCGCGCGGGTTGGCCAGACCGTTGCTGCCGATCGGGCCCAGGTCCGGGATGCGCAGCGGCGCGCCGTGGTTTTCGGCAATGTAGCCACGGGCCTGGCCGTCGAGCAGTTCGACGCGGAACTTCATGCCACGCGGGATCACCGCAATTTCCAGCGGCTCGACCTCCATCACCCCCAGTTCGGTGGCGATGCGCAGGCGGCCCTGTTCCGGCACCAGCAGCAGCTCACCGTCGGCGTTGAAGAACACCCGCTCCATTGAGCGGTTGGCGCGGTAGATGTAGATGCTCACGCCGGCCGGTTTTTGCGCGGCGGCGTTGGCCACCATGGGCAGCCAGCCTTCGATGAAGTCGGTCGGCTCGGCGGGGATCGGCTGGGGGTTCCAGCGCAGGCGGTTGGGGGTGATGGCCCCCAGCGGGCCGGTCAGCGGCTGGCGCGCCAGGCGCTCGAAACGCGGGTGCAAGGCAGACGGGCGAATACGGTACAGCCAGGTGCGGCGCTGCTCGCTGCGGGTCATGGTGAACGCCGTGCCCGAGAGCAACTCGGCATACAGCCCATAGGGCGCCTTCTGCGGCGAATTCTGCCCGACCGGCAAGGCCCCCGGCAGCGCTTCGCTGGCAAACTCGTTGCCGAAGCCGCTGAGGTAGTGAAGGTCGGGTGACGTATCGCGATTCATCGATGCCTCCGGGCTCTGGCCGAGCCGTTGCTGGCAGCTGGCTGCTGGCCCGGGGCGGGGTGGCAGCGCGTCTGCATTGTTTTTATCGTAATCAGATTACGAATAACGTAATTTGCTACGGACAATGCGTCAAGCTATAAAGGCGCGACTCGAAGAATCCGGAAGAAGATGTCCATGGCCAAAGCCAGCTCCCCCGCCGACAACGGCAAGCAGAAAGTCCGCTCGGCGGAGGTCGGCACCGACATCCTCAAGGCCCTTGCCGAGCTCTCTCCGTCCACCTCCCTGTCGCGCCTGGCAGAACATGTGCAGATGCCGGCGAGCAAGGTGCACCGTTACCTGCAGGCATTGATCGCCAGCGGTTTTGCCGAGCAGGATGCGGCCACCAACCATTACGGCCTGGGGCGCGAGGCACTGCGGGTAGGGCTGGCGGCGCTGGGCAGCATCGATGTGCTGAAGATTGCCGCGCTGCCATTGTCGCAACTGCGCGATGAACTGAACGAAAGCTGCTTCGTTGCCGTATGGGGCAACCAGGGCGCGACAGTGGTCAGCATCGAGCCGGCAGTGCGCGCGGTCACCGTGGTAACGCAGATCGGCTCGGTACTGCCGCTGCTCACGTCGTCTACCGGGCTGGTGTTCGCCGCCTACCTGCCCGAGCGCGAGACCGTGGAGTTGCGTGACCGGGAACTGGCCGCCCTGCAGAACAGCGCCGCCGACTACCAGGCGGTACTGGCGGGCATTCGTGAACGTGGCCTGCACCATGTACACGGGCTGTTGATGCCGGGCGTGGATGCGCTGTCGGCACCGGTGTTCAATGCCATGGGGCAGATCGCTGCGGTGATGACCGTGGTCGGGCCTACGTCGATCTTCCATGCCGACGAGCATGGCCCGGCGGCGCAACGGCTGCTGGCGGCAGCGCGGGAAACCAGCTGGCGCATGGGCTATTCGCCCGCAGGTTGAGCGCCTGCGGCACTATTGCCCGATACGTAAAGGTGAATGTCATAAGCGGCTATTTTTCCTACAGGATCAGGCGCTTATTCTTAACTCACTGGCCGGCATGAAGGGCTCTCCCCCCCGCCTTTCAGGCCTGCGAGGTTCACCGACGTAGATTTTGAAGCTCCTTGATCTGACGTCTCGATTGGCCGCTGCGGCTTGCAGCGGCCTTTTTTATCTGCCCTGAAAAATTTTTCGCCTGTGCTGGCCTCTTCGCGGGTAAACCCGCTCCCACAGGTATTGCACAGACCCCAGAGGCTTGTGGTGTACCTGTGGGAGCGGGTTTACCCGCGAAGAGGCCAGCACAGGTAGTACAAAGCTCAGCCCAGCGGATACTTCTGCAAGTTCGCCATCATCTGCTGCAACGCCTGCAAGCTGTCCTGAGGGTGCACCGCCCCGTCGAAGTCGCCAATCCGTGCCCAGTTCTCCGCCACCTGCTCCGGGGTAAAGCCTTCACGCGGATCGAAGCCTACCCCCAAGCTGCGCTCCCACCGCACCTTGCCCACCCAGCCGCCGCCCACTTCGAACAGCTCACCGCTGCCCTGGCACTGTTCGCTGCCCAGGTACACCACCAGTGGGCTGACCAGCTCAGGCTTGAGCCGCTCGAACACCTGGGGCGGGATCAGCCCTTCGGTCATGCGGGTGCCACCCGTGGGAGCGATGGCATTGACCAGGATGCCATGCTTGCGCCCTTCGATTGCCAAAGTACGCGTCAGCCCATACAGGCCCAGCTTGGCCATGCCGTAGTTGGCCTGGCCGAAGTTGCCGTAGATGCCGGACGTGGAAGCGGTGAAGATCACCCGCCCCCAGTTCTGCTCGCGCATGTGCGGCCAGGCGGCGCGGGTGACCTTGTAAGCCCCCTCGACATGCACCTGGTAGACCTGCTCCCAGTCGCTGTCCTCCATCTTGTGGAAGGTCTTGTCACGCAGGATGCCGGCATTGTTCACCAGCACATCGACCCGGCCGAAGCTGTCCAGGGCCTGCTCGACAATACGCGCGCCGTGGCTGACCGAATCATGGTTGGCAATGGCATGGCCACCGGCTGCACGAATCTCCTCTACCACCCGGTCGGCGGCGGAGGCGCTGGCACCTTCACCATGGGTGGAGCCGCCGAGGTCGTTGACCACTACCCGGGCGCCACGCGCAGCAAACAGCAGCGCATGGGCGCGGCCCAGGCCGCCGCCGGCTCCGGTGACGATCACCACGCGATCTTGCAGACGGACAGGCTCGCTCATGCTCATGGCTCCAGGCAGATTCAGGTCAGCCGAGTGTCCGCCGCCAGCGGCGGGTGAACAATCAAGCTCACGCAGGCTGAATGCCTGGCAATAACGCAGCGCGATGGTTATGGGGCCGGCTTGCCGGCGATGAGGCCCTGTCAGTACCACGCCACTTTCTGCTGGTGATAGCTCGGCGGTTGTTCACGAAAGGCCAGGTAATGGCGCAGCACCTGCACCGGCGCTTCGGTATGCGGGTAATGGCCGATGCCCTGCAACTGTACGGTGTCCGGCTCCGGCACCAGTTGCCGGTAGCGCTCCACCATGTGCGCGCCGGACAGCGGGTCGACCATGCCATTGATGAAGCGCAGCGGCACGCCTTCATGCTGCATCGCGCCAACCCAGCGGTCGCGGTGCAACCTGCGCTCCGGCACGTATCCCACCAGCTTGTGCAGGATGCGCGTGCCACGGTTGGCGGTGATCAGGCTCCAGAAGTCATCCAGCACGCTTTCACTGGGGTGGGAGCAAGGGCCGTAGACCTGGGTCACGTTGCGCACCAGGTCGTCGCGCCCGAACGAGCGCCCTACCAGCCAGCCCAGGCGGCTGAGCAGCAGCTTCTGGATCAGCAGCATGCGGCAGCTTTCGGGGAACAGCCCGCTGTTGAGGAACGCGCAGCTGGCAATACTGGCGCGCTGTTCATGATGCCGCGCCAGCAGTTCCTGGGCCACACTGCCGCCGTAATCGTGGGCCAGCAGATGCACCGGCTGGTCGACCCTCAGCTCGGCGAGCAAGGCCTGCTGCAGGTCGGCCTGCTCCATCAGGCTGTAGACGTGATCGACCGGTTTGGCCGAATCGCCAAAGCCAAGCATGTCGCAGGCGATAACCCGGAAGCGCTGGGCCAGAGGCCCCCACAGGTAGTGCCAATCCCAACTGGCGGTGGGGAAACCGTGCAACAGAAGCAGGGGCTCTCCTTGCCCTGCGGTCCAGTAGCGGATGCTCTGGCCCCGGAAATCGAAACTCTGTCCCCGGGTACGCCAGACGCACAATGGAATTTCGGCCATAGGCATCAGAACGGTCCCGGTGAAGTGGTGTTGGCGGAATAGAGCAAGGCTGCGGTCATTGCATGTCACCTCGGCACTTACATGTGCTCTCTATGTCGAGGCTGAGTCTAGCCAGCAGCCCATGGGCTGGAACTTGCGTTGCCAGCCAGCTTGATGACTTGGCGAGTCAGTGGCACGAACGGTCAGAGCAGCATGGCCAGCAGCGGTGCCGCGAACAGGTTGAGCAGCCCGGTCAGGACCATGACCAGGCCGGCCACCGAGCCTTCCTCGCGGCCCACCTCCTGTGCCCGGCTGACCCCGGCGCCATGGGCGCCGACACCAAACAGCGCGCCCCGTGCCAGCGGCGTGCGCAACGGCAACCAGCGCAGCAGCACGCCGCCGAACATGGCACCCAGCACACCAGTGAACATCACGAACACCGCCGTCAGTTCCGGTACGCCACCCAGGTCATGGGCCAATGGCATGGCAAAGGGCGTGGTGATCGAACGCGGCACCAGCGACAGGCTGGTCGCACTGTCCAGCGCCAACATATGAGCCAACCCCCAGGAACTGGCGATCGAAGCACTGCTGCCAGCGACCATGCCCACCATCAGTGCCGGCCAGTGGCGCGCCAGCATGGCCCGTTGCTGCCAGATCGGCACCGCGAAGGCCACGGTCACCGGGCCAAGCACACTCATCAGCCAGTGGGTGTTGCGGGCGTACTCGGCATAGGCGGTGTGCAGCGGCACGGCCACCGCCAGCAACAGTACCGGCACCAGGATCAGCGGCGACAGCAGGTAGCGCCCGCTGCGCCGGTACAACCAGCGGCTGCCCAGGTAGGCCAGCAAGGTCAGGGCCAGCCAGAACAGCGGCATGGGTTCAAGGCTCATGGCGCAACCTCCAGCGGCACACCAGTTCCACGGTCAACGCGGTCACCACCATTACCATCAGGGTGCTCACGGCGATCACCAGCAAGATGCGCCAGCCCTCAGCACGGATCAGGGCGCCGTAATCGAGCAGGCTCATCAGCGCCGGGATGAAGAACAACAGCATCTCAGCCATCAGCCAGCCGGCGCCCAGTTGCAGCATGGCCGGCTTGAGCACACCCGAGGCGAACAGCAACAGCAGCAGTGCCAGGCCCATCACGCCGCCGGGAATCGGCCAGCCCAGCCAGGTGGCAAGCTGGCCGCCGAGCAGGAACAGGGCACAGAGGATCGCCAGCTCGACAAGCAGGCGCAGGGCTTTTTTCAATAACGCAGGTTTCATGGGGGGATCCTCGACAGGCCCTCATTTTAAGATTCGGCTGCCTAGGCCAGAAGCGAATTGTTAGACTGAACACCATTCCAGAATGGAATTGCGATCATGGAATTCAAACAGCTGCGCAGCTTTATCGAAGTGGTCCACCGCGGCGGTTTCACCCAGGCGGCGCAGACCCTGCACATCAGCCAGTCGGCAGTGAGCAAACAGGTGGCCCAGCTGGAGCAAGATGTGGGCCATCCGCTGCTGGAGCGCCAGGCCTCGCAGCTACACCTGACCGCTGCCGGACGCATTGTGCTGGAGCGAGGCGAAGCCTTGCTGCGCCAACGTCAGGCGCTGCTCAGCGAACTGGACGACCTCAGCCAGATGGGCCGCGGCGAACTGCGCCTGGGCTTGCCGATGCTGGGCAGCGACGCACTGTTCGCCGGGTTGTTCGCCGAGTATCGGCGGCGTCACCCGAACATCGCGATCCAGTTGCTCGAAGGCGGCAGCCGCAACATCGAACAGGCGGTCAGGAGTGGCGAACTGGAACTGGGTGGTAGCCTGACGCCCAGTGACGAGGCGTTCGACTACCAGCCGTTCTGCAACGAACCGCTGGACGCCCTGCTGCCGGTCGGCCACGCGCTGGCGGGCGAGGACAGGGTGGACCTGCAGCAGCTGGCCGATACCCCGTTCCTGCTTTACCAGCGCAGCTTCGTGCTCAATGACCGATTGCTGAAGGCGTGCCAGCAGCAGGGTTTCACCCCGAAAGAAGGCGGGCGCAGTGGCCAGGCGGACTTCCTCGCGGCGCTGGTGGCGGCGGGCCAGGGCGTGGTGTTGCTGCCCCGTGTGGTGGCGAAAGCGCTGGAACGCCCCGGGGTGGTGCGTTTGCCGCTGCGCTCGCCAGAGGATTTGCGTTGGGATATCGCGTTCATCTGGCGGCGTGGGGCGTACCTGTCACGGGCGGCGCAGGCGTGGTTGGCGTTGGTGAACGAGTGGCCGGTGCTCGACAGCAAGGAATGAGTTGCCCTTGCTGGCCTCTTCGCGGGTAAAACCGCTCCCACAGGAACACCACAGCCGCTGAAATCTGTGCAGTACCTGTGGGAGCGGGTTCACCCGCGAAGCGGCCGGTACAGGCGAAAAATAACCGTCAGGCTTTAAGTGTACTCACCAACTCAGCCAACCAAGGCTCTGCATCCGCCTCCGGGGTCACCGTCTCGCTGGCATCCAGGCGCAGCATCGGTTGCACTTCCCGCACGCCCAGTTCGGCGAACAGCTCGCGCATCTGCTCGCCACCACCACAATAGGTATCGCCATAGCTGGAGTCGCCCAGCGCAATCACCGCACCCGGCAGGCCACGCCAGGCCGCGGGCAGGGTATCGCGAATGCTGCTGTACAACGGCATGAGGTTGTCCGGCAGCTCGCCCATGCCTGTGGTCGAGGTCACAGTCAGCAAGGCATCGGGGGCAAAACCTTCAAGGTCCTGCAAGGTAGCGCGCGCCGCATGCCAGGCCTCCAGGCCCGCAGCCTTGAGCAGCGTTTCAGCGTGACGGGCGACTTCTTCGGCGGTGCCGTAGACCGATCCGGAAATAATGGCGACTTTCATCGGGTAGAGGATTCCGAAACTGAGTGAAAACGTAGGATACTAGCATCCGGCGCTGGCAAAAGGCCGCCTCTACCAAAGTCACCATCCTCAGCCTGCTTCGCACCCTTGTTTACTCAATGGCCCGAACATGATCAACGCGCAACTGCTGCAATCCATGGTCGATGCGTCCAATGACGGCATCGTGGTCGCCGAACAGGAAGGCGACGACACCATCCTCATCTACGTGAACGCCGCCTTCGAACGCCTGACCGGCTACAGCCGTGACGAAATCCTCTACCAGGATTGCCGCTTCCTGCAGGCCGACGACCGTGACCAGCTTGGCCGCGCCCGCATCCGCAAGGCCCTGGCCGAAGGCCGCCCGTGCCGCGAAGTGCTGCGCAACTACCGCAAGGATGGCAGCGCCTTCTGGAACGAGCTGTCGATCACCCCGGTAAGGCACGACGCTGAACAGCGCACCTACTTCATCGGTATCCAGAAAGACGTCACTCGCCAGGTCGAACTGGAGCGGGAACTGGCCGAACTGCGCGTTCGTCCGAAACCCGACGAACGCGCCTGAACCAAGTACGTCACGCACGGTCAATTCCGTTGAAGAAATCGCCACCACCGAGTTCGATCATGCAAGCAGAAGCGCTCCTGACCCAGGACGAACTGGATTTCATACAGAACATGCAGCATTCGCCACAGTTGAACCTGGCTGACCCCATGTCGAGCCTGCTGGTCAATGGCGACCGCCGCATTCAGAGCTTGCTCACCCGCCTGGTGGCCAACGAGCAGGTAACCTTGCAGGCCCAGTTCAACAACCAGCAGATCAGCTTCCCGCTGCAACTGGTGGAGGACGAGTTCCACGCCCTGCACCTGCAACTGGGCTCACCGGAAATCTACGAGGACGGCCCCATGCTGCGCCCCTGGCGCCTGTCGATGGAGCAGCCGAGTGCACTGCTCGATACCCATGGGCAGGAAAGCGGCCTGTGGGTTCGCGATATCTCGTTCAAGGGTACATTGCTGGAAGTCCGTGGCCTGCCAGCGGCACCAGCCCGCTTCGAACTGCGCTTTGCCCCTGGCGGCATCCCTCCCATCGAACTGCATGGCGTGCTGGGCCGGCGCATCGGCCAGGACCTGGCCGCCTACGACCTTAGCCAAAGCCCCACCGAAGAGATCGAACGCCTGCGCGACTATATCCTCCAGGCCCATCGCCGCGCCCACCCCGAGCTTCACACTCAGGTATCGAGCTGACCGGCCAGAAACTGCCGCAAACGCTGGCGCATCACGCTGCCCTGCGCGCCCAGGCAGGCGATCGGGCTGCCAGCCAGGCTGTCCTGTGCCAGTTCCGCCGCTTCACCCGCCAGTAACAACGGGCACTCCAGCCCTGCCACCAGGCGCGTCAGGCGCCGGGTGAGTTCCATCGTGGGCGACTGGTGGGAAAACAGCACCAGGGCATCCGGCTTCAAGCGCTCGCAGACCAGTGCCAGTTCCGCCAGCGGCTGCCCGCTCGCCAGTGGCGTCACGCCAACTTCATCGCTGCCCAGAGTCAGGCTGGTCACCAGCAATTCCAGCTCGTGGCACTGCCCCGGCAACGGCGCCAGCAGCACCCTGCGGCTGCGCGGTGCACGGGCAAGTTGCAAGCGGGCTAACACCCGGCCACGCAGGAACTGATCGAGGAACAACCACTCGCTGACCTGCCCGTAGCCACCTTTCCCGACCGCCAGGTCATGCCATACCGGCATGAACACTTCGCTGAATACCTGGTCCAGGGTGCAGGCGGCAAACACCTCGTCGAACAGGCGGTCCAGGCCGGCCACGTCAAAACATTGCAGCGCCTGGCGAATCTGCTGCTGCCAGCGCACCCAGGTGTCCGTCGCGCCACCTGCCTGCCCGGCCAGGGCATGGCCGCGCGCGAGGATGCTGGCGACCTTGCTCACCGCCACACCACGCTCCAGCCAGCCAAGGATGCGGCGGATGTCATCGATGTCGGCCTGGGAATACAGGCGGTGGCCACTGTCGGTGCGAGTTGGCTGGATCAGGCCATGGCGGCGCTCCCAGGCACGCAAGGTCACGGCGTTGACGCCGGTCAGGCGGGAAACTTCACGGATCGGAAACAGGTCCTGCTGCGCGAGGCCCGCATCGATTACCGGACTACGTCCCTGTTCGTTCATCTGCACGGGGTACCCTGTGTGCGCAAGTTGAACACCTAGTTTACTACGACAATACCAGACGCTGGGCCGCGACCGTTTGCCAGCTGACAGTTACCGAGCATCGCACATGGGCGATAATCCGCGCCCGATTCTTGCATGTATGCCTGCGTCGCCCAACACCCCGGGCCACGCAGCCAAAGGGGCCGGTTACCCGCCAGCCCCGTTGCCAGGAGATACACGATGTCTACCCCACCCGTCACCCTGATGGTGTCGCGCCGCGCCGCCCATGGCCGCTACCAGGACCTGCTGGCCTGGCTGCATGAAGGCGAACAGCTGGCCACCGACTTCCCCGGCTACCTTGGCTCGGGCATCCTCGCGCCACCCCGCGATAGCGACGAGTTCCAGATCATCTTCCGCTTCAGCGACGAACCGACCCTGCATGCCTGGGAGCATTCCGCCTCGCGCCGAGCCTGGTTGCAACGCGGCAACGGCCTGTTCGAACGCCCCAAAGAGGCGCGCGTGAGCGGCATCGACGACTGGTTTGGCACCAATATGGTGCAAAAACCGCCGCGTTGGAAGCAGGCCGTGGCCATCTGGCTGGCCTTCTTCCCGGTTTCACTGGTGTTCAACCTGGTGTTCGGCCACTGGCTGGCAGCACTGGACCTGGTGCCTCGGGTACTGCTCAGCACCCTGGGCCTGACACCGGTGATGGTCTACCTGTTCATCCCCCTGTCCACCCGCCTGCTGGCCGGCTGGCTGCATGCCTCCCCGGCCACTGCTGGCGCCCTGCGCAGCCGCTGAGGCCAGGCCGTACACGCGGTAGACAGTTCGGGTATGCTGGGCGGCAACCAAAGGACAGACAAGTTGACCGCCCCGAACATGAACAGCCCCATTCTCGTTACCGGAGCCAGCCAGCGCGTCGGGCTGGCCCTGGCCCTTGAACTGGCACAGGCCGGCCATACGGTGGTCAGTGCCAGCCGCAGCGTCCAGCCACAGGCGGCCCACCCGAACATCGTGCAGTTCCAGGCCGACCTGTGCCAGGCGGCCGACCGCCAGGCCCTGATCGACTACCTGCACAACCATTACGACGGCCTGCGCGCCATCATCCACAACGCCTCGCTGTGGCTCGACGATGGCCTCGACAACCTCGAGACCATGTTCCGCCTGCACGTCGAAGCGCCCTACCACCTCAACCTGGCCCTGGGCGACCTGCTGGCCAAGGTGGAAAAGGCCGACATCATCCACATTTGCGACGAAACCTCATCGCGCGGCAGCAAAAGCCACATCGGCTATGCCGCGACCAAGGCCGCGTTGCAGAACATGGTGCTGTCGTTCGCCGAAAAATATGCGCCCAAGGTGCATGTGAACGGTATCCTGCCCGGGCTGCTGATCCTCAAGGAAGGGGGTGACGAAGCCTACCGCCAGCAAACCCTGAAAAAGGCCCTGCTGGAGTTCGAACCCGGCGCCGGCCCGCTGATCGAAACGGTCAAGTACCTGCTCGCCAGCCAGTACAGCACCGGCAGCCAGGTGGTCATCAACGGTGGCCGCCACCTGAAGAACCGCATGACCTGAGAGAAGCCCATGACCCCACAGCAACAGCTCGAACTCGAGGCCGCCGCGTTCCGGCGCCTGGTCGAACACCTGCAAAAGCGCACCGACGTGCAGAATATCGACCTGATGAACCTGTCCGGCTTCTGCCGCAACTGCCTGTCCAAGTGGTACAAGGCCGCGGCTGACGAGCGCCAGCTCGACCTGAGCCTGGATGACGCCCGCGAAGCGGTGTACGGCATGCCCTACGCCGAGTGGAAAGCCCAATACCAGAAAGAAGCCAGCGCCGACCAACAGGCGGCGTTCGAAAAAGGAAAACCCCGTGACTGACCTGAACACCCTGCGCGCCAGCCTGGCCAGCGGCCAACACGTGTTTGCCGACACCCTGGCGTTCATTGCCGACAACTACAACTACCAGCCTCAGGCCTTCGACAATGGCGGCGTGGCGAATGCGGCCGGGCAGAACGAAGGTTCCTGCAAGACCCTGGGGCTGGCGCTGCTGGAAGGGCTGAGTGACCAGGAAGCACTGCTGGCCTTTGGCGAACACTACCGTGACGTGGTGGCCACGCCCGAGGGCAGCGACCATGGCAATATCCGCGCGCTGATCAAGCATGGGCTGGCGGGCGTCAAGTTTGCCGAGCTGCCGCTTGCGCGCAAGGCTTGAGATAGCCGGGGCCGCTTTGCGGCCCCAGATTTTCCACCCCACCATCAATCCATGATGGTTCCCGGCACCCCACCCGCCAACCCACCCTGCTGCAACCACTGCAAGGCCACCGGCCACAGGCTTTCGCGAAACCGGTCATGGAAAAACGCGAAATGGCCAATTTCATCGACCGAGATATCCACAGGCGCAATGCGCAGGTGCTGGCGTTCGCCGCCCTGCAAATAACCCAGCAAACGCTCGGTCGCCGCCACGGTACCAAAGGGGTCATCGGTCAGGCTGATGGCCAGCGTTGCCGCCCGCACCTGGGCGAACGGTAGTGCCTCCAGCGTACGCCCGCTGGGTCGGTGCTCATAGCGTGGGGTACGGGTGGTCCAGTCGTGCACCACGCCGGATGGCGTGTCCTCCAGCCAACCCAGGCGCTTGCCGGGAAAATAACCGAACACCCGGGTGAGCAGCGGCATGACCACATGCCACTTGCCGAACAGTTGCCAGCGCTGGTCGGCCGCGTAATCGCGCCAGTAGGCGAATTGCGCGCCGACCATCACCACCCGGCGTACCTTGCTCGCCGACGGTGCCAGCCCCACTGCGCAGCCGCCAAAACTGTGCCCCACCACGTCCACCGGCTGGCCGGGGAAATGTTCTGCGGCGTGCACCAGCATGGCTTCGAAATCCAGCCGGCCCCAGTCGCTCCAGGAAGCCTGGAAGCCGCGCAGCGAGGCCGGCCGGGATTCGCCGATGCCACGGTAGTCGTAGGTCAGCACATCGCAACCCTGGGCGAACAGGTAGTCGGCGAAACGCGAGTAGTAGCGGCAGCGTACCGAGGTGGCAGCGTTGATGATCACCAGCGGGCGCTGGGGGTCAGGTCGGGCGTGGCGCCAGCGGAAGCCGCCGAGGCTGTAACCGTCGGCTGCGGTGTGGCGAAAGGCAGTGGCGGGCTGGGTGAGGCTGCTCATGGCACATTCCCTGTTGTCGTGCGCCAAAGCTAGCAAAGATTTTATAGCCTGTACCGGCCTCTTCGCGGGTAAACCCGCTCCCACAGGTTCCCCACTCCCTTCAGGCTTGGTGAGATGCCTGTGGGAGCGGGTTTACCCGCGAAGAGGCCGGTACAGGCTAAAGCCGATTACAGCTCGATGCAGTCGAACTTCACATCGGTAGCCACGTCTTCGTCGTAGTTGACGTCAGCGCGCTCGAAGCCGAACAGGTTGAGGAACTGCTTCTTGTAACCGGCATAGTCGGTCAGCTCGAACAGGTTCTCGGTGGTCACCTGTGGCCACAGGGCCTTGCAGGCATCCTGCACGTCATCACGCAGTTCCCAGTCGTCCAGGCGCAGGCGGCCTTTCTCGTCGACCTCGGCCGGCGCGCCGTCGGCACGGTACATGCGGTCACGGTACATGCGGTCCAGCTGGTCCTGGGTGCCTTCGTGAACACCCTTCTCCTGCATGATCTTGAACACCATCGACAGGTACAGCGGCATCACCGGGATGGCCGAGCTGGCCTGGGTAACCACCGACTTCAGCACCGCCACGTTGGCGCCGCCCTTGATTTCGCCGGCCAGTTTCTTGTCCAGGCGCAGGGCGGTTTCGTCCAGGTCCTGCTTGGCCTGGCCCAGCGCACCGTGCCAGTAGATCGGCCAGGTGATTTCGGTGCCGATGTAGCTGAAGGCCACGGTGCGGGCGCCTTCGGCCAGCACGTTGGCGCCAGCCAGGGCGTCGATCCACAGCTGCCAGTCCTGGCCACCCATGACGGTGACGGTGTCGGCGATTTCCTGCTCGGTAGCCGGCTCGATGCTGGCCTCGATGATGGTGTCCTTGTTGGTGTCGATGGCGGTCGACTTGTACGGCTGGCCGATCGGTTTCAGGGCCGAACGCACCAGTTCACCGGTCTGCGGCAGCTTGCGCACCGGCGAGGCCAGCGAGTAGATGACCAGGTCGACCTTGCCGCCCATTTCGTTCTTGATCAGCTCGATGACCTTGGCGCGGGCTTCGTCGGAGAAGGCGTCACCATTGATCGACTTGCTGTACAGGCCTTCGGCCTTGGCGAACTTGTCGAAGGCGGCAGCGTTGTACCAGCCAGCGGTGCCGGCCTTGGTCTCGGTGCCTGGCTTTTCGAAGAACACGCCCAGGGTGTCGGCCTTGAAGCCGAACGCCGCGGTGATGCGGGCTGCCAGGCCGTAGCCGCTGGAAGCACCGATGACCAGGACCTTCTTCGGGCCATCCTCGCGCACGCCCAGCTTGCGGGTGGCTTCGATCTGGTCACGGACGTTGAGCTCGCAGCCCTTCGGGTGAGTCGTGGTGCAGATGAAACCGCGGACCTTAGGATGAATGATGGCCAATGTCTGTACCTCGTCAGGTTTATGCCGGGGGAAGCGCCGCCATGGGCGATTCCGATTGATCAGAGGGTGAGACTACCCCCGCAGGTTATCCGACACATATTACGGGGTGATCTTGGGGATGCAAAACCGAGGTTTTCCTTCGCCGTCCTCTTCGCGGCTGAACCCGCCCCCACAGGAACCGCGCAAATCCTTTGGGCTGCGCAATACCTGTGGGAGCGGGTTCACCCGCGAAGAGGCCGGCACTGGCAACATCAATCTGACAAGAGAGCCTCTTTCAGCCACTCCAGGAATTGCCGGGCCAACGGATCATCCTGGCTATCCCGATGCACCAGGCAAGCCCACGCCGGCCCACGCACGCGCTGCGCCGACAACGCCTGCAAACGCCCCTCCTCCACCGCCCGCCGCGCCAGCAACTGGCTGACCAGGGCCACCCCCAACCCCTCGCTCGCCGCATCCAGCAGCAGCCCGGGGTCGGAAAAGTTCAGCCCCTTGCCCTGCTGCCCCACGTCCTCGCCCCCCTCCAGCTGCCAGTGGCTCCAGTCCATCTCGCGCTCGCCATGCAAGGTGGTGCGCCGCGACATCGGCGTTTGCAGCAATGCCGGGTGGCAGGCCGGGTACAGCTGGTCCTGGTGCAGCACGCTGAAGCTGCACTCGGCCTGGGCACTGAGGTCGTCGCGGATGGCCAGGTCGATGGTCTCGGTCGCCATCTCCGGCACTTCGAAACTGGTGAACAACCACAAGTCGACATCCGGGCAGCGCTGATGAAAGTCGGCCAGCCGCGGCAGCAGCCAGTGCCTGGCAAAGGCCGGGCTG
Organism: Pseudomonas sp. LS.1a; assembly: GCF_022533585.1. Lineage (NCBI taxonomy): Bacteria > Pseudomonadati > Pseudomonadota > Gammaproteobacteria > Pseudomonadales > Pseudomonadaceae > Pseudomonas > Pseudomonas sp. LS.1a. The sequence goes on from NZ_CP092827.1 coordinate 4,857,690, forward strand.
GTGTTGACCACCAGCTGGTTGGGCTTGCGGTACTGGTCGAGCCGGCGAATGCCAACGGCCAGGTGCTGCAGCAGCGATTGCGTGGTGCTGAGCAGGTCGTGCCCGGCGTCGGTCAGGCTCACGCTTCGGCCACTGCGGTGGAACAGCGGCTGCTCCAGGTAGGTTTCCAGGCTGCGAATCTGCTGGCTGATGGCCGACTGGGTCAGGTTCAGCGCTTCGGCGGCCTTGTGAAAGCTGCCCAGCCGCGCAGCGGCCTCGAAGCCGCGCAAGGCATTCAGGGGTGGCCAGTGTTTGAGCATGTTTGATAAGCCCTGCTGATCAGATGTGCGCTAAATCTATCGTTTGTCGTCGGCCAGGCCTAGCCATAGCATGGACCTCAACACCCGCGACGGCGGGCTTCGTTGATAAAAATCCTTAATAGATCGGAGTTCACTATGCACCTGTCCCTCGACAGCGGCTGGCGCATGCCCGCCGAATGGGCCCGCCACGCTGCAACCTGGATGGTCTGGCCGCACAACCAGGCCCTGTGGGAAAGCGGCTGGCACGTGCACCTGGCCGACGTACAGCAGGACTACGCCCGGGTCGCGGCGGCCATCGCCCGCTTCGAGCCAGTGAAGATGGTGGTCGACCCTTCGGCCTTGCAAAGCGCCCGCGCCCTCTGCGGCGCCAATATCGAGCTGGTCGAAATGACCGTGGACGACAGCTGGTGCCGGGACAGCGGCCCGAGCTTCATCTGCCACCCACAGCATGGCCTGGCCGGTTTGAGCTGGCGCTTCAACGCCTGGGGTGGCAAGTCTCGACACGGCCAGGACCGCAGCCTTGGCCGGCGCATCCTCGACCACCTGGGCCTGGACGGTTTCAGCACATCGCTGCGCAACGAAGGCGGGGCGATTCATGTGGACGGCGAAGGCACTCTGATCACCACCGAGTCGGTGCTGCTCAACCCCAACCGCAACCCTGGTGTGAGCAAGGCCGAGTTCGAGGCCTGCTTCGCCCGCTACCTGGGCATCCGCAAGACCATCTGGCTACCAGGCGACCCACAGTACATCACCGGCGACATGACCGACGGCCACATCGACGGCGTATGCGCCTTCGCCCGCCCTGGCGTGCTGCTGGTCGACGCCATCCATGACCAGCACTCGGTGTACGCCGAAGTGGTGCGGGAAAACCGCCGCGCCCTGGAACTGGCCACCGACGCCCAAGGCCGGCACTTCGAACTGCTCGATCTGTATGAAGCCAGCGCCGCCGTCGACCAGGACGCCGAGGTATTCTGCGCCTCGTACACCAACTTCTACATTGCCAACGGCGCGATCATCATGCCGGCCTATGGCATCGCCGCCGACCAGGAAGCCGCCGCGCAACTGGCCCACGCCTTCCCGGGGCGGGAGATCGTACCGGTGCGCATCGACCACATTGCCCATGGCGGTGGCGGCATTCATTGCATCACCCAGCAACAGCCCGAGGTGCAGCCATGAACCTGCTGCGCGTCGCCACCACCCAGATGCCGTGCAGCTGGGACCTGCCCGGCAACCTCGACCGCGCCGAACAACTGGTACGCCAGGCCGCCGCCGAAGGCGCCCAGGTGATCCTGCTGCAGGAACTGTTCGCCACCCCGTACTTCTGCATCGAACAAGACCACCAGCACCAGGCCCTCGCCCAGCCCTACCCCGCCAGCCCGATCCTGCAGCGCTTCGCCGCACTGGCCGGCGAGCTGGGCGTGGTGCTGCCGCTGAGCTGGTATGAGCGCGCAGGCAATGCTTTCTTCAACTCGTTGACCGTGGCCGATGCCGACGGCCGCCTGCTTGGCGTATACCGCAAGACCCACATCCCCAACGCCATCGGCTACCAGGAGAAGGAATACTTCAGCCCCGGCGACACCGGCTTCAAGGTCTGGGACACCGCCTTTGGCCGCCTGGGCATCGGTATCTGCTGGGACCAGTGGTTCCCCGAGACCGCCCGCTGCCTGGCACTGATGGGCGCCGAAGTGCTGCTGTTCCCCACCGCCATCGGCTCCGAGCCCGGCTGTGCCGACCTGGACTCGCGCGACCACTGGCAGGTAGCCATGCGCGGCCATGCCGCCGCCAACCTGCTGCCGGTGGTAGCGGCCAACCGCGTGGGCGAGGAGGTCGCCGCCAGCGATGCCGGGTTGGCCATGCGCTTCTACGGCTCGTCGTTCATCTGCGACCACAAGGGCGCCATGCTTGCCGAAGCCGACCGCGACAGCAGCGGCATCTGGCTGCACGACCTGGATCTGGCCGGCATGCGGGAAGACCGCCTGAGCTGGGGCATCTACCGCGATCGCCGCCCGGAAATGTACGCCACGCTGCTGACCCTGGACGGCCGCCTCCCACACACCCTGAGGGCCTGAGCATGAAACGCCACACTCTAGCTGCATTGGCGCTGGCCGTCTGCGCCTGCCAGGCCCAGGCCGAGCAGCCCGTGCTGCACCTGTACAACTGGGCCGACTATTTTGCCGAGGACATCCTCAAGCAGTTCACAGCCGAAACCGGCATCCAGGTAATCTACGATGTGATGGACGGCAGCGAAGTGCTCGAGGCCAAGCTGATGTCCGGGCGCAGTGGCTACGACCTGGTCTTCCCCGGCGATACCGTCGCCGAGCGCCTGATGCGCGCCGGCAGCCTGCAGCCACTGGACCACAGCCGCCTGGAGGCCCTTGACGACATCGAGCCCGGGCTGCGCCAGCTGCACGCCCGGTACCCCAGGGCCAGCCAGGCGACCGTGCCCTACACCTGGGGCACCATCGGTCTGACGGTGAATACCGACAAAGTCCGCCAGCGCATGCCCGATGCGCCGCTGGACAACCTCGACCTGCTGTTCAAGCCGGAGCTGGCCGCCAGGTTCGCCGACTGCGGCATTTCGGTCATCGACTCGCCCGACGAAGTGCTGGCAGTGGTCCTCAACTACCTGGGCCGCGAGCCACGCAGTGCCAAGCGCGAAGATCTGGCTGCAGCCAGTGAACTGCTCAAGGCGATTCGCCCGTACATACGCAAATTCCAGTCGCAACCAGTGACCGAACTGGTCAACGAGAACCTGTGCCTGTCACTGGGCTACAGCGGTGATGTGATCCAGGCGCAGCGTACCGCCGAGGCCGCGGGCAAGCATCTCGATTTCCAGTACCGCGTGCCGCGCCAGGGCACCACAGTGTGGATGGATACCATGGCCATCCCGGCCGATGCCAAGCACCCGGAATACGCCTATCGTTTCATCAATTTCGTCATGCGCCCGGCGAACATGACGGCCATCAGCAACTTCACCGGCTACCCCACCGCCAGCGCCAAGGCACGCCAGGCGGTGGACCCGCGCATGCGCGACAACCCCGATATCTACCTCGACCAAGCCACTTATGCCCGGCTGATCCCGGGCCGCGATATCCCACAGGCCGACATGCGCGCACGCATGCGCGTGTGGACACGTTTCAAGACTGCACAGGACTGAGCCATGCCAAGCCGTAGAACCTTCCTGCAACTGTCGCTGGTCGCCAGCCTCGGCCTGCCGCTGGGCCTGGCCCGTGCCGAAGAACCCGGACGCTGGTTCATGCCGGACGAAGGCGAGCCGCAGCAGCGCGCGTTCATCGCCTTTGGTGCCCAGGATGCGATCTGGGAGGATTTCACCGCCGATGTACGGGCCGCCCTCGGTCGCATCGCCCAGGCCATCGCGCGCTATCAGCCGGTGACAGTGTTCTGCCGGGCCAGCGAGCGCAAGCTGGCCGAGCAGCACTGTGGCAGCCATCGCACACGTTTCGTCGAGTGCGAGCTGGACGACATCTGGATGCGCGACATCGGCGCCAACTTCGTCGTCGATGATGACGGAGCCCTGGCGGCGGTAGACTTCAACTTCAATGGCTGGGGCAACAAGCAGCGTCACAGCAACGATGTCCAGTTGGCCAGACGCGTCACCACGCTGGCCGGCGCCCGCTACCAGCGCAGCGCCCTGGTGGGTGAAGGCGGCGCCATCGAAGTGGACGGCCACGGCACCGGCATCATGACCGAGAGCAGCTGGGTCAATGCCAACCGCAACAAAGGCTGGAGCAAGGCGCAGGTCGAGGCAGAGCTCAAGGAGCGCCTGGGGCTGAGCAAGATCATCTGGCTACCGGGCATCGCCAGCCAGGACATCACCGACGGGCACGTGGACTTCTATGCCCGCTTCGTGAGGCCAGGGGTGGTGATTGCCAACCTGGATAACGACCCGGACTCGTATGACTACGCCGTGACGCGCCAGCACCTGGAGATCCTCAAACGGGCCACCGATGCCGAGGGCCGCAAGTTGCAGGTGCATGTCGTGTCGCCGCCGCTGCACGGGCGGCGTAACAGGTTCAGCAAAGGCAATGACGACTTTGCCGCGGGGTACATCAATTACTTCGTGCTCAATGGCGCGATCATTGCGCCACAGTTTGGCGATGGGGCGGCGGACGAGAAAGCGCGGGGGCTGCTGACGGCGTTGTATCCGGGGCGGGATATCGTGCAGCTGGATATCGATGCCATTGCTGCCGGGGGTGGGGGGATTCACTGTGTGACCCATCAGTGCCCGGCGGTGTAGCAGATGCTGCCTGTGCTGGCCTCTCGCGGGCAAGCCCGCGAAGAGGCCGGCACTGTCAATCGCGGGGCTGCCGACGGCGCCCGGTGATCATCGACCACGGCAGGTTTTCCCGCATGCGCACGCTCTCGTAGATAGCGCCCAGCACATGCACGCAAACCAGCACCAGCACCGCGTTGGCCAACCAGCTGTGCAGGTCCAACGGCCAGTCGACACCAAACAGCGCGTCCACCTCCTGTGAGGCCCACCCGGTCAGGCCCAGACCGGCGATGCCGGTCATCATCAGCACCATCACCAGGGCGCCAATCGGCGAATGCCCCATGTGATGGTCAAGCTCCCCATGCAGCAGCGCCCGGGCATGCCCGACCAGGCTTGCCGGGGTTGGCCAGAAGTCGGCCCAGCGCGCGCTGCGTGGCCCGACAAAACCCCAGATCACACGCACCACCACAACGGCCAGTGCGTAATAGCCCAACCATTGGTGCCAGTCTTCTCCCGCTTCGTTGAAGAAGTAGTTGGCGAAAAACACCACGGCCATCGACAAGTGGCACAGCCGCAGTAGGGGATCCCACAGCTGCACCGTGCCGTCGCTGTTCACTCGTGGTACTCGCTCTTGACTGCCTTGCCAGTCACTGGGTCATGGTAGATCTCGACCTTCTTGCCATCCTTGTCGAAACCATAGATCTCGTAACAGTTGCCCTTGGTGACTTTGAACTTGTTGATCTTGTAGCCCTGCTCCTTGAGCTGCGCCTGGAATTTTTCCTGATCCTGCCAGGTGCTTTTGTCGGCGGTGGTGCATTCGGTGGCGGCGAATACTGTGCTGCTGCCAATCAAAAGGGTCAGCGCGATCAATGTACGCATGGGCGTGAACTCCATCCAGATGAATGTAGTAGCGCATCCCTTAGCATAGTTCTGCACGCCGCTTTACGCTCATTCATTTGCTTTGCACATCAATCGCAAAGAAAAACAAACTTAACAAATGAGCCAAAGCCACCGATGCTTGAGGCATTACGCCCATCGCACGGAGAACAACAACATGAACGACGTGGTCATCGTCGCTGCAACCCGTACCGCCATCGGCAGCTTCCAGGGCGCCTTGGCCACTGTGCCTGCAGTAGACCTCGGTGCCGCCGTGATCAAGCGCCTGCTGGAGCAGACCGGTCTGGCCCCGGCGCAGGTCGACGAAGTCATCCTCGGCCAGGTGCTTACCGCCGGCGCCGGGCAGAACCCGGCACGCCAGGCTGCGATCAAGGCCGGCCTGCCCTTCAGCGTACCGGCACTGACCCTGAACAAGGTCTGCGGCTCGGGCCTCAAGGCGCTACACCTGGCCGCTCAGGCCATCCGCTGCGGTGACGCCGAGGTGGTAATCGCCGGCGGCCAGGAGAACATGAGCCTTGCCCCCTACGTAATGCCCTCGGCCCGCACCGGCCAGCGCATGGGCCATGGCCAGCTGATCGACAGCATGATCACCGACGGCCTGTGGGATGCCTTCAACGACTATCACATGGGTATCACCGCCGAAAACCTGGTGGACCAGTACGGCCTCAGCCGGGAGCAGCAGGACGCCTTCGCCGCCGAGTCGCAGCGCAAGGCAGTGGCCGCGATAGAGGCCGGCCGCTTCGATGATGAAATCACCCCGATCGTGCTGCCGCAGAAAAAGGGAGAACCCAAAGTCTTCGCGCGGGACGAGCAGCCGCGTCCGGATACCACTGCCGAATCCCTGGGCAAACTGCGCCCGGCGTTCAAGAAGGACGGCAGCGTTACCGCCGGCAACGCCTCAAGCCTGAATGACGGCGCCGCCGCCGTGCTGCTGATGAGCGCCGCCAAGGCCAAGGCCCTGGGCCTGCCGGTGCTGGCCAGGATCGCGGCCTATGCCAGTGCCGGCGTAGACCCGGCGATCATGGGCATTGGCCCGGTTTCGGCCACCCAGCGCTGCCTGGACAAGGCCGGATGGCAACTGGCCGAGCTAGACCTGATCGAAGCCAACGAAGCCTTTGCCGCGCAGGCGTTGGCCGTGGGCAAGGCGCTGGAATGGGATGCCGCGCGGGTCAACGTGAATGGCGGGGCGATTGCCCTCGGCCACCCGATTGGTGCGTCCGGGTGCCGGGTGCTGGTGACCCTGCTGCACGAGATGATCAAGCGCGATGCCAGGAAAGGCCTGGCGACACTGTGCATTGGTGGCGGCCAAGGGGTAGCCTTGGCAATCGAGCGGTGATCTCGGATTGATATGAGCAGGCCCGCGAAGAGGCCGGGCCTGCTTACTGAGTAACCTCAGGCTTCAGAACCGCTCATCGGCAATAGCCGGTAGGGTCAGTTCGCGCACATAGCTCGCCGCCGACAACTCCAGCAGCGTGCGCACCATCAGCACCACGTCATGCAGCGGTATCAGCCCCCCTTCCCCACGTGCTGCAGCCTCGGGCAACGGCACATCCAGGCCATCCTCGGTATTCAGGTAGCCCAGGTTCAGGCACGTCACCCCAAGCCCCTGCCCGCGATAACCTTCACGCAATGCCTCGGCGATGCCGCGCAGGGCGAATTTGGAGGCGGCGAAAGTCACTTCAGGGCGACCACTCTGGGGCAGGCCCGAGGTGGAACCGGTAAGGATGATCCGTGGTTTTCCGCTTTCGAGCAGCAACGGCAGCAAGCGCTTGATCAGCAGGATGGTCGCGGTGATGTTGCAATCGACCATGCGCTGCAATTCCACATCACGATCATCGAGGAAGCTGTAGTGCGCCTCGAAGGCCTCCGCTTCCCACAGGCCGAGGTTATAAATGAGCGTATCCACGCCACCCTCGGCCAGCACGCGGAAAATTGCCTCGACGGCGGCGACCGGCTGGCCGAGATCGGCCTCGATCCACTGGGCCTGGACATCCTTGCCAACGCTCACTGCCGCTGGCTTGTTGCGCGACACACCAATCAAGGTGTCGCCCGGTTTACCCAAACCTTCCATGAACGCCTTGCCCAGGCCCTTGCTGGCGCCGACTACCAGAACTCGCATCGCATCACTTCCTGTCGATTTGATTGAAGTCGGCATTCTAGGAGTTTGTAGTGCCTGTGTCGGCCTCTTCGCGGGTGAACCCGCTCCCACAGGCGCACCACTGCATTCAAGATATGCACGGTCCCTGTGGGAGCGGGTTTACCCGCGAAGAGGCCGGTACCGGCAGTAAATGATCAGGCGGTAGCGCGCAACTCACGAGCAGCGGCAACCATATTGATCAGCGCGGCCTCGGTCTCCGGCCAGGCACGGGTCTTCAGCCCGCAATCCGGGTTGACCCACAGACGCTCGGCCGGGATACGCCGGGCAGCCTTGCGCAGCAGCTTGACCATCTCCTCACGGGTCGGCACCCGTGGCGAGTGAATGTCATACACACCCGGGCCGATCTCGTTGGGGTAGGCAAAGCGCTCGAACGCCGCCAGCAACTCCATGTCCGACCGCGAGGTTTCGATGGTGATCACGTCGGCATCCATCGCCGCGATCGACTCGATCACGTCGTTGAACTCGCTGTAGCACATGTGGGTGTGGATCTGGGTTTCGTCACGCACCCCCGAGGCACACAGGCGGAAGGCCTCGGTGGCCCACTCCAGGTAGTGGGCCCAGGCACCGTGGCGCAGCGGCAGGCCTTCACGGAAAGCCGCTTCGTCGATCTGCACAATCCTGATACCCGCCGCTTCCAGATCGACCACTTCGTCACGGATTGCCAGAGCCAGCTGGCGCGCCTGCACTTCGCGGCTCACGTCTTCACGCGGGAACGACCACATCAGCATGGTCACCGGGCCGGTCAGCATGCCCTTCATCACCTTGCTGGTCAGGCCTTGGGCGTACTTGATCCATTCCACGGTCATGGCCTTCGGCCGACTCAGGTCACCAACGATTACCGCAGGCTTCACACAGCGCGAACCATAGCTCTGCACCCAGCCGAAGCGGGTGAATGCATAGCCATCGATCTGCTCGGCGAAGTACTCGACCATGTCGTTGCGCTCGGCCTCACCGTGTACCAGCACATCCAGGCCCAGGTCCTCCTGGGTTTTCACCGCATGGCGGATCTCGCTGTGCATGGCCTCGACGTAATCGGCCTCGGTCAGCTTGCCCTGCCTGTAGGCCTGGCGTGCCAGGCGAATCGCCGAGGTCTGCGGGAACGAGCCGATGGTGGTGGTCGGGAACGCCGGCAGGTCGAGCCCCGCACGTTGCTTGACGATACGTTGGGCAAACGCCGACTGACGCTGGCTGTCAGCGGGCTTGATGGCCGCCAGGCGGGCTTGCACGGCAGGCTTGTGAATACGCGGCGAAGCGGCGCGGCTGGCCTGCACGGCCTGGCTCTGCGCCAGTGCTGTGGTCACGTCGTCGGCTTGCGGAACATTGATGGCCTTGGCCAGCAGCGCCACTTCCTGGCACTTCTGCACGGCAAAGGCCAGCCAGCTGTGCAGTTCGGCATCGAGCTGGTCCTCACGGGCCAGGTCCACCGGGCTGTGCAGCAGCGAGCAGGACGGCGCCACCCACAGCCGCTCGCCCAGGCGCTCATGGGCATGGCGCAGTACCGCCAGCGCCTTTTCCAGGTCGCAGCGCCAGACGTTGCGGCCGTTGACCAGGCCCAGCGACAGCACCTTGTAGGCCGGCAGGCGATCGAGGATGGTCGGGTACTGCTCGGGCGCCCGTACCAGGTCAATGTGCAGGCCATCGACTGGCAGGTTGACGGCGAGGCCCAGGTTGTCTTCCAGGCCGCCGAAGTAGGTGGCGATCAGCTTTTTCAGTGGCGCCCGCTGAAGGATGTTGTAGACGCGCTCGTAAGCGTTCTTCCAGTCCTGAGGCAGGTCCAGGGCCAGGATCGGCTCATCGATCTGCACCCATTCCACACCTTGGGCAGCCAGGCGGTTGAGGATCTGGTCATACACTGGCAGCAGGCGGTCGAGCAGCTCCAGCTTGTCGAAATCGCCACCCTTGGCCTTGCCCAGCCACAGGTAGGTCAGCGGGCCGATTACTACCGGCTTGACCGCGTGGCCCAGGGCCTGGGCCTCTGCCACTTCTTCGAACAACTGCTCCCAGCTCAGGGCGAACTGCTGGTCGACGGTGAATTCGGGGACCAGGTAGTGGTAGTTGGTGTCGAACCACTTGGTCAATTCCTGGGCGTGTGCGCCACCGCAGCAACTGTCACCCACGGCGCCACGGGCCATGGCGAACAGGGTCTGCAGGGTCGGCCTGGCAGTGTCCTGGCTGCGGAAACGCTGCGGAATCACGCCGAAGGTCAGCGAGTGGGTCAGCACCTGGTCGTACCAGGCGAAGTCGCCGACCGGCAGCAGTTCGATGCCGGCGTCTTTCTGCACCTGCCAGTGGCGGGCACGCAGCTCACGGCCGACGGCGCGCAGGCCGGCTTCGTCGAGTTCACCCTTCCAGTAGGCTTCCAGGGCCTTTTTCAGTTCGCGGTCGCGACCGATACGTGGAAAGCCCAGGTTGTGTGCCAGTGCCATGTCTTGTCCCTCAGCATGCATAAATGAATGAGGGGATTTTCCGGATGCTTGCATCTTGAGACAAACTCATTAAATTTGAGATGAACTCAAGATTTACTCATGTTCATGTTGTTGTGCTGCCTGTACCGGCCCTTTCGCGGCTAAAGCCGCTCCCACCGGTACCGCGCCACCCTGTGGGAGCGGCTTTAGCCGCGAAAGGGCCGCTACAGGCAACCTTGGATGTCTCATTCAGAGCACCACCCTGCGCATTCGGACATGACCTCACCCGCCTTCTGCCGCACAATGCCACCCTGACCACACCAGGTACCCGGCCCCATGAGCCTGCTGAAAACCGCGCTGCGCGAAAACACCTTCGTCTGCGTCATGGAGTTCGTCCCCAAAGCCTCCGCAGAACGCTTCGCCGCCATGGAGGCGATCCTGGCCCGTGCGCACCTGTGCGGCTGGCCAATGACCGTGGCCATTGGCGACCGCGTCGGCAGCCCGCTGGACATGTCGCCACTGGACGCCCTCGCCTCGTTCAGCAACCCGGTACCCGCCCTGCCGCATTTCTCCGGCAAGGACCGCGAACGCCACCACCTGCTCGCCCAACTGCAACGCATGGATGCCGCCGGCCTGGACCAGTTGTTGCTGCTCACCGGCGACCGCCTGCCCGGCCACCAGCCTGGCCAGCGCCCGGTGCGCTACCTGGAATCGGTCGCAGCCCTGCAGATCGCCCGCCAGGCCTGCCCGCACTGGCTGCTTGGCGCTGCGCTGAACCCGTTCAAGTACTGCGAGGAAGAAGGCGGTGCCCAATACTTCAAGGCCGAGAAAAAGCTGGCGGCAGGCGCCGACTTCCTCACCCTGCAACTGGGTTTCGATGCTGGCAAACACCAGGAAGCCATGCACTGGATGAGCCGCCAGGCCACGCCCAGGCCGATGCTGGCCTGCCTGATGAGCCTCACCCACGGGCGGGCGACGATGCTCGAGCACGTGGCGGGCGTGACCGTCACGCCGTCCATGCGCGACATGCTCGAAGCGGAAGCGGCGCAGTCCAAGGCCTTTGCCCAGGCGCGCAGCATCGACCGCCTGGCCTTGCAGATCATCGGCGTGAAGCTGATGGGCTATGCCGGCGTGCATCTGTCGGGGGTTCACGAACTCAAGCAACTGCTGGCCCTGGAAGCACGCATCGAGCACTGGCAGGCGCAAATCCACACGCTGGAACAATGGGCGCCGGCCTGGCATGCCAGCTGGCAGATGCCCGGTCTGCCGGCAGTCAGCTTCCACCCGCCACAGGCGAGCTGGCGCCAGGGCGAGTCACGGGTCGATGCGTCGTTCAAAGAAAAAGCGCGCTATCACCTGATGCACGGCATGCATTCGCTGCTGTTCAGCCGCCGTAATGGCCTGAGCAAGGCATTTGGCTGGGCCGTGCGCCAGCCTTTGTGGACTACACGCCTTGGCGCGCGGGTGCTGCACAAGGTGGAACACGCGGTGAAGCACCCGCTGGTAGGCTGCGACACCTGCGGCCGTTGCCGCCTGGAGGACACCCTGTACATCTGCCCGGAAACCTGCCCCAAGGGCCTGGCCAATGGCCCCTGCGGCGGCACGGCGCTGAACCGCTGCGAGTTCGGCGACCGCGAGTGCATCCACAGCGCCAAGTACCGCACTGCCAAGGCGGTGCGGCAAACGGCGCTGCTGACCGAGCGCCTGATCCCGTGTATCGAGCTGGAGACACGCCACCGCAGTTCATGGCCGCAGTGGTTCCAGGCCCAGACACCGCGTCAGCTCAGCCCGCAGCCAGCGCCTCGAACCCAGCCCGAATCCTAGCTTCGGGCAATTCGTCGGCGATGAACACCATCACGCTCTCGCGGGTTTCATCTTCGGCCCACTCGGCATCCCAGTCGAAGCCGTAGAGCTTGAGCACGCCCTGGAACACCAGCTTGCGCGCTTCACCGGCAATGTTCAGCACGCCCTTGTAGCGCAGCAGCTGCTTGCCGTGGGTTTCCAGCAGTTCGTTCATGAAGTCGCTGAGGCGGTCGATGTCCAGCGCGGTTTCCGTGCGCAGCACCAAGGTGGAGATCCGGTCCGGGGTAGCGGGCTTGAGCAGCGGGCGCAGCGCCGGCCGCAGGTTCGCGCCCAGATCGGGGTTGAGGTTGAAACCACGCACATCCAGCAGTTCAGCCAGGTCGATGCGACCATGCTCGACCACACGGATCGCGGCCCGGCCATTGATGCGGGCCAGGCGCTCGCGCAGGGCCTCGACCGCAGCGGGCTCGACCAGGTCGGTCTTGCTCAGCAGCAGGCGATCGGCAAAGCCGACCTGGGCCTGGGCGATGGTCTGGGTCAGGTGCAGCTCGGCGTGGGCGGCATCGACCAGGGTGAGGATGCCATCGAGGATATAGCGCTCACGCAGTTCCTCGTCGATGAAGAAGGTTTGTGCCACCGGCGCCGGGTCGGCCAGGCCGGTGCATTCGATTACCAGGCGGTCGAAGGCGATCTCGCCGGCATCCAGGCGTTCGAGCAGCAGGTACAAGGCGCGGGTCAGGTCGCCGTGGATGCTGCAGCACACACAGCCATTGGCCAGGGTCATCACCTGCACCGGCTCGTCGCCCAGCAGCTGGCTGTCGATGCCGGCCTCGCTGAATTCGTTTTCGATCACGGCGATTTTCAGGCCGTGCTCGGCCTTGAGCATGTGCTTGAGCAAGGTGGTCTTGCCGGCACCGAGGAAGCCAGTGAGCACGGTTACGGGAATAGGCGTCTGCACGCAGAACATCTCCTGTGCAGTGAGAATTTTGAAGGTGTACCACGGCCCTTGTGGGAGCGGCCCTATCGCGACACGAGGCCGCTCCCACAAAGACCGCGCTAGCCGATCAGGCTAGCGCGGGCCGTTAGCAGCACTTGGGCCCGGACTTGCCGCCGTAACGCGCTTCCTGGCGTTCGCGGAAGAACTCCTCGTACGTCATGACCGGCTTGTCCGGGTGCTTGGTCTGCATGTGCTCGACGTAGTTGTCGTAGTCGGGCATGCCGACCATCAGGCGGGCTGCCTGCCCCAGGTATTTACCCAGTCGACCCAGGTCGTTGAACATCGCAGCAGTCCTCTCAAGCGTCCGGCAGGGCCTGGAACGGGGTTTCCTTGTCGGTACGTTCCTTGCGGCCGAGGGCGGCGAAGCCGACCTTGACAGCGAAGAACAGCACGCTGAACACCACCAACAGGAACAGCACGGTCAGGCCGGCGTTGGTGTAGGCATTGAAGATCACATGCTGCATCTGCCCGATGTCCTTGGCCGGGGCCAGTACCTGGCCGGCGTCCAGTGCAGTGCTGTACTTCTTGGCCAGGGCCAGGAAGCCGACTGCCGGGTTCGGGTCGAACAGCTTGATCAGGCCTGCGGTAGTGGTGCAGATCAGCAGCCACACGGCCGGCAGCAGGGTGACCCAGACGTAGCGCTGGCGCTTCATCTTGATCAGCACCACGGTGCCGAGCATCAGGGCGATACCGGCCAGCATCTGGTTGGAGATGCCGAACAACGGCCACAAGGTGTTGATGCCACCCAGCGGGTCGATCACGCCTTGGTACAGCAGGTAGCCCCACAGGGCCACGCAGCCGGCAGTACCGATCAGGTTGGCGGTCCACGATTCGGTGCGTTTGAGCGCCGGCACGAAGCTGCCCAGCAGGTCCTGCAGCATGAAGCGCCCGGCACGGGTGCCGGCGTCTACCGCAGTGAGGATGAACAGGGCCTCGAACAGGATCGCGAAGTGGTACCAGAAGGCCATGGTGTTTTCACCCGGCAGCACCTGGTGCAGGATCTGCGCGATACCCACCGCCAGGGTTGGTGCGCCACCGGCACGGGCCAGCACAGTGTGCTCGCCAATGTCGCGGGCGGTGGCCTCGAGCTGCTCAGGGGTGATCAGGAAGCCCCAGCTGCTGACCGTTTGCGCCACCGACGCCACGTCGGCACCGACCACCGCGGCCGGGCTGTTCATGGCGAAGTACACGCCCGGCTCGATTACCGAAGCGGCGACCATGGCCATGATGGCGACGAACGATTCCATCAGCATGCCGCCGTAGCCGATGTAGCGGGCGTTGGTTTCGTTGTCCAGCAGCTTCGGCGTGGTCCCCGAGGAGATCAGCGCGTGGAAGCCGGACACCGCACCACAGGCGATGGTGATGAACAGGAACGGGAACAGGGTGCCCTTCCACACCGGGCCGGTGCCGTCGGTGAACTGGGTCAGCGCCGGCATTTTCAGCTCGGGCGCGATGATCAGGATACCGATGGCCAGGCCAACGATGGTGCCGATCTTGAGGAAGGTCGACAGGTAGTCACGTGGCGCCAGTACCAGCCATACCGGCAGTACTGCGGCGACGAAACCATAGCCCACCAGCATCCAGGTGATCTGCACGCCGGTGAAGGTGAACGCCGGACCCCAGGTCGGATCTGCGGCAATCTGGCCCCCCAGCCAGATCGAGGCCAGCAGCAGCACCACGCCGATGACCGAAATCTCACCGATGTGGCCCGGGCGGATGTAGCGCATGTAGATGCCCATGAACATCGCGATCGGGATGGTCGCCATCACCGTGAACATGCCCCACGGGCTTTCGGCCAGGGCCTTGACCACGATCAACGCCAGCACCGCAAGGATGATGATCATGATCAGGAAGCAGCCGAACAGGGCAATGGTGCCCGGAATGCGGCCCATCTCCTCGCGCACCATGTCGCCCAGCGAACGGCCGTTACGGCGGGTGGACAGGAACAGGACCATGAAGTCCTGCACCGCACCGGCCAGCACCACGCCGGCGATCAGCCACAGCGTGCCGGGCAGGTAGCCCATCTGCGCGGCGAGTACCGGGCCGACCAAGGGACCTGCGCCAGCGATGGCGGCGAAGTGGTGACCGAAGAGGATGTGTTTGTTGGTCGGGACGTAGTCCAGGCCGTCGTTGTTGAGCACCGCCGGGGTGGCTCGGCGCGGGTCGAGTTGCATCACCTTGGTGGCGATGAACAGGCTGTAGTAACGATAGGCGACCAGGTAGAGGGCCACCGCCGCGACCACGATCCACAAGGCATTGATCGCCTCGCCGCGACGCAGGGCAACCACACCCAGCGCACAGGCTCCTATGACTGCCAGCGCCAGCCACGGAATGTGGCGTAGCAGGCTATTATTGTTGTTCATGGTTTGCTTCCAGCTGGTGGATTGGAAAAGACCGCCCATCGAGTCTAGGGCGAGTCATCGCGCATTGCCACACTTGCTTTGGTCTAGAGCCTCTGCGGCCAGATTGCGGTACCTGATGCACATACCACTCTAACTATAGTCAGGATGTCCCCTGAGGACCTATTCGAGGATCTATCCCATGAGCGAACACGAACGCCGCCGCTTTCAGCGCATCGATTTCGACGCCCCCACCGAACTGCGCCAGGGCCTGCAACGCTGGCCTGCCAAGCTGCTGGACCTTTCACTCAAGGGTTTGCTGATCGAGCGCCCGGCCAACTGGGATGCCGACCTGACCCAGGATTTCGACGCCATCATTCAACTGGACCCCGATACACGTGTGCAGATGCAAGTTGAACTGCGCCATGAAGAACCGGACCGCCTGGGCTTCATCTGCCTGTACATCGACCTCGAGTCGATGAGCCATTTGCACCGTCTTGTGGAATTGAACGTGGCCGACAGCACCGAAATGATGCGTGAGCTGCGCGAACTCATCGAATAATGAAATCTCTTAGCTAGCTAATGGCTTCCTCACCTTGTGTTTCCTGTCTACCCAGACAGCTTTAAGCCTGGGTAGCAGCGTTTTGTACACACCCCTCTAGTACAGCCTCTGAAGAGTTGGTACGCGTTCTGCATTGGATGCTCACACACCTTGCGGGCGCTCTTGTGCGCGCTCCAATCAAAATATTGTATACAATTCTTGTGGAAATCATTTGCAGGAAGTGTCTACAGTAGCGCCACAACAATAAACAGAGAGCCTGCTCCATGACTACGTCCACTAGCACGTCTCCCGCCAAGCGCCCCGAGGATGAAAACCTCGGCCTTGGGGCCAACCTGGCCTATGGTCTGCAGCATGTGCTGACCATGTACGGGGGGATCGTCGCGGTACCCCTGATCCTGGGGCAGGCCGCGGGCCTGAACGGCGCCGAAATCGGCATGCTGATCGCCGCTTCGCTGTTTGCCGGTGGCCTGGCCACCCTGCTGCAAACCCTCGGTTTGCCGTTCTTCGGCTGCCAGTTGCCGCTGGTGCAGGGTGTTTCGTTCGCCGGTGTGGCAACCATGGGGGCAATCCTCAGCAGCGAGGGCGGCGGTGGCCTGCCAGGCGTGCTCGGCGCGGTCATGGCAGCGTCGCTGATCGGCTTTCTGATCACCCCGGTGTTCTCGCGCATCACCAAGTTCTTTCCACCGCTGGTGACCGGCATTGTCATCACCACCATCGGCCTGACCCTGATGCCCGTGGCCGCCCGCTGGGTAATGGGTGGCAACAGCGCATCGCCGGAGTTCGGCAGCGTGGCCAATATCGGCCTGGCAGCACTGACCTTCGCCATCGTGCTGCTGTTGAGCAAGCTGGGCAGCGCGGCCATCTCGCGCCTGTCGATCCTGCTGGCCATGGTGGTCGGCACCCTGATCGCCTGGGCGCTGGGCATGGCCGACTTCAGCAAGGTCACCGAGGGCCCGATGTTCGCCTTCCCCACGCCGTTTCATTTCGGCATGCCGGAATTCCACATCGCCGCAATCCTGTCGATGTGCATCGTGATCATGGTGACCTTGGTTGAAACCTCGGCCGACATCCTCGCCGTGGGTGAGATCATCGACACCAAGGTCGACTCCAAGCGCCTGGGCAACGGCCTGCGCGCCGACATGGCGTCGAGCGTCCTGGCGCCGATCTTCGGCTCGTTCACCCAGAGCGCATTCGCCCAGAACGTCGGCCTGGTAGCCGTGACCGGGGTCAAGAGCCGCTACGTGGTGGCCACCGGTGGCGTGATCCTGGTGGTGCTGGGCCTGTTGCCGATCATGGGCCGGGTGATAGCAGCAGTCCCTACCCCGGTACTGGGTGGCGCAGGCATCGTGCTGTTCGGCACCGTGGCGGCCAGCGGTATCCGTACGCTGTCCAAGGTCAGCTACAAGAACAACGTCAACCTGATCATCGTCGCTGCCTCGCTGGGCTTCGGCATGATCCCGATTGCCGCACCGACCTTCTACCACCACTTCCCGAACTGGTTCGAGACCATCTTCCACTCGGGCATCAGCTCGGCGGCGATCATGGCCATCCTGCTGAACCTGATCTTCAACCACTTCACCGCCGGCAACTCGGACCAGCAGTCGGTGTTTGCCGCCGCGTACGAGCGCACCATCCAGTACTCGGACATTTCAGCGCTGCGTGATGGCGACTACTTCAAGGATGGCAAGCTGTTCGATGCCGAGGGTAATGAAGTGCCGATGCTGGAACTGGACGAGCATGGCAATGAAACGGTCAGGCGCAGTGCGGTTGCCGAGCATTGACTGCTGACTGAGCGGTGAGGTGGGGGGGCCGATGCGCATCGTCGGCCCCTTTTTCGTTTTGCCTGTGCCGGCCCTTTCGCGGGTAAACCCGCTCCCACAGGGTTTGCACAACCCTGAAGCTGATGCGGTACCTGTGGGAGCGGGTTTACCCGCGAAAGGGCCGGTACAAGCTACAAATTACTCAAATAGCGCATCCAGGGCCTGCTCCAGCCGGGTCACGGCAATCACCTGCAACCCCGCCGGCGCCTCTTTCGGCGCATTGCCCTTGGGCACGATGGCCCGCTTGAAGCCGTGCTTGGCCGCCTCCTTCAAGCGCTCCTGGCCACTGGGCACCGGCCGCACCTCGCCGGACAGGCCGATCTCGCCAAACACCAGCAGGCCATGGGCCAGGGGACGGTTGCGCAGGCTGGACATCACCGCCGCCAGCAGCGCCAGGTCCGAAGCCGTTTCCAGCACCTTCACCCCGCCGACCACGTTGAGGAACACGTCCTGGTCATGGGTAGGAATACCGCCATGGCGGTGCAGCACTGCCAGCAACATGGCAAGGCGGTTCTGGTCCAGGCCCAGGGTCACCCGGCGCGGGTTGGCCAGGTGGCTGTCGTCGACCAGCGCCTGCACTTCAACCAGCATCGGCCGGGTGCCCTCCCAGGTCGCCATCACCACGCTGCCCGGCACTTCCTCCTGGGTGCGGTTGAGGAAGATCGCCGACGGATTGGACACTTCTTTAAGGCCACGGTCGGTCATGCCGAACACGCCCAGCTCGTTGACCGCGCCAAAGCGGTTCTTCACCGCCCGCAGCAGGCGCAGGCGGCCATCGGACTCGCCCTCGAAATACAGCACGGTATCGACCATGTGCTCAAGTACCCGTGGCCCGGCCAGCGAGCCCTCCTTGGTCACGTGGCCGACCAGGAAAATCGCCGTACCGCTCTGTTTGGCGTAGCGCACCAGCAACGCCGTGCTCTCGCGTACCTGAGCCACGCCGCCGGGCGCCGATTGCAGCTGCTCGGTGAAAATGGTCTGGATCGAGTCGATTACCATCACCCGTGGCTTTTCCTGGCGCGCCGTGGCGATGATGGTCTCGATACAGGTTTCGGTCATCACCTTGAGCTGGTCCTGGGGCAGGCCCAGGCGCCGCGAGCGCATGGCCACCTGCTGCTGCGACTCCTCGCCGGTGACATACAGCGCCGGCATGCCCACGGCAATGTTGCACAAGGTTTGCAGCAGGATGGTCGACTTGCCGATGCCGGGGTCGCCACCGATCAACACCACCGAGCCATCCACCAGGCCACCGCCCAGCACGCGGTCCAGTTCGGTGCTGCTGGTGGTGAAGCGCGGGATTTCCTCGACGCTGACTTCGGCCAGGGTCTTGATCTGCGCCTGCTGACCGGTCCAGCCGGCACGGCCGCTACTGGGCGCAGCGGCGCCGCCGCTTTCGATCATGGTCTCGACCAAAGTGTTCCAGGCCCCGCATTCGCCACACTGGCCGGCCCATTTGGGGAAGGTCGCACCGCACTCGGTGCAGCCATACAAGCGCTTGGCCTTGGCCATGGCTGGGGGTCTCCTGGAAAAAACCGCCATGATAGCCGAGCTGGACGTGCCTCGAACGCCTCGGGATGCGACAAAACTATTCGTTCTAACCGCAGTCAGTAGCCCAGAGCACAACGCATGAAGCGTTCAAGTGGCTTACACTGCGTAAACCTTACCTTTTGTTACAAGGAACCAAACATGGGCATGATCAGTGAGTTCAAGGCCTTCGCGGTCAAAGGCAATGTCGTCGACATGGCGGTCGGTATCATCATCGGCGCGGCCTTCGGCAAGATCGTCTCGTCTTTCGTCGGTGACGTGGTCATGCCGCCACTGGGCCTGTTGATCGGTGGCATGGACTTCAGCGACCTGGCAGTTACCCTGAAGGCTGCCGAAGGTGACGTTCCGGCGGTGGTGCTGGCCTATGGCAAGTTCATCCAGACCGTGATCGACTTCGTGATCGTGGCCTTTGCCATCTTCATGGGGGTGAAGGCGATCAACAAGCTCAAGCGTGAAGAGGCCGTGGCGCCGACTGCACCGCCTGTGCCGACTGCCGAAGAGACCTTGCTGACCGAGATCCGCGATTTGCTCAAGGCGCAGAACCAGAACCGTTTGCCCTGAGGTTAGATAGGGAGCGCTGTGGGAGCGGGCAGGCCCGCGAAGAATCCAACGCGGTGGATGGCACCGGCTCCGCCGGTGTTCGCGGGCAGATCGGACCGCCGCACCGCCGCTCCCCCAACGGCCTTACCAGTAATTCTCTACCGCCACCTGCCCCGGCCGCTTGCTCAGGCTCAATTGCAGGTCGCGCGCCTTCAGTACCTTGCGCGTATCGTCAATCATCTGCGGGTTGCCACACAGCATCACCCGCGAATGTTCCGGCGACAGCTCCAGCCCCGCCGCCTTCTCCAGTTCGCCATTCTCGATCAGCGTGGTAATACGCTGGTTCAACGCCCCCGGGTGCTGTTCACGGGTCACCACCGGAATGAACTGCAACTTGCCGGCGAACTCGGCCAGGTAATCGCGCTGCTCCAGCCCGGCGATTTCATCCACATAGGCCAGCTCTTTCGCTTCGCGCACCGAATACACCAGCTTGATGTTGTCGAAACGCTCCCAAGCCTCGAAGTCCTGCAGGATCGACATGAACGGCGCAATGCCAGTACCGGTCGCCAGCAACCACAGGTCGCGGCCACCGACGAAGCGGTCGAGGGTAAGGAAGCCGAAGGCCTGGCGATCGATCAGCAGAGCATCGCCCGCCCCCAGCCTGCTCAGCTCACTGGTGAATTCCCCACCAGGCACCACGATGGAGAAGAAGTCCAGGTGCTCGTCATGGGGCGCGCTGACCATGGAGTAGGCACGCCACACTACACTGCCATCGGCCTTGGTCACGCCCAGGCGGGCGAACTGGCCGGAACGGAAGCGGAACCCCGCATCGCGCGTAACCCGCAGGCTGAAGAGGTTCGGCGTCAGTGGCTGAACATCGAGCAGGGTCTGGCGGGTGAACTTTTCGGCGCTAGCGGTCATATCGGGCTCCAGGTTTGGCGTGCGCACAGTGTCGCGCAAAGTAGCGCGGATAAAAACCACTGCTTTGTAGGGCCTCATCTGCGGCGATCCTGCCGAAGTCGCAGAAAATCCTGAGTGCTATAACAAAAAATTCCCAGCGGGATCGTAGGTCTTTTCCTACAATCATCCGGGCACCCAAACGGAATGAATCCTGGAACCCAAGGAGTTGTTCAGATGCTTCACTGGAAACCCGAGCATCTTCATACGTTTGCCAGCGAACGCAGCCCACGGAAGCTGTTCGACATCGCGGTTTGCCTGGCACAGGACCTGGGCATGGAATATCTCGGGCTGAACATTCGCATCCAGATCGCCACGCAAACACCCAGACTGTACCTTTACAGCAATTACCCGAGCGGCTGGATCGAGCGCTATCAGGGCGACGAGCTCTACAAGCAGGACGCGGCCGCATACCTGAGCCACACCTCGACCATGCCAGTGCAATGGACCGACGAGCTGTATCGTGAAGCCCCGCAGTTTCGTGAAATCGCCTGCCAGCACGGTCTGCGCCATGGCTGGACACAGTCGCTGCACGATCTGCATCACAACGAAAGCCAGATCAGCGTGGCCAGGCCTGCCGGCAGCATCAATATGGCAGAGCTCTACGGCAAGGCCGGCAACGTGCAGTGGCTGTGCCACACCCTGCATGCGGTGCTTGGCGAACACCACCTCAATGCACTGTGCCCGCCGGCGCCGAAAATGAGCGATCGGGAACTTGAAGTGCTGAAATGGTCGGCCGCCGGCAAGACCGCCGCCGACGTGGCCTGCATCCTGTCGCTGTCGCAAAGCACGGTGAACTTCCATATCCGCAGTGTCATCACCAAGACCAACGCCGCCAACAAGGCCGGCGCCATCGCCATCGCCGCCCTGCGTGGCTGGATCTGACCTTCAAACCTGCGACCTTGGGCAAAGCCCTGTAGAATCGCCCGGCAAAGCCCGGAGCGAACCGCAACGGGCAGTTTCGTACCCGAGCCAGACGCCATGCCCCTGTTGACCACCCCCTACGCCGAACTCGACCTGATCCGCCAGCCGGAACAGGCCAACGACCCGCTGCAGGCTTTCGATGCCGCCGACGAGTACCTGCTTGCGCAGCTGCACGAACAGGCCCCCGCGGCCAACTGCCGGGTGCTGGTGCTCAATGACAGCTTTGGCGCCCTGGCCGCCAGCCTGGCGGGCAAGCTGCAGGTGGTCAGCAGTGGCGATTCGCACCTGGCGCACCTGGCCCTGGAAAAGAACCTGGCGCGCAATGGCCTGCCGTTCGACAGCGTGCCGTTCGTGCCGGCCAGCGAATACTGGCAAGGCCCGTTCGACCGGGTGCTGGTGCGCGTGCCCAAGACCCTGGCCCTGCTCGAAGAACAGCTGATCCGCCTGCAAGGCCACCTGGCGCCCGGTGCACAGGTGATTGCCGGGGCGATGATCAAGCACCTGCCACGGGCTGCCGGTGACCTTATGGAGAAGTACATCGGCCCGGTGCAGGCCTCGCTGGCGCAAAAAAAGGCTCGGTTGCTGACAGCAACGGTGGCCGAACGGCCTGTCGCCCGCTCGCCCTACCCTAGCCGCTACCGTCTTGACGCGCCGGCGCTGGAGTTGGTCAACCACGCCAACGTGTTCTGCCGTGAGGGTCTGGACATCGGCACCCGGGCGTTCCTCCCGCACCTGCCCCGCGAACTGGGCCGTGCGCGGGTGGCGGACCTGGGTTGCGGCAACGGCGTGCTGGCGATAGCCAGCGCCCTGGACAACCCGGATGCCCAGTACACCCTGGTCGACGAGTCGTACATGGCGGTGCAATCGGCACAAGAGAACTGGCAGGCCGCGCTGGGTGAGCGCCCGGCGGTGTTCGAGGCAGCCGATGGGTTGGCGGGGGTGGAGAAGCAGTCGCTGGACGTGGTGCTGTGCAACCCGCCGTTCCACCAGCAGCAGGTAGTGGGTGACTTCCTCGCCTGGCGCATGTTCCAGCAGGCGCGGGAAGCGCTGGTGGTGGGCGGTGCGCTGTATATCGTGGGTAACCGGCACCTGGGCTATCACAGCAAGCTGGCGCGGTTGTTCCGTGGGGTTGAGCAGGTGGCCGCAACGCCCAAGTTCGTTATCCTGAAAGCCCGCAAGTAAGCCTGTACCGGCCCTATCGCCGGCAAGCCAGCTCCAGCAGGTACTGCACTGCATTCACGGGCAGTGCAGTACCTGTGGGAGCTGGTTTGCCGGCGATAGGGCCAGAACAGGCTTATCTCAATGGGTGGTCAGCCCCGCGGCCCCCATGAACAGGCGCATCACCCAGGCCGCCACACCCAGAGCCGCCACGCTCATCGCCCAGATCAGCAGCAGCCAACCCAGCCGCTGCCACAGGGGTTTCTTCTCGTCCAAACCATGCTTGCCGGTCATCATGCGGCCCTCCTAGTGATAGCCGTCTTCATGGGTAACCTTGCCGCGGAACACGTAATAGCTCCAGAAGGTATACATGAGGATGAACGGCAGGATGAACAGGGTGCCCACCAGCATGAAGCCCTGGCTCTGCGGTGGCGCCGCGGCGTCCCAGATCGAGATTGACGGCGGGATGATATTCGGCCACAGGCTGATGCCCAGGCCGCTGTAACCAAGGAAGATCAGCACCAACGTCAGCAGGAACGGCGTGTAGTGGGCATTGCGCGCCACCGCCTTGAGCAACCCGTAGAAGGTTACCAGCACCAGCAGCGGCACCGGCATGAACCAGACCAGGTTAGGCATGCTGAACCAGCGCTCGGCAATCTGCGGGTAGGCGATCGGTGTCCACAGGCTGACGATGCCGATCACCACCAGCAGCACCAGCGCCAACGGCCGGGCGATGTCGTGCATCTTCTGCTGCAGCGCCCCTTCGGTCTTCATGATCAGCCAGGTGCAGCCCAACAGGGTGTAGGCAACGATCAGCCCCAGGCCGCAGAACAGGCTGAACGGGGTCAGCCAGTCAAGTGTGCCGCCGGCGAAATGCCGGTCGACCACCTTGAAGCCTTCGAGGAAGGCGCCCAGCGCCACGCCCTGGAAGAAGGTGGCAATCAGCGAGCCCCAGATGAACGCCTTGTCCCAGATATGGCGCTTGTCGGCCTTGGCCTTGAAGCGGAACTCGAAGGCCACGCCGCGGAAGATCAGGCCGATCAGCATCAGGATCAATGGCAGGTACAGGGCCTCCAGCACTACCGAATAAGCCATCGGGAATGCCCCGAACAGCCCGGCACCGCCCAGCACCAGCCAGGTTTCGTTGCCGTCCCACACGGGGGCGACGGTGTTCATCATCACATCGCGGTCATGCTCGCCCTTGACGAACGGGAAGAGCATGCCGATCCCCAGGTCGAAACCATCCATCACCACATACATCATGACGCCGAAGATGATGATCACGGCCCAGATCAGCGGAAGGTCGATACCCATGGTTCAGTTCCCCTTGCTCAGGCTGGCGGAGTTGGCCTCTCGGCCATCATCGGCGGCGGACAGCGGCCGCGCCGGCGTGCGTTTGGTGCCTGGGCCACCGGGGCTGTGCTCGTCACCCTCACCGGTCTGCGGCCCTTTGCGCACCAGGCGCATCATGTAGCCAAGGCCGGTGCCGAACAGGGCGAAGTACACCACCACGAAGGCCACCAGGGTGAAGCCGAGCTGGGCATAACTGTGGTTCGACACACCGTCTGCCGTGCGCATCAGGCCATACACCACCCAGGGTTGGCGGCCGATTTCGGTGGTGAACCAGCCGGCCAGCAGCGCGATCAACCCGGAAGGCCCCATCCACAGGGCCAGGTACAGGAACGGCCGCGAGGTGTAGAGCGTGCCGCGCTTGCGCAGCCAGAGGCTCCACAGGCCGACGAAGATCATCAGGAAACCCAGCCCGACCATGATCCGGAACGACCAGAAGACGATGGTCGAGTTAGGCCGGTCTTCGGGCGGGAACTCCTTCATCGCCGGCACCTGCTTGTCCAGGCTGTGGGTCAGGATCAGGCTGCCGAGTGCCGGAATCTCGAGCTTGAAGCGGGTGGTTTCGGCCTGCATGTCGGGGATGCCGAACAAGATCAGCGGGGTCGGCTCGCCGGGCACGTTCTCCCAGTGGCCTTCGATGGCGGCGATCTTCACCGGCTGGTGCTTGAGCGTGTTGAGGCCATGGAAGTCACCGATCACCGCCTGGATCGGGGCGACGATCAGCGCCATCCACATGGCCATCGACAGCATCTTGCGCACTGCCGGGTTGTCACGCCCGCGCAGCAGGTGCCAGGCCGCCGAGGCACCGACGAAGAAGGCAGTGGAGACGAACGCGGCAGTGGCCATGTGCGCCAGGCGGTAGGGGAACGAGGGGTTGAACACCACTGCCAGCCAGTCCACCGGCACCACCCGGCCATCGATGATCTCGTGGCCTTGTGGGGTCTGCATCCAACTGTTGGAGGCGAGGATCCAGAAGGTCGAGACCAGGGTGCCAAGCGCCACCATCACCGTGGAGAAGAAGTGCAAGCCACGGCCGACGCGGTTCCAGCCAAACAGCATGACCCCCAGGAAGCCGGCCTCGAGAAAGAACGCGGTCAGCACCTCGTAAGTGAGCAGCGGGCCGGTAATGGCGCCGGCGAAGTCGGAGAAGCGGCTCCAGTTGGTGCCGAACTGGTAGGCCATGACCAACCCGGAAACCACGCCCATGCCGAAGTTGACGGCGAAGATTTTCGACCAGAAGTGATAAAGGTCACGGTAGACCTGGTTATTGGTCCGCAGCCAGAGGCCTTCGAGGACTGCCAGGTAGCTCGCCAGGCCAATGGTGATGGCCGGGAACAGGATATGAAACGACACGGTAAAGGCAAACTGCATTCGGGCGAGTTCCAAGGCCTCTATTCCGAACATGGTGCTTCCTCTTCAGATAATCCGGCGTCCGGGCCGCTGGCCCCGTCGCCCACTGCCCCCACGGTAGTCGAGTGCGGCGCGTTGGAATTGTTCTGTTCGATCGCAGGGATTTCGGCCCGAGGGCCCGATCGTTACATCTGGAACGATTGATCCAGATCAACGATTGCTAGGAAGCATAGTCCTGAATGGCCTGACGGGCCGTGTGGTTGATTGCCGCGTGACCCGTTGCCCCACCCCCTTTCATGACGCGTGAAAAAGTGCCGACCCCGGCAAACAGTAACCGGTTGTTACAAACAGATGATACGCTGCGCCCCCCTCTACTGCGCCGAGGCCCCTGGTTTCCGATGTCCGATTCCGCACCGCAGTTGTTGCGTCACCACCGCCCTTTCCTGGCCTTCTGGCTGGCCCGCGTGTTCACCGCCAGCGGCTTCCAGATGCTTACCGTGGCCATTGGCTGGCACCTCTACCAGTTGACCGGCAATGTGCTGGACCTGGGCCTGGTCGGCCTGGTCGAGTTCGCCCCTCGGGTGCTGTTCATGCTGCACACCGGGCATGTCGCCGACCGCTATGACCGGCGCAAGGTCGCAGCGCTGTGCCAGAGCCTGCAGGGGCTGATAGCCCTGGCACTGGCGCTGGGCAGCGCAACCGACAACGTCACCCGCGAGCTGATCTTCGCCCTCGCCTTCCTGCTCGGTGCCACGCGTTCGTTCGAAATGCCGGCGACCCAGGCGCTGCTGCCCAACGTGGTACCGGCCGGGCTGTTCCCGCGCGCGGTGGCGGCTTCGGCCTCGGCCACCCAGACGGCAACCATCGTGGCACCGGCGGTGGGCGGTTTCCTGTATGCCTTCGGCAGCATCTGGGTATACGGCCCCACCGTAGCCCTGTACGCCATCGCCTGTGTGCTGACCTTGAGCCTGCAGGCACGCGGCCAGGTGGCCCAGCGCGGGCGCGCCAGCATCGAATCGCTGCTGGCCGGTATCCGCTTCATCCGTAGCCGGCCCGACATTCTGGGCGCCATCTCGCTGGACCTGTTCGCCGTACTGCTGGGCGGGGCCACCGCGCTGCTGCCAGTGTTCGCCAAGGACATCCTGCTGACCGGCCCGCTGGGCCTGGGCCTGCTGCGCTCGGCGCCAGCGGTGGGAGCGTTGCTGATGTCGCTTTGGCTGGCGCGCTTCCCGTTCGAGCGCAACGTTGGGCGGACCATGTTCACGGCAGTGGGCGTGTTCGGCGTGGCGACCATCGCCTTTGGCCTGTCGACCTCGTTCTGGTTCTCGCTGGCAGTACTGGTGGTGCTGGGCGCGGCGGACATGATCAGCATGGTCATCCGCGGCGCCTTCGTGCAGCTGGAGACGCCGGACGAAATGCGCGGGCGGGTGAGCGCGGTGAACGGCTTGTTCATTGGTGCCTCGAACCAGCTCGGCGAGTTCGAATCGGGGGTTACGGCGCACTGGTTTGGGACGGTGCCGGCGGTGGTACTGGGCGGAGTGGGCACTTTAGTGGTGACTGGGGTGTGGATAAGACTGTTCCCCACACTGGCCAAGCGAGATCGGTTGCATAACGGTTGATCTGTAGCCTGTACCGGCCCTTTCGCGGGTAAACCCGCTCCCACCAGGAGCGCGTCGCCATCAGGCCTGGTGGGGTACCTGTGGGAGCGGGTTCACCCGCGAAGAGGCCGGCACAGGGAAAAAATTACCATTCCCCAACGGCGATAGGCCCCCGCCAAGCATGCTGGTATGATGCGCGGCTTTTTTCCGCCCCACACAAAACCACGGCAACCGGTACGGTCTGTGCTTTGCTGATGGGGTCGATACATTCATGGCGCCGGGGGCGCCTTGGGAGCGGGCATGCTGGAAAGGCTGTTTCAACTGAAAGCACACAACACCAATGTGCGCACCGAGATTCTCGCGGGCGTCACCACCTTCCTGGCCATGGCCTACATCCTGTTCGTCAACCCGAGCATCCTCGGCGAGACCGGCATGGACAAGGGTGCGATCTTCGTCGCCACCTGCCTGGCCGCGGCCATCGGCTCGGTGACCATGGGCCTGATCGCCAACTACCCGATCGCCCTGGCGCCGGGCATGGGCCTGAACGCGTTCTTTACCTACACCGTGGTCCTGCACATGGGCCACACCTGGCAAGTGGCGCTGGGCGCGGTGTTCCTGTCAGCGGTGATGTTCTTCCTGCTGTCGATCTTCCGCATCCGCGAATGGATCGTGAACAGCATCCCGCTGCCGCTGCGTTCGGCCATCGCCGCGGGTATCGGCCTGTTCCTGGCGCTGATTGCTCTGCATAACGCGGGCATCGTCGTCGATAACCCGGCTACCCTGGTGGGCCTGGGCGACCTCAAGCAGCCAGCACCGATCCTCGCCACCCTGGGCTTCTTCCTGATCGTCGGCCTGGAGTCGCTGAAAGTGCGCGGCGCCGTGCTGATCGGCATTCTCGCCGTAACCATCGCCTCGATCCTGATGGGCGTGACACCATTCGGCGGCGTGGTCTCGATGCCGCCATCGCTGGCCCCGACCTTCCTGCAACTGGACATCGCCGGCGCGCTGGACGTGGGCTTGATCAGCGTGATCTTCGCCTTCCTGTTCGTCGACCTGTTCGACAACTCCGGTACCCTGATCGGCGTGGCCAAGCGCGCCGGGCTGATGGGCAAGGACGGCCACATGCCGAAGATGGGCCGTGCCCTGATCGCCGACAGCACTGCAGCCATGGCCGGCTCCCTGCTGGGCACCTCGACCACCACCAGCTACATCGAATCCGCCGCAGGCGTGAGCGCTGGTGGCCGCACCGGCCTGACCGCCATCGTGGTCGCGGTACTGTTCCTGCTGGCGCTGTTCTTCGCCCCGCTGGCCGGTAGCGTGCCGGCCTTCGCCACGGCCCCGGCGCTGCTGTTCGTCGCGGTGCTGATGGCCTCGGGCCTGGCGGAAATAAACTGGGACGACGTCACCGAAGCCGCACCGGTGGTAGTGACCGCCCTGGCCATGCCGCTGACCTACTCGATCGCCAACGGCATCGCCTTCGGCTTCATTTCCTGGACCGCCGTCAAGCTGATCTCCGGCCGCCACCGCGACCTGAACCCGGCCCTGGTGATCCTTTCCATCCTGTTCGTCATCAAGCTGGGCTGGTTCAACGCATGAGTGCTGCTTTCGACCCCTCCTCCTACGCCACCCAGCTGGACGCCAAGGTGGCCCGGCTGCGCGAGCTGCTGGCGCCGTTCGGCGCGCCGGAGCCGGCTGTTTTCGACTCGCCGCGCGAGCATTACCGCCTGCGCGCCGAGTTCCGCCTGTGGCGCGAAGACGGCCAGCGCCACTACGCCATGTTCGCCCCGGGCGAGAAGCACAAGGCGATCCTGATCGACGACTTCCCCATCGCCAGCCAGCGCATCAATGCACTGATGCCACGCCTGAAGGCGGCCTGGCAGGCCAGCGAGGAACTGGGCAACCGCCTGTTCCAGGTGGAGTTCCTCACCACCCTGGCCGGCGATGCCATGGTCACCCTGTGCTACCACCGCCCGCTGGACGAGGCCTGGGAAGTGGCCGCACGGCAACTGGCCGAAGAGCTGGGCGTGAGCATCATTGGCCGCTCCAAGGGCAAGCGCCTGGTGATCGGCCGTGACTACGCGGTGGAAAAGCTCGACGTCGCTGGCCGTGTGTTCAGCTATCGCCAGCCGGAAGGCGCGTTCACCCAGCCCAACGGCGCGGTGAACCAGAAGATGCTGAGCTGGGCCTTCGAGGCCATTGGCGAGCGTGACGACGACCTGCTGGAGCTGTACTGCGGCAACGGCAACTTCACCCTGCCGCTGGCCACTCGCGTGCGCCAGGTGCTGGCTACCGAGATCAGCAAGACCTCGGTCAATGCCGCATTGAGCAACCTCGACGAGAACGCTGTGGATAACGTGCGGCTGGTGCGCCTGTCGGCAGAAGAGCTGACCCAGGCGCTGAATGAGGTGCGACCGTTCCGCCGACTGGAAGGCATCGACCTGAAGAGCTACGCGTTCGGTACGGTGTTCGTCGACCCGCCGCGGGCGGGGATGGATCCGGATACCTGCGAGCTGACCCGGCGTTTCGAGCGGATCCTGTACATCTCGTGCAACCCGGAGACACTGGCAGCGAACATTGCCCAGTTGCACGACACCCACCGCATCGAGCGGTGCGCATTGTTTGACCAGTTCCCTTATACCCACCACATGGAAAGTGGGGTATTGCTGGTACGCCGATAGAGGCGCGGATAAAAGGGTCACCCTGGCTTGCCAAAGCTCCATCCAGCGAGAAGCTATTCCAAATGGAAAAAGCAATTGCACGCCGTTAAGTTCAGGCCTTCGACCATCGGAGGCCAGACCCCATGCCCAAACTCAACACAACCCTACTGATCATGCTGCTCGTCAGTGCTGCGATGGCCAATGCCGGTAATGAGGATGTAATTTCCATACCTGATCATGCTGAACTGGAATGGAAGCCTTTACCGCCCGGAGGAGCCATGATCAGTTACGCCAATCTGATGGGTGAATTGACTGGGGCACAGCCCTATTCCGCGCTTATCAAGATCAGGAAGGGAACACACGCCTTTGCTCACACTCACAGCGCCAGCATTTCGAAAGTGGTGCTTGAAGGAACCGCTTTCACAGTGGTCGAGGGCACGCGCACCGAATACCCGACGGGCAGCTTCCTGCGGATACCTGCAGGAGTTGCCCATGAAAGCGGCTGCGTTGCTGCCTCTAACTGCCTGCTCTACGTTCATCAACCCAAAGGCTACGATGTCGAGCAGACTTCGAAACAGCCTTAAACCCATGCGCCAAGCCACGCTTGTCAGCGCGCGTGGCTTGACGCAACACGGGGCGCAGCTTAGTCGGCAGATCGCGAACGGCCTGATTCAAAAGTCGAAGAAGACTGTCTCCCCTTCCCCCTGAATACGGATATCGAAGCGATACGCCGTCTTCCCGTCCACCTCACAACGCTTGGCCACCAGGGTCTCGCGCCGCTGCGGCTGCTCGATCAGATTGAGCACCGGGCACTTGGCATTGGCCTCGGCCTCATCATCGAAATACAGGCGCGTGTGCAGGTGGATGTTGATCCCCCGGGCAAACAGGCTGATGTTGATGTGCGGTGCCATTGGCACACCGGCGGCGTTTTTCACCACGCCTGGCTTCACCGTATGCGCCGTCCACTCACCCGCGTCAAAGGTGGTAGCCGTGCGGCCAAAGCTGTTGAAGGCGTTTTCCAGGTTGTAGGCATCCTGGTACTCACCGTTGGCGTCGGCTTGCCAGAGCTCCAGGAACGAGTCCCGCACCAGGTGGCCATTGCCGTCATACACATGGCCGATCAGCAGAATATGCTCGCCGGGCGCATCCGGCTTGGCCAGGCGGTTCCAGATTTCCTGGTCGCGGGTCGGGTTGCCGGCCGCTTCCAGGGCCAGGCCGATGTGCACGTAGGGGCCGGCGGTCTGCGAAGGGGTTTCCGGCAGCAGTTCGATTGGCATGGCGGGGTCCTCAGCAGTTTTCGAAGTGGGTCTTGCGCTGGCCACGCAGCACGATGTCGAAGCGGTAGGCCAGGCAGTCCATCGGGTTGGCGTTGCTCATGTCGAGCTTGGCGATCAACTGCTGCACGGCTTGCGGGTTGGCGATCGACTTGACGATCGGGCACATCGGGATCAGCGGGTCACCCTCGAAGTACAGCTGGGTGATCAGCTTGGTGGCGATCGACGGGCCACTGATGGCGAAGTGGATGTGCGCCGGGCGCCAGTCGTTCGGGCCGTTGCGCCATGGGTACGGGCCCGGCTTGATGGTGCGGAAGCTGTAGTAGCCGTCACGGTCGGTCAGGCAGCGGCCGACGCCACCGAAGTTCGGGTCCAGCGGTGCCAGGTAGCGGTCGTTCTTGTGACGGTAGCGGCCGCCGGCGTTGGCCTGCCACATTTCCACCAGGGTGTTCGGTACTGGCTTGCCGTACTGATCGACTACACGGCCGGCGACGATGATGCGCTCACCGATCGGCAAGCCGCCGTTATTGAAGTTCAGCAGCAGGTCATGGTCATGGGCGCCGAAGCCCAGGTGGGAAAAGTCCGGACCGGTGGTTTCGCTGATCGACTGCGGGATGCTGACCAGCGCCTGGCGCGGCGAGCGGGCAATGGACGTCTTGTAGTCAGGCGTAAGGGCTTTCGGGTGCCAGTTGCGATCACGGATCACAAAGCGGCTGTTGTCCTGGGCGGGCATGCCGGTTTCCTCTCTTGGAATTATGGAAATGCGAGGGGGGCTTCTACGAAACCCTGTCGCGGGCAAGCCCGCTCCCACATGCAGTTTCAGGCAGGTAGCGCGCAATGAATATTGAAATCAGGCATTTCAAACATAACCATTTGGTTATGGATAAACACCTTGGCCTGACACTCGCCGCTGTCGTGGACTAATCTTTGCCTTCTTGTTTCAAGCTCCGGAGAACATTCATGGAATGGCGAAAAGGCCGACGCAGCGACAATGTGGTCGATGCCCGAGGTGAAGGTGGTGGCGGCGGCATGCGTTTCGGCGGCGGCAAGGGGCTGGGGCTTGGCGCAGTGCTGCTGATTGTCGGCATCGGTTGGCTCACCGGCCAGGACCCGTTGCAGATTCTCGGCCAGCTCGCCGGCCAGATGGAGCAGCAGCAACAGCAGGTGCCCAGCGGTGCGGGTGGCAAGGCCCCGCCGGCCAACGACCAGCAGGCCGAGTTCGTCGCCTCGATCCTGGGCGATACCGAAGACACCTGGAAAGCCCTGTTCGCCGAGGGCGGCAAGCAGTACCGCGACCCCAAGCTGGTGCTGTTCAGCGGCCAGGTCAATTCGGCCTGTGGCTTTGCCTCGGCGGCGGTGGGGCCGTTCTACTGCCCGGCGGACCAGCGGGTTTACCTGGACATGTCGTTCTTCCGCGAAATGGAAACCCGCTTCGCCGCCGCCGGCGACTTTGCCCAGGCCTACGTGATCGCCCACGAAATCGGCCATCATGTGCAAACCCTGCTGGGCGTGTCGGCCAAGGTCGATGCCGCGCGCCGCAGTGGCCAGCGCATGGAAGGCGACAACGGCCTGCTGGTGCGCCAGGAGCTGCAGGCCGACTGCCTGGCCGGCGTATGGGCCTACCAGGCGCAGAAGCGCCTGAACTGGCTGGAGCCGGGTGACGTCGAAGAGGCGCTGAACGCGGCCAATGCCATTGGCGATGACCGCCTGCAGCAGCAGGGCCGCGGCCGCGTGGTGCCGGACTCCTTCACCCATGGCACCTCGGCGCAGCGGGTGCGCTGGTTCAAGGCCGGGTTTGCCGAGGGTGAGGTGAACCGCTGCGATACCTTCAGTGCGCGCAACCTCTAAGGCTTCATGGGGCTGCCATGCAGCCCCAATCAAGTCAGTTACAAATCTGCTGAAAAAGCGTTTCAGCTTCCCCCATCACTGCCGATAACCCCTGCACGAGTCAGCAGGCATCCAGAACAACAACGCCTGGCGATCGACGATCAAGCGAGCGAAAAAATTTCTGGAGAGCGTGCATGAACAACTGGTTCGCCAACATCAGCGTCAACCTCAAACTCGGCCTGGGCTTCGGCCTGGTACTGATTCTCACCGGCCTGCTGGCCCTGACCGGCTGGACCAGCCTGGGCAGCCTGATCGACCGCAGCAACTGGATGGGCGATATCGGCCAGCTCAACAAGGACCTGACCGACCTGCGTATTGCGCGCCTGCAGTACATGATCGCCAACGGCGACGATGCCGCCGCCGCCAACACCCAGGCCAAGCTGGACGCCTTCAGCAAGCAGCAGGCCTACCTGGCCAGCACCTTCAAGAGCCCGGAAAACATCAAGCTGCTGGGTGAACTGGGCGAAACCATCAGCGCCTACAAGGTGTCGCTGAACAAAATGCGCCAGGGCTACGACGCCACCCGCACCGCGCGCACGGCCATGGACGGCTCGGCCAGCCGCGCCGACCAGGCCATGGACATCCTCAGCCAGGAAGTCATGGCACGCCCCGAAGCCGACAGCGTGCGCCTGGCCCAGTACCAGCTGATCAGCAAGGCTCGCCAGCAACTGCTGCAGGTACGCATCGACGTCCGCGGCTACATCGCCGACAACAGCGCCACCAACGAGCAGGCCGCCCTGCGCCAGCTGGACGCCGCCCTGGCCGAAATCGACAACCTCAAGCGCCAGCTGCCCGCCGAAGACACGCGCGTGCAACAGTTCGAAGGCTCGGTGCTGGCCTACCGTGACGCCGTGCGCCAGTTCCGCGATGCAGTCGCCAACATCACCACTGCGCGCGCCGAAATGACCGTACAGGGTGCCGACATCGTCAAGCGCAGCGACGCGCTGTACCAGATCCAGCTGCAGCGCCGCGACATCGAGAGCACTCAGGCGCGCAGCCTGCAGACCATCGCCACGCTGCTGGCGCTGCTGGTCGGCGTACTGGCGGCAGTGCTGATCACCCGGCAGATCACCCGCCCGCTGCGCGACACCCTGGTGGCGGTGGAAAAGATCGCCAGCGGCGACCTCACCCAGCAGTTGCGGGTTACCCGCCGCGACGAACTGGGCGTGCTGCAGCAGGGCATCGCGCGCATGGGCAGCACCCTGCGCGAGCTGATCAGCGGCATCCGCGACGGCGTCACCCAGATCGCCAGCGCCGCCGAGGAACTGTCGGCGGTGACCGAGCAGACCAGCGCCGGCGCCAACAGCCAGAAGGTCGAGACCGACCAGGTGGCCACCGCCATGCACGAAATGGCCGCTACCGTTCAGGAAGTGGCACGTAATGCCGAACAGGCCTCGCATGCTGCCACCGGTGCCGATGACGAAGCCCGTGCCGGCGACCGCGTGGTGGGTGAGGCGATTGGCCAGATCGAGCGCCTGGCCGAAGACATGCACCGCTCCACCGAGGCCATGAACCTGCTGCAGCAGGAAAGCCAGAAGATCGGCAGCGTGATGGACGTGATCAAGTCGGTGGCCGAACAGACCAACCTGCTGGCGCTGAACGCGGCGATCGAAGCGGCGCGTGCCGGCGAGGCCGGGCGTGGCTTTGCCGTGGTCGCCGATGAAGTGCGCGGCCTGGCCCAGCGCACGCAAAAATCCACCGAAGAGATCGAAGAGCTGATCGCCAGCCTGCAGCACGGCACCCAGCAAGTGGCTACGGCCATGCACGGCAGCCGCACCCTGACCGACAGCAGCGTAGAGCTGGCGCGCAAGGCCGGGGCTTCGCTGGAGAGCATCACCAGCACGGTATCGAGCATCCAGTCGATGAACCAGCAGATTGCCGCAGCGGCGGAGCAGCAGAGTGCGGTGGCGGAGGAGATCAGCCGCAGCATCCTGAATGTGCGCGACGTGTCGGAGCAGACGGCGGCGGCCAGTGACGAGACGGCGGCATCCAGCGTGGAGCTGGCGCGGTTGGGTGGGCAGTTGCAGACGCTGGTCAGCCAGTTCCGCGTCTGATCCTGGAATTCGGGGCCGCTTTGCGGCCCATCGCGACACAAGGCCGCTCCCACATTGATCGGCGTACGCAGGTCTTTGTGGGGGCAGCCTTGTGTCGCGAAAGGAGGGCACAGCCCTCCCAGCGATGGAACAGGTATTACTTGACGATCATCCCTACCCCACGCCCACGCGGATCGGAAGCGGTCTCCAGTTTCGTCCCATCCACCCGGATCGCCTGGATATCCCCCATCTCCCAGCCCTGGTCCTCCAGCACATAGCCCATCTTCTTCAGTTCATCAGCCACAGGCCCGGTCAGGGGTGCGTAGCTGTCGAAATAGATGGTGTCCTTGGGCAGCAACTGATGGTGCACACGTTGTGCCGCCACTGCCTTGTCCAGCGGCATGCCGTAGTCGTACAGGTTGTTCATCACCTGGAAGATCGAAGTGAAGATCCGCGAGCCACCCGGGGTACCGATGACCAGTTCGACCTTGCCATCGCGGGTCATCAGGCTGGGGCTCATGGACGACAGCATGCGCTTGCCCGGCGCAATGGCATTGGCATCGCCGCCCACCACGCCAAAGGCATTCGCCGCCCCCGGCTTGGCGCTGAAATCGTCCATCTCGTCGTTGAGCAGGAAGCCGGCGCCTTTCACCACCACACCACTGCCGTAGTCGAGGTTGAGGGTGTAGGTGTTGCTGACCGCGTTGCCCTGTTTGTCGACGATCGAGAAGTGCGTGGTCTGGTGCGGCTCCAGGCCCGGTTTGACCTGGTCAGTGTCGGAAATCGCTTTCGGGTTGACCTGCGCGGCGCGCTTGGCCAGGTAGTCCTTGGCCACCAGCTGGTCCACAGGCACTTTGGTGAAGGCCGGGTCGCCGAGGTAGTCGGCGCGGTCGGCGAATACGCGCTTCTCGATCTCGGCCAACAGGTGGATGTACTGCGCCGAGTTGTGCGCCACCCCCTTGAAGTCCGCCGCGCGGTTTTCCTTGATGCCCAGCAGCTGGGCCAGGGCGACGCCACCGGAGCTAGGTGGTGGCGCGGTATAGACCACGTTGCCACGCCAGCTCACGGCCATCGGCTCACGCCATACGGCCTTGTAGTCCTGGAGGTCTTGCTTGGTGATCAGGCCCTTGTCGGCCCGCATCTGCGCCACCAGCAGGTCGGCGGTCTTGCCCTGGTAGAACTCGCTCACACCCTTGTCGGCAATGCGCTCCAGGGTCTGGGCCATTTCCGGTTGCTTGAACAGCTCGCCAACCTTCATGTTGCCGAAGTAGTCGTTGAAATTGGTCGCGGTCTTGAACATGCCTTGGGCATCGTTGCGGTACTGGTACTGCTTTGCCGCCACCTTGAAGCCGTTTTTCGCATAACCGATGGCCGGGGTCAGCAGTTCGCTCCAGGGCAGCTTGCCGAACTTCTGGTGCGCCTCCCACAACCCCATCACCGTGCCAGGTACGCCAGCAGCGCGTGCCCCGACCAGGCTGAGGTTCTCGATGACCTCACCCTTGTCGTCCAGGTACATGTTGCGCGTGGCGGCCTTGGGCGCGACTTCGCGGTAGTCGAGGAAGTAGGGTTTGCCGTCGACGAACAGGGTCATGAACCCGCCACCGCCGATGTTGCCGGCCTCCGGATAAGTCACCGCCAGGGTGAACGCCGTGGCCACTGCCGCATCCACCGCGTTGCCGCCTTTCTTGAGGATGTCGGCGGCCACCTGTGCACCATATTGATCAGGCGCAGCCACCGCGCCGCCCTCCAGGGAGGCGGCATAAACCGAGGAACCGCTCAGGATCGCGGCTGCGAGGGCAAGGTACTGGAACGGAACAATACGCATGACACTTCCTTGGTGTTGTTTTTGTTGAGCGTTCAGTAAGGCCGAAGCGCTTCGACTGTGCAATCAACCGCAGGAAGTTTCGCCGCCTGTGGACAGGATCTGTCGCGTTCAGGCAACTCAGCTGGCGTACATCGCCAACTTGCGCTGGATGAAATCGAGGAAACACTGGATACGCAGCGCCAGCTGGGTGTTGCGGTAATACACCGCATGAATCGGCTGGCGGTAGCCGTTGTTGGCTTCGCTCAGCAACACCTGCAGGCGCCCGGTGCGGATGTCCTCGTGGGTCATGAAGTGCGACAGGCTGACAATGCCCTCGCCGGCCAGCGCAAGTTGGCGCAAGGTTTCGCCGCTGGAGGCGATCAGCGACGGGCGGATGCTCCAGCGGTCACCCTGGGCATGGCGCAGAGGCCAGTGGTTGAGCGATTCGGGCTGGCTGAAGCCGAGCAGGCAGTGGTTGGCCAGGTCCTCGACCCGCTGCGGTGTGCCGTGCTGTTCGAGGTAGGCCGGGCTGGCCAGCACCTGTACCGGGCTGCACCCCAGGCTGCGCGCGTGCAGGCTGGAGTCGGCCAGTTCGCCGATGCGAATCGCCACATCGGTGCTCTGCTCCAGCAGGTCGATGATCAGGTCGTCGGTATTGAGCTCCAGTTCGATGCCAGGGTATTGGCGGCGGAACTCGCCGATCCACGGCAGGATGGCATGCAGCATGAACGGCGCGGCAGCGTTGATGCGCAGGCGCCCGGTGGGGGTCTGGCGGTTCATCGACAGGCGCTCTTCCATCTCGTCCATCTGCTCCAGGATCAGCCGCGCGCGTTCGAGGAAGAAGCGGCCCTCCTCGGTCAGGTCCATGCGCCGGGTGGTGCGGTTGACCAGTGTGGTGCCCAGCTTGCCCTCCAGGCGCGACAGGGTGCGGCTGACGGCAGACGGGGTCTGGCCTATCTGCTCGGCAGCGGCGGAAATCGAGCCGCTGTCGATGACGGCGACGAATACCTGAAGTTCTTCGGATCGGGTTTTCACATTTGCGCCTGTGGTTGGTCTCTGCAGGGATTAGATAGCCGCTTGTCGAGGCCAAGTCCAGCGGTGCCTGTACGGGCCTCTTCGCGGGTAAACCCGCTCCCACAAGTGCTGCGCGGTTCTCAAAGACTGTGGAGTACCTGTGGGAGCGGGTTTACCCGCGAAGAGGCCGGCACAGGTAGAACCTTACCGTGCCTTGCCGAATACCTTGTCCAGGTGCGCCTCATAGGCCGCCAAGGCAGCCGGCACATCCGGCCGCTTCATCACATCCACCGCCAGGAAAGTCGGCAGCCCGGTCATGCCGAGGAACTGGTTGGCCTTGTGGAACGGGAAATACACCGCATCCACACCCTTGCCCTCGAAGAAATCGCTCGGGTCGTCGAATGCCTGCTGCGGCGCATTCCAGGTCAGCGAAAGCATGTACTGCTTGCCATGCACCAGGCCACCGCTGCCGTACTTCTGCGAGTGGTCCGCACGGGTACGGCCATCGTTGGCATACAGGCTGCCGTGGCCTGCAGTGAACACGTCATCGACGTATTTCTTTACGGTCCATGGCGCGCCCATCCACCAGCCTGGCATCTGGTAGATCACCACATCGGCCCAGAGGAACTTCTCCACTTCTTCCCGGGCATCATAGCCACCGTCGATGAAGGTCTGGCGCACATCGAATCCCGCCCGGTCCAGATGAGCGATGGCCGCTTCATGCAAGGTCGCGTTGAGGCGACCATCGGAATGAGCGAACTGTTTACCACCGTTGAGCAAAAGGATCTTTTTCATGCGCGCCTCGCGGAAAATTCAGGCCGGCAGGTTAGGGGCTCGCGGGCACGGGATACAGGCATGCAGGGGCAAAATACAATTGACTTCAAGTCACGAATAAACAACACATTATTGCATTAGAATCGCATCACCTCCCATCACCGAGTAGCGACCCATGAGTGAGCAGTACGCCTTCATCCTCAAAGCCAAGACCCGCCCGGAAATGGCTGAAGCGTTCGAAACCCTGTTCCGCGCCTACGTCGAGCCAAGCCGCCAGGAGCCGGGCTGCATCGAGTACCACATGCTGCGCGACAAGCAGGACCCGAGCCTGTTCGTATTCTTCGAGGTGTGGGCCGACAAGGCCGCGCTGGATGTGCATTCGGCACTGCCGCACATGACCGCGTTCTTCGAAAAGCGCATGGACTACCTGGAGCGCGATTTCGACATCCAGATGATCGACATGCTCAGCGCCTCAAGCGCTAGCCGCTGATCAGCAGATGGCCGCCGAGTGCGGCCAGGCCGATGAAGAAGCACCGTTTGAACAGCAACGCGCTGATACGCTGACGCAGCCACTGGCCGGCCAGCATGCCGAGCAAGGCCGGCGCCAGCATCAGCAGCGAAGCACCCAGTGCCTGGCCACCCAGGGCATCCTGCCCGGCCAGGCCAATGGCCAAGGCCAGCGTCGAAACCGTGAACGACAGGCCCAGGGCCTGGATCATCTGCTCCCGGCTCAAGCCCAGGCTCTGCAGGTAGGGCACCGCCGGCATCACGAATACCCCGGTCGCGGCCGTGACCACGCCCGTAACCAGCCCGCAAAGCGGCCCCAGCCAACGCTCCCGCCCCGGCGCCAGGTGCAAGCCCGGGCCGACCAGCCCGTACAGCGCATACACCAGCAAGGCCGCGCCCAGTGCATGCACGGCCCACGGGCCGCTGTTGATCCCCAGCCAGGCGCTGCCGAGCACGGTACCGACGAAGATCATCGCCAGCATTGGCCCCAGGCGCACCAGCAACTCCCGCAGGTGCCCGCCGCTGGCCAACTGCCACAGATTGGTGAGGGTCGAGGGCACGATCAGCAACGCCGCAGCCTGCGCCGGTTGCATAGCCAGGCCCAGCAGGCCCATGGCGATGGTCGGCAGGCCGAGGCCGATCACCCCTTTCACCGCGCCGGCCAGCAGGAAGGTCATTACCACCAGCAGCGACAGCGCTGGGCCAATGTTCTGGTAGAAAGCTAGCAAGGTATTCATGGGCCGATGATGGCGTGCGCCGGCCAGGCTGAAAATCTGCCATATACTCAGCCAGACTCTTGCCAGGACAGAGCCACATGCATTTCGACCTGATCGACCTCAGGCTGTTCCAGCACACCCTGGAGTGCGGCAACATCACCGCCGGCGCCAGCCGCAGCCATCTGTCACTGGCGGCAGCCAGTGCGCGCATCCGTGCCATGGAGGCATCGCTGGGCATCCCTTTGCTGGAACGCAACCGCCGTGGCGTGCAACCAACTCCGGCCGGGCAGGCGCTGCTGCAGCATGCCCGGTTGATAACGCAGCAGGTCGAACGCCTGCAGTTCGACCTGGGCCAGTACGCGCAAGGGCAGCAGGGCCAGGTGCGCCTGCTGTGCAACACGGCGGCGCTCACGGAGTACCTGCCGGAACTGCTGGCCGGCTACCTGGCTGAAAACCCCGGGGTCAGCGTGGATGTGCAGGAGTTGCCGAGCTTGCGCATCGTGCAGTCGATTACCCAGGGCATGGCAGACCTGGGCATCGTGTCCACCGCTGCCCCCAGCGAGCACCTGCAGACCCGGCCGTTTCGCGACGACCCGCTGGTGCTGGTAACGCCGCTGCGCCACCCGTTGGCCAGCGAGGTCGCACCCAGCTTCATCGATAGCCTGGCCCATGGCTATGTCGGCCTGGGGGCCAGTAGTGCATTGGCGTTGTACCTGGAAGAGCAGGCGCTGCGCGAAGGGCGGCGCATGCGGGTTCGGGTGCGGGCCGAGGGGTTCGATGGGGTGATCCGCATGGTCGCGGGCGGGGCCGGGGTGGGGGTGGTGCCGCTGGCCGCGGTGAAGCGTTGGCAGGGGGTGCTGCCGTTGCACTGGGTGGCGCTGACGGAACCATGGGCCAACCGTCGGTTGCTGGTATGTGCACGGGATTTTGCGGCATTGCCGGGGTATGCCGCAGGGTTGGTAACCACCCTCACCCGCTGACGGACTGGATGGCACGGGCTTCGCCCGTGTTCGCGGGTGAACCCGCTCCCACAGGTATGCGCTGTCTCTCAGATTGACACAGTACCTGTGGGAGCGGGTTTACCCGCGAAGAATGCTCACACACAATGGTGCCCTAACGACCCACCGAAAAGGACTTTCCAGTGGCATCGATCTACCAGCTCAAACCGCGCTTCCAGGCCCTGCTCCGCCCAGCAGTCCAGCGCCTTTACGACCGCGGTGTCAGCGCCAACCAGGTCACCGTCGCCGCGGCCCTGCTGTCAGTCCTGCTGGGCCTGCTGCTGGCCGCCCTGCCCCATCTCACCTGGCTGTTCATCCTGGTACCGGTCTGGATGCTGCTGCGCATGGCGCTGAACGCCGTCGACGGCATGCTCGCCCGGGAATTCGGCCAGCAATCCACCCTCGGCGCCTACCTCAACGAACTCTGCGACGTGATCGCCGACGCCGCGCTGTACCTGCCCTTCGCCCTGCTGGTCGGTGTCTCGCCAACCTTGGTCGTACTCGTAGTGCTCAGCGCCACCTTCAGCGAATACGCCGGTGTCATGGGCCCGCTGGCCGGCGCCTCAAGGCGCTACGACGGGCCCATGGGCAAGAGCGACCGGGCCTTTGCCTTCGGTGTGCTGGGCACCGGTGTCGCCTTCGGCCTGCTGAATGGCACCTGGGTCAACGGCTTGTTGCTGGTCATCCTCGCACTCTCGCTCTATACCCTCTACAACCGGGTTCGCCAAGGGCTGGCCGAAACCCGCTGAGCCCACTGCCGTCGCAAAAGGATGTCGACCATGCGCCAAGCGCAAGCGCTGCACTTCTCCACCCATGACGGCGTCGAGCTGCACTACCGTCACTGGCCTGCCACCCGCAACCAACACCAGCCACGCCGGGCCGTGGTGATGTTCCACCGCGGTCACGAACACGGCGGGCGCATGGCCCACCTGGCCGATGAACTGGACATGCCAGGCTACGATTTCTTCGCCTGGGATGCCCGTGGCCACGGCCAGTCGCCGGGCGCGCGCGGCGACAGCCCGGGGTTCGCCACCAGCGTGCGCGATGTGCAGACCTTCATCGAGCATATCCAGGCCCGCCACGGTATCGCCGAACAGGACCTGGTGGTGCTGGCGCAGAGCGTCGGGGCCGTGCTGGTCGCCACCTGGGCCCACGACTACGCGCCCAAGGTGCGCTGCCTGGTGCTGGCCTCGCCAGCGTTCAAGGTCAAACTGTACGTGCCGTTCGCCCGCACCGGCCTGAAGCTGCTGAAGGCCCTGCGCGGCAACTTCTTCGTCAACAGCTACGTCAAGCCTCGCCTGCTTACCCACGACCCTGAGCGGGTCATGTCGTACGTGGCCGACCCGCTGATCAGCCGGCCGATTTCGGTGACCATGCTGCTGGGCCTGTACGAAGCCGCCGACCGGGTGGTGGCGGACGCCCAGGCCATTCAGCTGCCGACCCAGCTGCTGGTATCCGGTGCCGACTTCGTGGTCGAACGCCAGCCGCAGGAACGCTTCTTCGAACGCCTGGGCAGTGCGCGCAAGGAAATGCACATCCTGCCAGGCTTCTTCCATGACACCCTTGGCGAGCGTGATCGGGCCCATGCCCTGCGGCGCATCGAGCGGTTTGTCGAACATTGCTTCGCCAGCCCCGCCGCCCTGCCATCGCTGCTCGATGCCGACAAGACCGGCGCCAGCTGCGCCGAGGCCGAAAGCCTGGCCGCACCGCTACCGCGCAACTCGCCCCGCGACCTTTACTGGCGTGCTACCCGCGCCGGGCTACGCCTGGGCAAAGGGCTGTCCGAAGGGGTGAAGCTGGGTTTCGACACCGGTTTCGATTCGGGCAGTACCCTCGACTACGTGTACCGCAACCAGCCGACCGGCAAAGGCAAGCTCGGCCGCCTGGTCGACCAGAACTACCTCAACGCCATCGGCTGGCGCGGCATCCGCCAGCGCAAGCTGCACGTAGAGGAACTGCTGCGCCTGGCCATCGCCCACCTGCGCGAACAGCAACGGCCGGTGCACATTGTCGATATCGCCGCCGGTCATGGCCGCTACATCCTCGAGGCCCTGCAGGAACTCGAACAGCTGCCG
Organism: Pseudomonas sp. LS.1a; assembly: GCF_022533585.1. NCBI lineage: Bacteria > Pseudomonadati > Pseudomonadota > Gammaproteobacteria > Pseudomonadales > Pseudomonadaceae > Pseudomonas > Pseudomonas sp. LS.1a. Next base: position 4,900,365 of record NZ_CP092827.1, read on the forward strand.
GACTCGGTCCTGCTGCGCGACTACAGCGAACTGAACGTGCAGCAAGGCAGCGCACTGATCGCCGAAAAGGGCCTGGCCGACATCGCCCGCTTCGTCCACGGCGATGCCTTCGACCGCCAGAGCCTGGCCACCCTGGAACAACCTCCGACCCTGGCCGTGGTCTCCGGCTTGTACGAGCTGTTCGCCAGCAACCAGTTGGTGGGCAACTCGCTGGCGGGCCTGGCGGACGCGCTGGAGGATGGCGGCTACCTGGTCTACACCGGCCAGCCGTGGCACCCGCAACTGGAAATGATCGCCCGCGCCCTCACCAGCCACCGCGGCGGCGAAGCCTGGGTGATGCGCCGCCGCAGCCAGGCCGAAATGGACCAGCTGGTAGAGGCGGCGGGCTTCCGCAAGCTGGCCCAGCGCATCGATGAATGGGGCATTTTCAGCGTCAGCCTGGCACAACGGGTGCGCTGAATGAGCCCATCACGCGAGCCAGGGCTGATCCGCCGAGGCGTGTTCTGGCTTCTGCTGCTGGGGCCGCTGTTTTTCCTCAGCTACGGGTTGGCGAACAATCACACGGCCGGGCGCAGTGATGTCGGCAGCCTGGTGTTTGGCTGGGAACGCAACATGCCGCTGTGGCCGTGGACGATCATCCCGTACTGGTCGATCGACCTGCTCTACGGCTTGTCCTTCCTGCTGCCGCGCACGCGCCAGGAAATGGACCGGCACGCGCTGGCGCTGCTCACCGCGCAACTGATCAGCGTCAGCTGCTTCCTGCTCTGGCCGCTGCGCTTCACCTTCGAGCGGCCGGAACTGGGCGGGGTATTCGGCTGGATGTTCGATGTGCTGATGGGCTTCGACCAGCCGTTCAACCAGGCGCCTTCGCTGCATATTGCCCTGCTGGTGATCATCTGGACGATGTTTGCCCGGCACGTGCAGCGCCAGCCCTGGCGTTGGCTGATGCACGGCTGGATGGCACTGATCGGGGTATCGGTGCTGACCACCTGGCAGCACCATTTCGTCGATGTTCCCACAGGGGCATTGGCCGGGTTTGTCTGCGTCTGGTTGTGGCCATATCGGGGGCCGCTGCCGTGGCAGCAGGTAAGCCTTGCGCGGGATGCCAAGCGTTGGCGGTTGGCGTTGTTCTATACAGTGGGTGGGCTGCTGTGCGCAGTGCCTGCCGTTACGTTCGGCGGTACCTGGCTGTGGTTGAGCTGGCCGGCCGTGTCGCTGGTTTTGGTGGCGCTGAACTATGCCGTGCTCGGCGCAGGCGGGTTCCAGAAAGGCGCCGATGGGCGCTTGTCGAATGCAGCCAGCTGGCTGCTGGCGCCGTACCTGGTGGGGGCGTGGGTCAATTCGCGGCTATGGACCTGGCGGCATCCGCAGGCGGATGAAGTGTGTGAAGGCGTCTACCTGGGGCGGATTCCAGGGCATGGCGCGCAGTTCGCTGCGGTGGTCGATTTGTGTGCAGAGCTACCGTGCATTGTTGGCCGCCCTGTCGCAGACACTTGTGGGAGCGGCCTTGTGTCGCGAAAGGGCGCTCCCACAGGGTCCGCGTCAGCCGGTCAGGCAGCGCATGGCTACGCATGTTTTCCTACCCTGGACCTGATCGCCCCGGAAAGCCCATTGCTGCACCAGGCCGCCATCGCCATCGAACGCCTGCGCTCCCAAGGCCCGGTACTGGTCTGCTGCGCCCTGGGCTATTCGCGCAGCGCCAGCGCCGTGGCCGCCTGGCTGGTACTCACAGGCCGCTGCAGTGATGCTCGCCAGGCCGAAGCGCTGATCCGCAAGGCCCGCCCCGGCGTGGTCCTGCACAGCGCACATCGCCAAGCCTTGCAACAGCTAGGGACACAACCATGACGCTGTATGTGGTGGCCAGCCTGCTGGGCCGTGGCAAACAACTGGAACGCCTGTCGGACGGCCTCACCTTGCTGGCCCTGGCCTACGGCCTGGCGCCCTTGCTGGGTGCCCAGTTGCAACCGCTGGCCAGCCTGCTGTGCATTGCGCTGCTGGTACTCGGCGTACTGCACAAGTACTGGGCCATCCGCGTCGCCGTGGATGCCGAACTGTTCGCCTACCTGGCCGCTAGCCGCGACCTGGCGGCAGACACCCAGGCCCTGGACCGCGCCTTGTTCGAGCTGAAACTCAAACCGCAGGCCGCCGACGCCCGCGCCTGGCCTGCCCGCAGCCAGGCCGCGCTGGCCCTGTTACGCCGCCAGGCAGTGTGCCTGGGCCTGCAGCTGTCGCTGGCGCTGGCTACCCTGCTGACACTGCCTTTGAAGGGATGACTACCGATCCATGCTCGCCAACCTGACCGCCTACCTCATCACTTCCGCCGCCCGTCTGATCACCGGCGCCCGTGCCCTGTGGCTGGGTTGTACGCCGCTGCCAGTGCAGCGCCTGTACTTCGCCAACCACAGCAGCCATGGCGACTTCGTACTGCTGTGGGCCTCGCTGCCACAGCCGCTGCGCAAGCGTACCCGTCCGGTAGCCGGTGCCGATTACTGGGCCAGGCCGGGCATTCGCGATTTTCTTATCCGCAAGGTCTTCAATGGTGTGCTGATCAACCGACAGCACAGCGCCGGCCAGGGCAGCCCGTTGCAGCCGATCCTCGAAGCCGTGGCCCAGGGCGACTCGCTGATCTTCTTCCCGGAGGGTACCCGCAATCTCGGCGACGAGCCGCTGATGCCGTTCAGGAGTGGGCTGTACCACCTGGCAGCAGCCAACCCCGACGTCGAGCTGGTGCCGGTGTGGATCGCCAACCTGAACCGGGTGATGCCCAAGGGCCGCGCCCTGCCATTGCCGTTGCTGTGCACATTGAGCTTTGGCGAACCGCTGCACCTGCAGCCGGATGAAAGCAAGCCAGCCTTCCTCGAGCGGGCCAGCCAGGCCCTGCTGAACCTGGCCCCCAAGGATGCCTGAGATGGACGACAACACCCTTTCCCTGTTCGCCGGCATCGGCGCCCTGCTGCTGCTCGCCAGCGTGATCGGCCGCCTGCTCAAATGGCGCGCCGGCCCGGCCCCGCACGCGGTGATCGACAACCTCAACGCCCGCATCAACGCCTGGTGGGTGATGGTGCTGGTGATCGGCATCGCCTTTGTGTTCGGCAAGTACGGCGTGATCGTGCTGTTCTACGGCGTATCGTTCTACGCCCTGCGCGAGTTCATGACCCTCACCCCGACCCGGCGCAGTGACTACCCGGCACTGGTGGCGGCGTTCTATGTGGCACTGCCGGTGCAGTACGTGCTGATCGCCATGGACTGGTACGGCCTGTTCAGCATCTTCATCCCGGTGTACCTGTTCCTGTTGCTGCCGATCCTGGCCAGCTTCGGCGGCGACACCACGCGCTTTCTCGAGCGCGCCTCGAAGGTGCAGTGGGGGCTGATGATCGCGGTGTACTGCGTGTCATCGGTGCCGGCATTGATGACCCTGGACATCCCGGGTTACGAGGGCCGCAACCTGCTGCTGATCGCCTGGCTGATCCTGGTGGTGCAGATCAGCGACGTGCTGCAGTACGTGTGCGGCAAGCTGTTCGGCAAGCACAAGGTGGCGCCCAACCTGTCGCCGTCCAAGACCGTCGAAGGGCTGGCCGGTGGCGTGGCCCTGGCCACCCTGATCGGCGCGCTGCTGTGCTGGATCACCCCGTTCACCTTCTGGCAGGCCGCGCTGATGGCGCTGGCGGTAAACGCCATGGGCTTCTTCGGCGGGCTGGTGATGTCGGCGATCAAGCGCGACCGCGGGGTGAAGGACTGGGGGCACATGATCGAAGGCCACGGCGGCATGCTCGACCGTATGGATTCGGTGTGCTTTGCCGCGCCGGTGTTCTTCCACTTTGTGCGGTATTGGTGGGCTTAGTATGTGTTCACCTTTGGTTTTCTAGTGCCTGCAAGATCGAGCGCCGCCCGCGCGGCGCATCGCGAGCTGCGCTCGCTCCTACGTTTGTTTCGGGCCAATTATTCCTGGGGGATTTGCGCGCGAACGCTTTGGCGCATGGCTTGATATCGCGTCGTACAAACAAGGCGGTCGCGCGCGCCTGTCATAGGCGTTACTGGCCCGAAACAAACGTAGGAGCGAGCGCAGCTCGCGATGCGCCGCGCGGGCGGCGCTCGATTTACGCATCACCTCAAAACTCAAGACTGACATCTGGTAGCCTTGAGCCTATCTTCCGACGAGCACATCGCCGGTTGCTAATTCCCACCACTCCGTGAAGAACGTTTACCCCCTGGGTATCCCCGATCGTTTCAACCGGCTACTTGAGGTACGACCGCAGCAACGCCGCCACCTTGTCCGCCTCGTCCTGCCGTTGCTCGGCACTTAGCCCGTCCGCCACCAGGTGTTCGCGGATATGCCCTTCCATCACTTCGGCCATCAGCCCGTTCACCGCGCCGCGCACGGCGGCGATCTGCTGCAGGATCGCCAGGCAGTCCTTGTCCTGCTCCAGCGCTGTCTCCAGGGCAGCGGCCTGGCCTTTGATCTTGCGCACCCGGGTCAGCAGTTGCTTCTTGCTCTTCAGGGTATGTGCCATTGGGTTCCACACCATGCTAGGTATACTGGGGTATAGTATATTTCTCGATGTTCCGGGAGCATGATAAACCATGGCGACACAAACCTCAGACCGCTGGCAGCACAGCCACCAGTTCCATACCAGCAACCTGGGCGCCGAGCGCAAGACGCGCCTGGCGGTGTGGCTGACCGCGGTGATGATGGTGGCGGAAATTACCGGGGGCTGGTTCTTCAATTCCATGGCGTTGCTGGCCGACGGCTGGCACATGAGTTCCCATGCCCTGGCCTTGGGCCTGTCGCTGCTGGCCTACGCCGCCGCTCGGCGCTATGCCGGCGACCGGCGCTTTGCCTTCGGCACCTGGAAGATCGAGATTCTCGGCGGCTACTCCAGCGCCCTGCTGTTACTGGGCGTGGCCGGGCTGATGGCGTTCCAGTCGGTGGAGCGCCTGCTGACACCGGGGCCGATCCACTATGACGAGGCGATCTTCATCGCCGCCGTGGGCCTGGCCGTCAACCTGATCTGTGCCTGGCTGCTGCGTGACGACCATCACCATCACGATCATCACCACCATGGCCATGATCATCACCACGACCACGGCCACCATCACCACGACCTGAACCTGCGCTCGGCCTACCTGCATGTGATGGCCGACGCCGCTACCTCGGTGCTGGCGATCGTCGCCCTGCTGGCCGGCAAGTACTGGGGCGCCGGCTGGCTCGACCCGGTCATGGGCCTGGTCGGTGCGCTGCTGGTGGCGCTGTGGGCCCGTGGCCTGCTGCGCGATACCGGGCGGGTGCTGCTGGATGCGGAGATGGATGCGCCGGTGGTGGAAGAAATCCGTGAAGTGGTGGCGCAGCTGCCAGTGCCGGCCAGCATCACCGACCTGCACGTGTGGCGCGTGGGCAAGGACCAGTACGCCTGCATTCTCGGCCTGGCCGCCCGGGCCGAGCTCAGCGCCGACAGCGTGCGCATGGCCCTGGGCGTACACGAAGAACTGGCGCACATCACCGTCGAGGTCAACCGCCTGGCATAGCGCGACCAGACAGCTGGACGTCGAGCCCAGGCAACTGCGGCTCGGCCGATGGCCCTATGGTGACGAGTCATTCAGCCAGTCACCAGGAGTTGTGCCATGTCCGATTTCATCACCGTCCTGCGCGAAACCTGCCCGACACCGGTCGTGGACGCCACCAAGTGGAAGCGCATCGGCGGCGATCCGCACACCGTCAACCTCAACGCCTACCTGTCGGCCGACGGCAGCAAGATCATGGGCACCTGGATCTGCACCCCGGGCAAGTTCGAGGTCAACTATGAGAAGTGGGAGTTCTGCCACTTCCTCGATGGCTACTGCATCATCACCCCGGAAGGCGAAGAGCCGAAGCACCTGAAAGCGGGTGATGTGTTCGTGATCGAGCCGGGAATGAAAGGCACCTGGGAAGTGGTCGAGACTGTGCGCAAGTACTTCGTCTTTGCCTGATTCATAAGCGGACCTTGGTTTGGGTCATGTGGGATGAGCGAAAATTCCCACATGACTCTGCTCGCAATTAAACATGATGACCAAAGGAACCAAGAGCTGAATAACAACCATCCTATTGCAAGGATAACAGTTACATTTTTTGACATATGAATTCAGCTTTCCCCCTTCATTTGTAGTCCATTTCTGAACTGCACCTCTTCATCCCCTGAAGCATTGCCCCCGATTCATCGCAGGCCTAGGCTCTGAAAATCAGCCGGGGCGTCGGGCAGCAATACCCAATTGATTCAATTGTCAGGGAGAAGAAAACATGGCTTTCGACGCCTACATTCAAATCGACAACATTCCAGGTGAAGCACTGGACGCGCAATACAGTAAATGGATCGAAGTGCTTGGCTACGACTTCGGGGTCAGCCAAAGCACATCCGCCACTGCAAGCTCCGCTGGCGGCGCTACTTCCGGACGGACCTCTGTCACCAACTTCACTTTCACCAAATACCTCGACAGTGCCAGTTGCAAACTGATGGAAGCCAGTTGCACCGGGCAACATCTCAAGGAAGTGAAACTGGCACTCTGCCGCGCGGGTGGTGACAAACTCAAGTACTACGAAATCATCCTCGAGGAAGTGATCATCGCCGAGTATTCGCAAAGCGTGGACACCGGCGTACCGCTGGAAGTGGTGCAGCTCAACTACGGCCGGATCAAGACCACCTATACCCAGCAACGCCGCATTGATGGCGCCGGTGGCGGCAATATCGCCGGCGGCTGGGACCGGATCGGCAACAAGAAATACGCGTGAGGACAAGGCTATGTCTGAAGCCCGGGCGTTTCTCAATCTCAAGCTGCAAAACTATCATAGGCTGAAATCCGACCTGGCGCTGGCCGGTCATTCCCTGGAAAAGTTTGACGTGCTGAATTCGCACATCGCCAATACTGTGGTCCGTAGCGGTGAACTTATCATCATCGGCGATCCCACCACGGCTTCCTGCACCAGCCAGGAAGCCTGGATGATGAGACAGGCGACAATTGCGCACATGGGGCTGATGCGCAACGGCCAAGGTGTGGATAACTTTTTCCTGGACAATTTCGAGACCTTGAAGAGCCTCATCGCGCATGCATCTGTGGGCGCTGGTGTAGTCAGTGAAGGGTGGAGCAAGCACCTGAAAGCCATCGAGGCCACCTTGATGGATATCGAGAAGCTGCATCAACAGCATCTCGGGTCAGGGGCCATGGCGGCTCGCGATCAGTTCTATGCAAAGCGTGCCGTCTTGTTCATGAAGTTGGATGAGCAGCTGAACAAGCTGGCTGCTTACGGTTCCGGGATAAGGAACAAAGGCTCGATCAAAAGGACGCTGGGGATATCCACAAAGAGTTATTTGCATACCGGCGAGATTGCAGGATATGCCAACAAAGTCTCAGGCGTGGCGACGGCTGCTAATTTGATCAAGAAAGGAACGTATGTAGGGATTGCATTAGACGTCGCTGCCACGGGACTGGAGATACATAAAGCCTGTACGCTCGGACGCGAGGAGGAATGCAAAAAGGCGCATTATGTCGAGGTTAGTTCATTAACCTTGGGCTTGTTGGGTACTACTGCTGGGGCAGCCAGTGGCAAGCTTCTTCTTGGTGCTGCTTGCAGCGTGGTGTTTGGCGTAGCGACAGGTGGAACCGGAGCACTCGCTTGTGGGATATTCGGCGGTACAGTGGGGGGAATGGCAGGCGGAAAATTTGGGAATGAAGCAGGCGCCTGGGCTGGGGAACTTCTATACGAGGCAGTAGCAACATGACAATCATGCACTGGATTTTTTTAGTCTACAGCATGACAGTCACAACTTTACTTTTCTTGAACCTGGCATTAACAATATATATCGCTCACCGCAAAATTGATTACATTGAAGGATTTTTATTAAATTGCAATGCAATAACCGGCGAAAAGAAACTCTGGCTACATGCTGGCTTGATGGGAAAATTCTTTCGACTAACGAATATATCATTCATACTGCTCACTCCTAAAATCTATGCACGAAAAAACCTCATTGACATCAAGGAAATAAATAATCTACCTTCAAAAATCAAGACCCTCCTAATCTTCATGGGCTCCTCGCTTTTGATATTGACTATCGCATTTTTTGGTTTGGGAGTTTTCATGTATTACTTACCCCCCTTGCCTAAATAATGCTCAAAAAACATCGCAGTACGGGCCCCCTCCCCTCTGGTGCGCAGTTACAGAGGGAAGGCCGCCCGGCCCGCGATAAAGTCCTCGCTCGTCAATCCTTCTTACGATAACCCTCGACGATCGCCGAGAAGTCCTTGCCACCCTCGCCGCGCAGGCTCATGGCCTGGTACAGCTGCTGGGCCACGGCCCCCAGGATCACCGGTTGATGTGCCTGGCGTGCTGCCTCGGTGGCCAGCCCCAGGTCCTTGAGCATCAGCTCGGCGCCAAAGCCACCGGTATAGCCACGCGAGGCCGGCGCGGTTTCGATGATGCCCGGCCACGGGTTGTAGGTGTCCGAGCTCCAGCAACGCCCGGTCGAACTGTTGATGATACCGGCCAGCACCTTGGTGTCGATGCCCAGCGCGTTGCCCAGGGCCATGGCCTCGGACACGCCGATCATCGAGATGCCCAGCAGCAGGTTGTTGCAGATCTTGGCAATCTGCCCGGTGCCGACTTCACCGCAGTGCACGATGTTGCGGCCCATCTGCTCCAGTACCGGCTTGAGGGTGGCGAACAACTCGGCGCTGGCACCCACCATGAAGGTCAGGGTGCCTGCCGCCGCGCCGCCAGTGCCACCGGACACCGGCGCATCACCCATGTCCACGCCCTTGGCCGCTGCGGCCTTGGACACATCACGCGCAGTCTGCGGGTCGATGGTGCTGCAATCCACGGTCGGCGTGCCCGGGCGAATGCCTGCCAGCACACCGTCTTCGTTCAGGTACACGCTGCGCACATGCGCAGCAGCCGGCAGCATGGTGATCACCAGCTCGCTGTTGGCCGCCGCGTCCTTGGGCGAGGGGCTGACCTGCCCGCCCAGTTCTGCCAGCTCGGCCAGCACGACCTTGTTCAGGTCGAACAGGTTCAGTTGGTGCCCGGCCTTGATCAGGTTGCGGGCCATGGGTGCGCCCATGTTGCCGAGGCCGATGAATGCGATACGCATGACTGTCTCCTTAACGCAGGCTGATGGTGGTGTTCACACCGTCATTGACACTGTCGTCATCGAACCAGCGGGCGGTGACGGTCTTGGTCTGAGTGTAGAACTGCACCACTTGCTTGCCGTACGGGCCGAGGTCGCCGAGCTTGGAGCCACGCGAGCCGGTGAAGCTGAAGAACGGTACCGGTACCGGGATCGGGATGTTGATACCGACCTGGCCAATGTCGATTTCGCTCTGGAACTTGCGTGCTGCCGCGCCGCTCTGGGTGAACAGGCCGGTGCCATTGCCGAACGGGTTGGCGTTGACCAGGGCGATGGCCTCATCGAGGGTATCGACCTCCAGGGTCACCAGCACCGGGCCGAAGATTTCCTGGGTGTAAACCTGCATGTCGGTCTTCACGCCCGAGAACAGGGTCGGGCCGACGAAATTGCCTTGCTCGTAACCTGGCACCTTGACGTCACGGCCGTCGAGCTCCAGCTTGGCGCCTTCCTTGATACCGCTTTCGATCAGGCCCAGCACACGCTCCTTGGCGCGCTTGGAAACCACCGGGCCGACATCGGTGCCTGGCTCGCAGCCGGCACTGACCTTGAGCTTGCTGGCCGCTTCCTTGATATCCGGCAGCCATTCGCGGGCCTTGCCCACCAGCACCGCCACCGAAGTGGCCATGCAGCGCTGGCCCGCCGCGCCGAAGGCGGCACCGACCAGGGCGTTGACGGTTTGCGTGCGGTTGGCATCGGGCAGCACCACCGCGTGGTTCTTGGCGCCCATCATCGACTGCACGCGCTTGCCGTGCTGGCTGCCCAGGTTGTACACGTGGGTGCCCACTTCGGTGGAGCCGACGAAGGAAATCGCCTTGATGTCCTGGTGGGTGCAAATGGCATCCACCACCTGCTTGCCGCCGTGCACCACGTTGAGCACGCCGGCCGGTATGCCGGCTTCCAGCGCCAGCTCGACCAGCAGCATGGTCGACAGCGGGTCCTGCTCGGACGGCTTGAGCACGAAGGTATTGCCGCAGACGATGGCCATGGGGAACATCCACAGCGGGATCATCGCCGGGAAGTTGAACGGGGTGATGCCGGCGCACACGCCGATCGGCTGGCGCAGGGTGTAGGTATCGACGCCGCCGGCAACGTTCTCGGCGAATTCGCCCATCTGCAGGGTGCCGATGGAGGCGGCGTGCTCGACCACTTCCAGGCCGCGGAAGATATCGCCTTCGGCGTCAGCCAGGGTCTTGCCCTGCTCGGCACTGAGGACCTGGGCGATGCGTTTGGTGTGTTCGCGGATCAGCGCCTGCAGCTTGAGCATGATGCGCATGCGCGCGCCGATCGGCGTGTTACGCCAGGTCTGGAAGGCGCGGTGGGCAGCGGCGACGGCTGCGTCGACTTCTTCGACGGTGGCGAACGGTACGCGCGCCAGCACTTCTTGGGTAGCCGGGTTGACGATGTCGCGCCATTCGGTGGTCTTGGACTCGACCCATTGGCCGTCGATCAGCAGCTTGACCTGCTCGATTTTGGTCTGGTTAGGGGATTGCGGTGCGTTCATCTGCGTTCTCCTTGGAATTATTGTCGGGACGAGATCGCCATTGCCGGGCAAACGCGAGGTGGCGTCCTGAGGCTTGTTTCGAGTATAGATGTGCAAACATCCAACAAGAACGCACAAAAAAACCGGATCATCATGCAAAAAGACCTCACATCCCTGAGTGCACTCAACTGGGACGACCTGAAGTTCTTCCTTGAAGTGGCGCGTACCCGCAAGGCCAGCAGCGCCGCCAAGCGCCTGAACGTGGACTACACCACGGTGTCGAGGCGCATCAGCTCGCTGGAGGGGGCACTGGGCACCTTGCTGTTCGAGAAATCCCGGACCAACGGCTTTGTCCTCACCGCCGAGGGCCAACGCCTGCTGAGTTATGCCGAGTCGATCGAGAGCACGCTGCACATGGCTTGCGAGCAGGTGTCGGGGTCAGGCGTGGCGTTGTCGGGGCACGTGCGCATGGGCTGCACCGAAGGCTTCGGCAGCTTCTTCGTCACCCCGCAGCTAAGCCACTTTGTCGATGCCTACCCGGCGATTTCGGTGGATATCCTGCCGCTGCCGCACTTCATCAGCCTGTCCAAGCGCGAGGCGGACATCGTCATCGCCCTGGAGCGGCCGGAACACGGCCCTTATGTATGTTGCAAGCTGTGCGACTACCGCTTGCGGCTGTACGCGACCCAGGACTACCTGGACAACCACGCACCGATCAACCAGATCGCGGACCTGGCCAGGCACCCGTTCATCAGTTACGTGGACGACCTGGCGTTCAGTTCGGAGCTGCTGTACCTGGCCAACCTGATCCCCAGCGCCAGCGCGCATTTGCGCAGTACCAGCGTGATTGCGCAGTACACGGCAGCGTTGCAGGGGCGTGGGCTGGCGATCTTGCCGTGCTTCCTGGCTGCGCAGGACCCGCGGCTGGTGACGGTGTTGCCGGAAGAGATCGAGGTGACGCGGCAGTTCTGGATGTATTGCCGGGAGGATTTGCGCAAGTTGAAGCGGATTACCCTGCTTTGGGATTACATCCGAGGGGTGACGGAGGCGAATGCGCCGTTGTTGATGGGCGAGACCCGAGAGATGCGCTTTGCTCAGGAATGAGGGGGCTGCTGCGTAGCCATCGCCGGCAAGCCAGCTCCCCACAAGGTCTGCGCCGGATTCAAGGCATGCGCAGGACCTGTAGGAGCGGGTGTGCCCGCGAACACCGGCGCAGCCGGTGCCAGGCACCGAGTCGCCTGCTTCGCGGGCAAGCCCGTTCCACGCGGATGTGCTGGCCTGTGAGGCTGCGGTCAGTAGGAAGCCACCACAATGGACACGCGCCGGTTCTCGGTACGCCCGGCGCTGGTGCGGTTGTCCGCCACCGGCTGGCTACTGCCAAGGCCACGGGACTGGATGTTCTGCGCCTGCATGCCTACCTCGACCAGCGCCTTGGCCACGCTCTGCGCGCGGCGCTCTGAGAGTTGCTGGTTATACGCCGCCTTGCCCGACGAATCGGCATGCCCGTCCACCCGCACGCCCTGGATGCCAACGCTGAGTAGCGCCTTGCCAATGCGCTCGACGATCGCCTGGCTCTGGCTGTTGAGGCTGTCCAGATCGCTGCCGAACAGCACCTTGCCGGACAAGTCGTAGGCCCATCCTTCGTCGGTCGGGGTAAAACCTTCACGCTTGAGCACGGCAATCTGTTCGGCCGTCAGGCCTTTGGGTGGCGTGCTCTGGCAACCGGTCAGTGCCAGCACGGCGAGCAGCAATGCCCAAAGGGGGAAACGCAAAGCCTGTATCACGGGTTCAACTCCTGTTGTTGTTTTCACCGGCGGACTGTTCCGTCTGCGCCACTTGCCAATGGCCACGGCGTTTGCGCTTGGCCTGGTACATCGCCGCATCGGCAGCATTCAGAAGACTGGCGGGGTCAGCGCCGTCATCCGGGTAATAGGCAATACCGACACTCAACGAGGTGGCGATACTGCGGCCACTGTCCAGCTGCACCGGCAACTTCATGCTGGCAACGATCTTCTCGGCAATGTCCTCGGCGTCCTGGCGCGACTGCAAAGGCGTCAGCAGCACGGCGAACTCGTCGCCACCCAGGCGCGCCACCAGGTCGTGCTCGCGCAACTGGGCGCGCACGCGGTCGGCCACGCTGATCAGCACTTCGTCGCCCACCGCATGGCCGAGGGTGTCGTTGATCTGCTTGAAGTGGTCGCTGTCGAGAAACAGCAGCGCTAGGTGGTCCTGCTTCCGTTCTGCATTGCGCACGCTGCGGCTCAGGCGCCCCTCGAAGAAGGCGCGGTTGGGCAGGCCGGTCAGGCTGTCATGGCTGGCCTGGTGGGCCAGGGTCTGGTTTTCGTTTTGCAGGTGGCTGTGCCAAACCTCCAGCTCGTCCAGCAGGGCATTGAAGTCATTGCCCAGTTCGTTGAGCTCGGCAATCGGCGCTTCCGGCACGCGCCGGTCGAAACTGCGCTCGCGGCGGGCGGCGTGAGCAACACTGGCCAGGCCGCGCAGCGGGCGGACGATATCACTGAGCAGACGCCGCGACAGGTATTGGGCAGCCAAGGCGCTGAGCACCGTGCAGAACAGGATGCCGGCCAGTCCACTGAGCAGGAACAGCAACAGGCTTCGCCCCTGGCCGACCAGTTCGATGCGCCCGACCTGCTGTTGCTGGTGCGTAATCGGCAGATTGACCGGTTCATCCAGCAAGGCGGTGGCAACCTGCGTCTCCAGCCGCGCTAGCACGCCGGTATCGCTGCGCTGCCAATGCGCCAGTTGCTCGCCTTCGCTATTGAAGACCCTGGCTTCGGCCACTTCCTCGGCACTGGCGATCAGCGCTAGCGATTCATTGGCCGCAGCGCTGTCGTCAAACACCACCGCCGCTTCCACGGTGTAGCTGATCGAGCGGGCGATCAGCTGCAGGTTGTCGTTGGCGTAAACACGCAGGGCGAGCACGCCCAGCAGGGTCAGGGAAATACCGGCCAGGCCCACGGCGAGCAAGGCGACGCTGAGGTGGCCACGGCCCAGCACCGAACGCAGGGTCGGGCGCACGCCGCGCTTACGGGTCGGCTTCATGGCTGACCTGCCCGGCGCCGCGACAATTGCAGCACGCTGGGGTGGATGCGCACGCCGGAACGTGCCACCGAGTCGAGGTTGACTTCGAAGGCTACCTGCTGGTCGCTGACCCGCAAGCAGAACAGGCTGCCGACCGTGCACGGGTCGTCTGCCTCGCTGATGCTCAGCACCGGGTGGCCACTGACACGCTCGAACAGCCGGTCGCGCTGGCCTTGGTCGAGCTTGCCGATGTAGATGGCGTCGCAGGCCTGGGCGACCTGGCTATCGCCTGCCAGCAGACGCCGCACCTGCAGCGGTCGGCCGGACTCCTGCACATGGCCTTTGATCAGGTCATCGGCGTATTCGGTCGGGCCGACCAGGCACAGGCGCAAAGGCGAGGGTTCGACGGGCCAGCGGGCATAGCTGAAGATGCCCAGCACCACCTGGGTGACGGCCTTGGCCCGTTGCTGCGCCTGGGCGGCAGTCATGGCGGGGTCTGCCTGGGCCGGGCCTGCGGAAAGGAACAGGGCGGCCAGCAATAGCGAAAGCGCACAGCTCATCACTCGCCTGGCGGCCATGTTCATGTGGGAAATCTCTTAAGGCCCTTTCCAATATCGGCGCAACGATAGCACATGGCCGCATGCTTGTATGAAAGGCGCGGAGCTAATGCGATCCCTGTGGGAGCGGGCGTGCCCGCGAAGCAGGCACCACGGTGGTTGGCACAGGCTGCGCCCGTGTTCGCGGGCGCGCCCGCTCCCACAGAGGATCTCCTTTTGGCTCACTACAGGGCTAAACCTGCTCCAGCATCAACCCGGAAATACGCCGCACCTTGCGCGCAACCGCTTCTTCGAAAATACCCTGGCGAGGCTCGACCAGGCTAAAGCAGTGCTTGGCGCGGGTGATGCCGGTGTATACCAGCTCCTTGGTCAGCACCGGGTTGAGCGCATCCGGTAGCACCAGCGCGGTGTGGCTGAACTCCGAGCCCTGGGACTTGTGCACGGTCATGGCGAATACCGTTTCCACTTCATTCAGCCGGCTGGGCAGGACGAAGCGCACGCCGCCACTGCCGTCGTTACGCGGGAAGGCCACGCGCAGCAGGGGCTCGCCGCGCTCATCCGGCAGGCGCAGGGCAATGCCGATGTCACCGTTCATCAGGCCCAGGCCGTAGTCGTTGCGGGTCACCAGCACCGGGCGCCCTTCGTACCAGGGCTGCTGGCTGTCGATCAGCCCCGCATTGTGCAGCACCCGCGCCACCCGCTCGTTGAGGCCTTCGACACCCCAGGCGCCCCGGCGTACCGCGCACAGCAGCTGGAAGTCCTCGAAGCTGTGCAGCACCTTGCCCGCCCATTGCTCCCACGCGGGGTCGTCAACGGCGGTATCGAGTGCCGGGCGGAAGCGGCCAAGGGTGCGCAGGTAGCTGCGGTAACCCTGCGGGCCGTCGCTGCCGCGGTTGAGGCCGTCGAGCAGCAGGCGGTCGAAGGCACGGTCCTGTTCGTGCTTCAGGGCCAGGCTGTGCACATCGGGCGGCGGTGCGGCCAGCAGGTTGCGTGCCGCGTGGGAGTCCTGACGATTGACCAGCCGGGCCAGTTGGCCAATGCCGCTACCTTCGCCGAAACGCCGCGAAAAGCGCAGCATCACCACCTGCTGGGCCAACGGGTTGCGTTGCTCATCGCCGGCCTTGAGGCCACTGCCCGCCAGCGACTCACCACCGGTCTGTTCCAGCCACGCCTCGGTCGCCGGGGAGTAACAGCCCTCCTCGGCATCCCGACACAGGTCACCCAATACCGCACCGGCCTCGACCGAGGCCAGCTGGTCCTTGTCGCCCAGCAGCACCAGGCGTGCCCGTGGCGGCAGGGCATCGAGCAGGTTGGCCATCATTTCCAGGTCGATCATCGACGCTTCATCGACCACCAGCACGTCCAACGGCAGCGGGTTGCCGGCATGGTGGCGGAAGTGCCGCGAACCGGGGCGGCTGCCGAGCAAGCGGTGCACGGTGCTGACCTCGGTCGGGATTTGCCCGCGCACCTCGGCGCTGACCTGCAGGCGCTCGACCTGCTGGCCAATGGATTCGGTCAGGCGCGCGGCTGCCTTGCCGGTCGGCGCGGCCAGGCGAATGCGCAGCGGCCTGCCCTGCTCCACCGCCGGCGCCTGCAGCAAGGCCAAAAGGCGCACCACGGTAGTGGTCTTACCCGTGCCGGGGCCGCCGGTGATGATGCTGAAGCCGGCGCGGGTGGCCAGGGCACAGGCGAGCTTCTGCCAGTCCACCTGGCCAGCCGGCGCACCACCGTCGAACAGCTGCGCGAGGCGGCCAGGCAGGTCGGCTGGAGGCGCTTCGGCCAGGGTCAGGCGCTGGCGCAGGGTATGGTCGATGCGCCGCTCGTAACTCCAGTAACGGCGCAGGTACAGGCGCTCGCCGCTAAGCACCAGAGGCCGCGCCTGCTGGCCAGGGGTATCGCCGGCGGCCACCAGGGGGCTGGCGGCAATGCGCTGGCGCCAGGCGTGCAGGTCGAGGTTGGCCAGCAATTGCGAGGGCAGCAGCAAGGGGCCGGTCAAGGCGTCGCCTTCGGGCGGCAACGACAGGGCGAAATCGGGCTCGGCCAGGGTTTGCTGCAGGTCGAGGCAGACATGGCCGTGGCCCAGCTGGTGACTGGCCAGGGCGGCGGCCAGCAACAGCAGGGGGTCGCTACCAGGGACTCGCTCTTCCAGGAACGATACGAACGCACGGTCCAGGGCACGCAGCCAGCCCCGCTCTACCCAGCGGTCGAGCAGTTGCAGCAGGTCGCCGCTGTCACGCTGTGGCGCCAGTGCGAGCAGGTGCTCGGCGTGCAGCGGGGTGGGCAACAGGTCGACAAGGCTTCGGCTCATATCACGGCTCCGGCAAACAGGTCCTGCTGTGCGGGCGGGTGCTCGCCACGGAACAGCGCATCGAGGCTTTCGATCAGCTCACGCGGTGGCTTGGCGTGGTAAACGCCGTGGCCGCTGCTGCTGGCGCCTCGCAAGAAGATGAACAGGGCGCCGCCGACATGGCGGTCGTAGTCGTAGTCCGGCAGGCGGGCGCGCAACTGGCGGTGCAGGGCCAGCAGGTACAGCACGTACTGCAGGTCGTAGCGATGTTCGAGGATGGCCTTTTCCATGGCCAGGGCATCGTAGGCCTGGATGTCCGGGCCCAGCCAGTTGGACTTGTAGTCGGTCACGTAGTAACGCCCGTCCAGCTCGAAGGCCAGGTCGATGAACCCTTTGAACATGCCATTGAGCACGGTCGGCTGCGCCGCCGGGCGTGCCAGGCCAGGGTGAGTGTGGCGTGCCACCAGGCGATCGAGTTGTTCGGCATCGACCTGGTGGCTGGCGAACCAGAACTCCATTTCTATCTGGTAGTGGCGCAACTGCCCGAGCGTCACGCTGAGGTCGTTGCCCGGCAGCGGCAGCGCTTCGCCCAGCAGGCGCTGCAGCCAGTGGGTCAGGGTGGGAATCCAGCCGATCCAGTCACGACGGTTGCAGCGCTGGCCAACGGTTCGCTCGATCAGTTGCGCATTGCCGCTGACCTGGCTGAAGCCCTCGCGGCCAACCCATTCCAGCAAGCCATGCAGGAAGGTGCCGGGGTTGGACCCGCGCGGGAAGCGGTGGATATCGCCACTGTCGGCCGGGACCTCACGCAGCACCTGGGTATCGACCACTTCATCATCCAGTAACTGCTGGGCCTGGGAGCTGTCGGCACCGAGGGTCTGGTCGCCGACGCGCAGGGCACTGTACGAGGCAATCCACCAATGCTCGGCCCCCGCCGCACGGCGCGGCTTGCGAGCAGGCAGCAACTCGCTTTCGGCGTGCGGCATGCGATACACCTGTTCATCCGCCTGCGGCAAGCCCGGGCAGCTGATGTGCGGACACGTCGCGGCCAGGGCCTGCAACCAGTCCGTCAGTTGCTGCGAGCCCGGCAAGGCGAGGCCGCCACCCAGCAGGTAGCCGAGCGCCGAGCGGTGCAGTTGCGAGCTCTTCTGGTTGCCACGCTTGAGGTCGGCGACACCCAGCCAGCAGGCATGCTGGGCACGGGTCAGGGCCACGTAGAGCAGGCGCAGGTCTTCGGCCAGGCGCTCGTCGTCGGCACGGTCGATCTGTTCCTGGTCCGGTGTGAGGGTGAGATGGGCGTTGCCCTGGCTATCATGCCAGGCCAGCGGCAGGCGGCTGCCGTCCACCGGCTTGCTGGTGCAGATGAACGGCAGGTAGACCAAGGGGTATTCCAGGCCCTTGGACTTGTGGATGGTCACCACTTTCACCAGCTGCTCGTCACTCTCCAGGCGCAGGATCTGCTCTTCACCGGCCTGCCCGGAACTGGCCAGGTGCTCGGCCAGGTGGCGGATCAGCGCCTGTTCGCCGTCCAGCTCGCCTGCGGCCTGTTGCAGCAACTCGGCCAGGTGCAGCAGGTTGGTCAGCACCCGCTCGCCGTCGCTGCGGCGGATCAGCGTGCGCGGCAGCTGGAAGTCATGCAGCAGGTGCCGCAGCATTGGCAGCACGCCCTGGCGCTGCCAGGTGTCGCGGTAACGCCGAAAACGCATGACCCAGTCTTCCCAGACCCGCTCGTCCTGGTTCAGGCGGTCCAGCGCAGCCAGCGACAGATCGAGGGTGAGGCTGGCCAGGGCGGCCTTGAGCAGGCGCTCCGAGTCGGGCTCGGCGCAGGCCTTGAGCCAGGCCAGCAGGTCGTGGGCTTCCTGGGCGGCGAATACCGAGTCCTTGTCGGAGAGGTACACGCTACGCACCTCGCGCGCGGCCAGCTCAGCGCGGACCATTTGCGCCTCATGGCCATCGCGCACCAGGATGGCGATGTCCGATGGCAGGCACGGGCGCAGTTCGCCATCGGCATTCTGGAAACCAGCCGTGCCCTGCTGGCCACCATTGAGCAAGGCGACGATATGGCTGGCGCAACTGGCTGCCAGTTGCTGGCGGTAAACGCTGCCGGAGACCGGTTCTTCGCTCTGCAGATGCCAGCATTGCAGCGCTGCGCAGGTTTCACCGTCGATCAACAGCTGCTCGCCACGGCCTTTGGCGCGGACCTCGATGAACGGCAGCGGGTTGTCATCGGCCTCGCGGAACAGGAATGCACCGCGCCCTGCCTGACGCGCTTCGGCCTGCAGGAACACCTGATTGACCGCCGCGACCATGGCCTTGCTGGAGCGGTAGTTGGTGTCCAGGCTGTGCAGCCGACCACTAGTGGCACGGCGGGCGGCAAGGTAGGTGTAGATGTCGGCGCCACGGAAGGCATAGATCGCCTGCTTGGGGTCGCCAATCATGAACAGGCCGGTTTCGGCGCGGTTTTCGCTGATCTGGTAGATGCGCTCGAAGATGCCGTACTGCACCGGGTCGGTGTCCTGGAACTCGTCGATCAACGCCACCGGGAACTGTTCGCGAATCAGGCTGGCCAGGCGCTCGCCGGCCTCGCTGGCCAGGGCGTGCTGCAGGCGCAGGAGCATGTCGTCGAAGCCCATTTCCGCACGCCGGCGTTTCTCCACTTCGAAGCGCGCCGATACCCAGTTGGCGGCATGCTCGAGCAATGGGGCATCCGGGCTATCCAGCGCCTGCAACTGCTGCTGCAAGCTCTGCATGGCATAGAGGGCCGGGTGCTCGGGTGGCTCGCCCTTCCAGGCTTCCGCCATGCCCGCCGGGGTCAGGCGGGTGAAGCCGGTGCCCAGGTCGAGCTCCACCAGTTGTTCGTCTGCGGCCCAGGCGCAGAGCTTGTCGAACCAAGGTTCGAAGTAACGGGCCTGCATCTTGCGGCCGTCGACCTGCTTGGCGGCCAGCGCATCACGGCAGATCTGCCGCAATTCCTCGGCCCACTGCGCCCAGGGCGCCTTGAGCCGGGCCAACTGCTCGCCACGCTGCTGCAGCGATGCCTGGATCAGCGCCGCCGGCTCTGGCCCGTCCTGCTGGGCGCGCACGCGACCGAACAGCGGGCGGATCCGCGGCAGCAAGGCGTCGGGGCTGCCCCAGTGGCCACGCACCCAGGCCAGCGCATCGCCTTGCATGCCGTAGCAGAAGCGCCGCCAGTAGTCGCGCATGACCTGACCCAGCAGCTCGCTGTGGTCGGTTTCCAGGGTCTGGGTGAACAGGCTGCCGCTGTCGAAGGCATGTTCGCGCAGCATGCGCTGGCACCAGCCGTGAATGGTCGACACCGCAGCCTCGTCCATCCACTGCACGGCGATTTCCAGGCGGCCGGCACAACGTGGCCAGGCTTCTTCCGGGTAGTCGTCACGCAGTTGGTGCAGCAGCGGGTCGGCCGCCTCCAGCTCGCCACGGAAGAACCGCGCAGCTTCGGCCAGGCGCGCACGGATACGTTCACGCAGTTCCTTGGTGGCGGCGTCGGTGAAGGTCACCACGAGGATTTGCGGTGGTAGCAGCTCGCGGTCGAAGCCCTGCTCGCCACCGTGACCGAGGATCAGGCGCAGGTACAGCGCCGAAATGGTGAAGGTTTTGCCCGTGCCGGCGCTGGCCTCGATCAGCTGGCTGCCATGCAGGGGGAAACTCAGTGCCAGGGGACGGTCCTGGGTCATGCGCCTTTCTCCGGGTTGCCCAGGGTTTGCCACGGGGCGTTGAACAATGGGCGGTACAAGGCTTCGCACCAGCCTTCGAAGGTTTCATCGGCGGTGAGCGCGGCAAAGTCGCGGAACTGGCGGGCCAGGGCGATGCTTTCACTGCGCTCGCCGAAGCTGGTGCGCTCGTCACCTTCGTAGGCGCGGGCTGCAGCAGCCAGGGCTTTGTCGCTATCGTCCTGGGCCAGCCAGGCGAACGCGGTCTTGGCCGCGACCGGCAACGGCGCATTCATCGCCGCCTGGCGGGCCACCAGCAGGTCGCCCAGCAGTTGCGCCGCCTGCGCTTGCGGCAGCGGCGCAAGCAGCAGGGTCAGGTCGCTGGCCACCAACGCGCTGTTATAGGGGTAACCCGCTGCGCAGGCCGCCAGGTGCGTGACCCAGGGCGCAATCAGGCGGTGCCACTTGAGGGCGTTACGCCCGGCGCTGATGGTGTTGGGTACGGTGGTGATGCCGAGCAGGCTCTGGTCATCCGCCTGGAATACCCGGCCCAGCCAGCCTTCAAGACGGTGCGGGCCGTGCTCGAAATGCACCGGCAATGCGCCTTCGACCAGCTGTGGCCAGCGTTGCAATAGCTGGCGGTGGCGTTGCAGCAGGTCTGGCAGGGGCTCGATCAGCTCGCGCTGCAGCAGTTCGCCGAAACCGGCCAGTGGCAGCATGCCGCAGGCCTGCAAGCGCCGAGCCTGGGCCTGCAGGGCCTGTTCGGCATTGTCCGGCTCGGCCAGCGCTGCACCAAGCAGGCTTTCACTGGCGCCGTAGCGTTGCAGGGTGTCGAGGACGAAGGGTTCCTCGTCCGGGGTCGGCGCTTCCAGCGCTTCGAAGTACACCTTCAAACGCTGGCTGAAGAAGTGCCGCACCGGGTGGCGCAGGAAGTCATTCAGCTGGGTCAGGCTCAAGGCCTCATCGTCATGGTAAGGCGGCAGGCCTGGGTCGCCCTGCTCGTCTTCCTGGCCCTGCTGGTGCAGCACCTGCCATTCGTGGGCAAAGCTGAACAGCGGGCTGCCCTTCTGGAAGTAGCGTGGGCTGAACGGTTGCAGCGGGTGCTCCTGGGTCAGGGCGTGCAACAGGTGCTCACCCGGTTGTGCTGGCTGCCCCTGCTCCGCGCCTGCCAGCTGCCAGCCGGCCGCCAGGTGATCGCGCAACTGGCCGATCAGCACCGAGGCCGGGCGTTCGCTGTTGTCGCGGATACTGCGCCCGACCCAGCTGACATACAGCTGGTCGCGTGCCGACAGCAGCGCTTCGAGCAGCAGGTAACGGTCATCCTCACGGCGCGAGCGGTCGCCGGGGCGATAGTCGCTGGCCATCAGGTCGAAGTCCAGCGGCTGTTGGGCGCGGGGGTAATCGCCATCGTTCATGCCCAGCAGGCAGACCACCCGGAACGGGATGGCGCGCATCGGCATGAGGGTGCAGAAGTTCACCGAGCCGGCGAGGAAGCGCTGGGACAACTTGCCCTGGTCAAGGCCCGACAGCCAGGCTTCACGCACTACGGTCAGCGGCAATGGGTCTTGCAGGCCGACGGCCTCGCACACTTCAAGCCAGCTATCGCGCAGATCCTGCAACTGCATCAGCAGGAACTCGTCGCGCTCGCCCTCGGCCAGGAAAAACACCTGCAGCAAGGCATGCAGGCGCTCGCCCCACTGGCTGACAGTGGCAGGCTCGGACAAGGCCTGGCTGGCCACGTCGAGGGCGTCGAGCAAGGCGACCAGCGGGCCGATCAGTGCCGCATCCAGGCCACCGATTTCATCGTAGGGTTCGATGCCATCACAGGCCTCGCCCACGCCCACGGCATAACCCAGCAGCATGCGCCGCAGGCCGAACCGCCAGCTGTTCTGCTCAAGCCCTGCGGGCAAGCCCAGGCTGGCCCGCTGCTCGGCATTGAGGCCCCAGCGGATGCCGGCCCCCTCGATCCAGCGGTGCAGCGTGGGCAGGTCGTTTTCACGAATGCCGAAACGGGCCCGCACTGCCGGTACGTCCAGCAGGTCGAGCACTTCGCTGACCGCGAAGCGGCTGTCCGGCAGCTTGAGCAGGTGTTCGAGGGCAATCAGCAAGGGTTCGCGGCCACGCTGGCCCTGGTCGGTCAGGGTAAACGGTATGTAACGCAGGTCGTTGCGCTGCAACTGGCCGAATACGGCGCGGATATGCGGCGCGTAGGTGTCGATGGCCGGCAGCATGACGATCACGTCACGTGGGCGCAGGGTAGGGTCGGCACTGAACCGGGCCAGCAGCTGATCGTGGAGGATCTCCACTTCGCGTTGCGGGCTATGGGCGATGTGGAAGCGGATCGAGCGGTCCTTCGCCGGGTCAACTGGATGCCACCGCTCGCGGGTTTCGGCGAGCGGGCGCAGTTCGAGGATATCGTCCTGCAGCTGGTTGAGCAGCGTGGTGGGCGAGCCGTCACTGAACAGGTCGATGCGGCCATCGCTGAACACGCCCTGGTAACTGCCAGGGTCGTCGTAGCTGTCGAGCAGGTTGATGTAGTCGCGGCCTTGCTTGCCCCAGGCGGCCAGCAAGGGATGGGCATGCTGGTGCAGCGACTGGTCGTCCAGCTGCAGGGGCATGCCCTGCTTGCGTTGCTGGCGCTTGTACTGGTGGCGCAGCAGGTCCTTGTCGGCAACGATATCGGCCCAGTGGTGGCGACAGGGGTTGTGCACGCACAGCAGCACCTGGCTGAAGCGTGCCAGACCGGCCAGTGCCTCAAGGGCCTGGGCTGGCAGCGAGGAGATGCCGAATACGATCACCCGGGCCGGCAGACCGGCAGGTGCCTGTTCCAGGCTGTTGATCCGTTCGATGAAGCGCTGATGGACCCCGGCGCGGCTCTGCGCCATGCCCTGCTCGCCCACATCCTCCAGCAATGCACGCCATAGCTCGGCCTGCCAGCGGTTGCCCGGGGGCAGCGCCTTGCGCTCGCCGCGAGCGGTGTTGAGGATGTGCTCGCCAGCGGCCCAATCCTTGAGCCAGTCGGCGCGGTAGACCTGATACTGGTCGAACAGGTCGGCCAGCCGCTCGGCGAGCTGGTAGCGCTTGCGCAGGTCGCTGTCGTCGGTGAGGAAGCGCCGCAGCGGCTCGAAATGCGGGCGTTCGATCAAGGCCGGGAGCAGGCGCATCAGGCGCCAGGTCAGCGGTGCCTTGTCGAGCAGGGACACTTCGGGAATTTCGTCACGGCCCAACACGCTGCGGTAAAGCTGCCACATGAAGCTGCCCGGCAGTTGCACGTCGATGGCGGCGGCGATGCCACAGCCGCCCTGGTCATCGTCCTGCGGGTCTTCGGCCAGGGCCAGCTTGAGCCATTGGGCAATGCCATTGCTTTGTACCAGGGCGATTTCGTTTTCCAGCGGCGCCAAGGGGTAGCGACGCATCCAGCTCACCACCAGGCTGCGCAGGTCGTCGAGGCGGTTGCCGTGGACGATCATGAAGCCGGGGTGGAGGTGGGTGGTGTTGGGCATCGGGAGGTCTCTGGCAGGCGCTGGTGGCTGAGGGGGAACGATATCACGCGGATGCCTGAAAGGGCCGAGTGCCATCAGGCTGACGCGATCAGTGTGGGAGCGGGCGAGCCCGCGAAACAGGCGACGCGGTGGATGGCACCGGCTTTGCCGGTGTTCGCGGGTGAACCCGCTCCCACAGGGGGCGCGTATGCCCGGGAGTTTTTGCGCCACAAAGACAAAACCCCTACCTGCAGGCGCAGATAGGGGTTTTGCGAAATGAATCTTGACGATGACCTACTCTCACATGGGGAAACCCCACACTACCATCGGCGATGCATCGTTTCACTACTGAGTTCGGGATGGGATCAGGTGGTTCCAATGCTCTATGGTCGTCAAGAAATTCTGTTGCCAGAATGTCCATATGGACAGCCCAGCGAATCCGGATATGTGATCTTGTGAAGTTGCGAACTTTCGGTTCTTTCGTCTTCACCACCGCAATCTGCGCTAGCAAATTGCTTGGGTGTTATATGGTCAAGCCTCACGGGCAATTAGTATTGGTTAGCTCAACGCCTCACAGCGCTTACACACCCAACCTATCAACGTCGTAGTCTTCGACGGCCCTTTAGGGGATTCAAGATCCCAGTGAGATCTCATCTTGAGGCAAGTTTCCCGCTTAGATGCTTTCAGCGGTTATCTCTTCCGAACATAGCTACCCGGCAATGCCACTGGCGTGACAACCGGAACACCAGAGGTTCGTCCACTCCGGTCCTCTCGTACTAGGAGCAGCCCCTCTCAAATCTCAAACGTCCACGGCAGATAGGGACCGAACTGTCTCACGACGTTCTAAACCCAGCTCGCGTACCACTTTAAATGGCGAACAGCCATACCCTTGGGACCGGCTTCAGCCCCAGGATGTGATGAGCCGACATCGAGGTGCCAAACACCGCCGTCGATATGAACTCTTGGGC